>JBBSBP010000004.1:0-120764 GCA_038251165.1 Bacteroidales bacterium | reverse complement strand
CTGACATTTGTATTAAACAGATCAGCCATTTCATGTTTGGTAAGCCACAGGTTACCATCAACCATCTTGGCTTCAACAATAAATCCCTGATTCCCTGATCCTTTGATCTTTACACATCCTCTATTCATGGCGATTATTTTGTTAATTATTCAGATACAGCTTTACGGCACATTTGATTTTGAGGTACTATTGATTTCAACTCTTGTACATTGATAATACCGTAGCGGAAATCTTCAAATACGCCAACCTGGTTATTCAGACTGTAATATCCTCCCATAATCTCACCAAAGAATTTTGAACCGATAATTATTTCCGTTCCGTTGGTTGCAAACTTTATATTTGGGGACGTATACAGAATCTTAAAGTTCCGTTCAACTACAGATATAAAGAAGTCCCGTTCGGATATTTCTTTCAGCTTGCCTTTCTTTGAAAACAGGTAGGTTTCATCCGTAATCAGGTATTTTATTTTGGATTTATCTTCAACTACAGACAGAACAGGTTCTTTTTCGTAATCCATACTTTCAGCCATGCGAGCTTTGATTGCTGCCGCATTTTCCACGGGATTACGGTTATTGACAACCTTTGCCATTTTATCCATGTCCCTGCTTAGCTTGCGGTCGATTACATGGGCGTATATCTGGGTCGTCTTTATATCTGCATGGCCAAGCATGCTTTGTATGCTTTCCATCGGCACATCGTTCCCCAAAGCAACGGTACTCGCAAAAGTGTGTCTTGCCAAATGAAACGTAATTTTCTTATCGATTCCGCATATATCGGCAATCTCTTCCAGATAATCGTTTGTTTTTTGATTACTAATCACCGGTAACACTTTCCCGTTTTTCTGTTTGCCTTTATATCGCTCCAATATTGTTAAAGGAATATCCAACAGGCGAACATTGGTATTGACATCTGTTTTCTGCCGTTTGGTCATGATCCAAAGATGACCGTCAAAAGCTTTTCTGATCTTATCTTCGGTTAATTCAAAAATATCCACGTAAGCCAGTCCCGTGTAACAGCTAAATATAAATATGTCCCGAACCTGGGATAACCGAGCTGAAGAAAACTTCTTTGTATATAGAATATCCAGTTCGTCCTGATCCAGATAACCACGGTTTACTTTGTCGTACCGAAATCGAAAGCTACCAAACGGGTCGTTAAAACTAAGCCCGCTGTTTTTGGCAAAATATAAAATTGTCCGAAACCGTTGAAGAAATTTTAAGGAGGAATTATGGTTGCATTCGGTATTGTTCCGTATATACAAATAAAACTCATCAATAAAAGAAACTGTCATTTCTTTTATTGATATATCGGAAAGGTTATACCGCTGCTTCATAAACTCAACCAGCCGTTCTCGTGTAAGGAGGTAGCGCGTATAAGTTCTGTGGGTAGATGTCGTTCCGACTTTTAATTTGTATTGGTCGTTAAATTTATCGAAAAACGAGATAATTGTCTGTTCCTGTTCCTCATGCCCAAGGAAAATGTTTCTTAGCCTTTCAGGGTTCACATGCCCGTCAATGCTCATGAATTTGTTATAATGCACATTTAGCGATGAACGTACATTCTCAAGCAACCTGTTCAGGTTTCTGGCTTCGGCAACCTGGCCTTTTACCCGTTCATTTTTGCTGTCCCACTGCTCGGGTTGTACAAGCAACTTACTACTAAATTGGGAACGGATACCATTAATCGTTATACGCACCATAATCACGACTCTGCCGTCTTTTTTCGGCTCATTCCTTTTGATGTAGAAAAGGATATTGAAAGTACTTCTCATACCGTTACATTTTTAATGTTACAAAACTAAGTTATTGAACATGTAACAGGGCGAGTCTTTATGGGACAATGCGCGACTTTTCAGGGACTTATGACAGAAATCGGTACGATTTTTACTTTTCGATTCACCGTACCGATTTAGTACCGAGTTTATCGTTAAAGTTGGCTTTTCTTTGTCTTTTAGTTGGTATAAATAAGAAAGAAAAAAGCCCTCTAAACGTTGAATTTAGAAGGCTTTTCCTGATTTGTCGGTAAACTGTCTTTTACCTTTCGTGACCCAGCTGGGGTTCGAACCCAGGACCCCATCCTTAAAAGGGATGTGCTCTACCAGCTGAGCTACTGAGTCATCCTTAAATGCCTTACCTGACTGATAAAGCGCTGCAAAGGTAGACGCTATTTTCTTTTTTGCAAACACGACCGGCATTTAATCGAAAAAAAGCCGGATATTTTATAAACAGACGATTGTTAGTTTTCTATTGGAGTGTCCTTCAAAATTTAGACTAATTTTGCTAACAATAAAATTCAAACAGATAATTGTGAAAAATAAAGTAGTTGTCATTACTGGTGCTTCTTCAGGAATCGGGCGTGCACTGGCACTGGAATTTGCATCGAAAGGTGCCAGCCTGGTTTTGGGAGCCCGTCGCACTGAACTGCTGGAGGAACTTAAGTCTGAACTTCCCGGAACCGATATCCTGATTCAGAAAACGGATGTAAGCATTGAAAACGACTGCCGTTTGTTGATGGAAGAAACCATCAGACGGTTCGGGAAAATTGATGTTCTGATCAACAATGCAGGAATTTCAATGCGCGCATTGTTCGAGGAAGTTGATCTGAATGTGATCAGACAACTGATGGATGTTAATTTTTACGGAACGGTATACTGCAGCAAATATGCATTGCCCCACTTACTGAAAACCAAAGGCAGCCTGGTGGGAATTATTTCAGTTGCCGGTTACGTCGGCTTGCCGGGAAGAAGCGGTTATTCCGCGTCAAAATATGCCGTTCGGGGATTTCTGGATACTGTCAGGATCGAAAATCTGAAAAAAGGATTGCATGTTTTAGTCGCTGCACCCGGATTTACAGCTTCAGAAGTACGGAAAGTATCCCTGACATCAGATGGAACCCAGCAAGGTGAAACACCCCGTGATGAAAGTAAAATGATGTCGGCAGAAGAATGTGCCCGGCACATTGTTCACGCTGTTCAAAAACGCAGGCGTGATTTAATCCTGACTTTCACCGAAGGTAAACTGACCGTACTGCTGGGTAAATTCTTCCCCGCACTGCTCGATAAATTAACTTACAACCACATGGCGAAAGAGCCCAATTCTCCCTTCAAATAGTCACTAAAACCACATTGACCATGATTGTAACTGAGACTAAAATCAGGGTATATTACGAAGATACTGGTAGCCTATTACGACGATTTACTAACTATTCGTACCATTGTTGATACCATCCCGCAAGTAAAATTCCCGATAAAGACCGAGATTTACAACGAAAAAGGGGAACTGATCAATTCAGGAGAAGTGGTTCTGGTATTTTTCAATGCGCTGACAAACAAACCGGTTGCAGCTCCAAAATTCTTTACCGACGTAATGATCCGTCTTTTCAAGCAATGCTAAGTCCTTTCTGAATGACAACCAGAGCAGTTGTCAGAACAAACAGTACAATTAAAACGCCGGCAGTTTTATTGATCCACCAAAGAACCCGAAGGTTTATTTTATGCCGGAAAAGACTCACGATTCCTGATAATGAAAACCACCAGATAAAAGCTCCCGTAAAAACTCCAAGTATCACAAAAAACGCATAAAAGGGTTTTTCGAGACTATTGGCTACACCTGAACTGGTAAAAACAGCCAGAAAAACAAAAACGGTAAGTGGATTGGAGAAAGTAATCAGAAAGCTGGAGATAATATCCTGAAAATGGGTATTACCCCGAAGTTTATTGCGGCGTAAATCGGATACCGGATTCTTAAAGAAAATATTTATTCCCAGGCCCAGCACGATTAATGCGCCAATGGATTGAAAAAGGATTTCGTTTACGTGAATAAAATCAATTACAAAAGTCAGACTAAAACCGGCAATAATCGCGTAAAGGGTGTCAGACAAAGCTGCGCCCATTCCTGATAAAAGTCCGGCAATCCTGCTTTTATTTACAGTTCGCTGGATAACTAAAACGCCTATTGGTCCCAACGGTATGGAAACAAGGAATCCGATCAGGATTCCTTGTATGAACAAGGTTAAAAACATAGCGTAAAAATAAAGGATTTTATCAGTAAACAAAACCAACTTTATTGCCAGACAAAATTTCAACATTCACACAAGCGATTCGGCATAAATTTGTATTTTTAGAACCCGATTCATGAACAAGGCTCATGCAAAGGCTCAGTATAAGTGAAACATAAAAAAAATTAAAACTGAATCAAATGGAAGAACTGGCAGTTGGAACGCGTGTTGACCATCCGCGTTACGGAGAAGGAATCGTCAGCAAAAATAAAATAACCTCCTATGAAATATTTTTTGAACGGGGGGGGAAGATAGAAATCACCAAAAGAAATGAAGATCTGGAGGTTATTGAAGCCCCGGAAGAAAAACCCAAAAATTCGCTTACCTTGTCCGAAATCGAAAAAGTACTGCGTTTTGTGTTGGAAGAACAGAGTGCCCTTCAGGAAATCATACCTCTCGGCGATAAATGGACAGGCGGAAATATGCTCCTGCAACCGGCAAATTTGTCGCTAAAGCCCAAAGAAATACCTATCGAAAGCTTCTTTCACAAAATTGTCATGTTACGTGACCGGCTTAGGGTTCTCGAACAAAACATTAACAGTCATCCGGTATTGACCGACGAAGAAAAAATAAACATGCAGCAATACATCACCCGCATCTACGGATCTTTAACTACCTTCAACATTCTTTTTTCCGACAAGGATCATTATTTTATTGGCGCAAAATCATAATTAATTATGAAACGAGCATGTTCGAAAAACACAAACATGGATGAATATCTCATATGCGAGTTCCATCCGGCAATTAAAAAACAAAATCTATTCGGATGAAAACAACACTTACAATTTTCACATTGGTCATTATCAGCTTTTCAGGCATGACACAGGATATCAAATTAAAAGTATGGCCTAATGGCGCACCCGACAGCAACGGGATGAAACAGGCTGAAGAAACCTATGAAGGTAAACGTGTCCGTAATGTTTCGGAAGCCGAAATCTACGTGTATCTTCCCAAAGTTGGGATTAACACCGGTGCCGCGATGGTTATCTGCCCTGGTGGCGGATACATGATTGAAGCCATGGATCATGAAGGCTACGATATGGCCGAATGGCTCGCTCAGCAAGGTGTTGCCGGAATCGTCCTGAAATACCGGCTTCCATACGGACATGATCAGATTCCGTTGGAAGATGCCCAACGCACCATGCGCCTGGTCCGGCAGAAAGCTGTTGAATGGGGTATCAATCCATCAAAAATCGGTATTGCCGGCTCATCAGCCGGTGGACATCTTGCTTCAACCGCAGGTACCCGATTCGATTTGGGCAAACCGGATGCAACCGATCCGGTCGAAAAATTCAGTTGTCGCCCCGATTTTATGCTTTTACTGTATCCGGTCATCACTTTTAATGAAGAATTCGGTCACATGGGTTCGCGCGTTAACCTGATCGGCCCCGGAAACAAATGGGAACTGGTTGAAAAATATTCGAATGAATTGCATGTTTCGGCCCAGACACCGCCTACCTTCCTGGTTTTGGCTGATGATGACGGCGGAGTACCACCACGCAATTCAATCGAATTTTACCTGGCGCTGAAAAAATTTAAAATACCAGCCGAAATGCACATTTTCAGGGATGGCGGTCATGGTTTTGGCATGAACAAAAGGAATCTGCCCGTCGATCAGTGGCCCAACCTTTTTGCCCAATGGATGAAAGCCCAGGGAATTACGAAATGAAGCCTCCCCCACCCCCCCGAAAGAGGGGGCTTATAGAACCGGCTATCTGAAAGGTATCCAGCATCCGCAGGACAATGACAGAATCGGACAGTCTGACAACCAACAACCTGACAACAATTTATACAACAACTTTCAATTTTCAAAACCGTTCCATGTATTCAAACACACACCCGGTTAATGTGCTGAAATATTGTCCCCGTTGCGGCTCAGCTCATTTCCCGGCAACAGGCAGCCGCTCGTTCAAGTGTGAAGACTGTTCGTTTAACTATTTTGTGAATTCAGCAGCGGCAGTAGCTGTTCTGCTTTTTAACGAAAAAGGAGAATTGCTCTTCACCCGGCGTGCCATCGAACCTCATTTCGGGAAACTCGATTTACCCGGAGGATTTATTGATCCGATGGAAACAGGAGAACAGGCTGCAATCCGTGAAATTCAGGAGGAACTGGGAATAACTGTTCACTCGCTCAGGTATTTCTGTTCGTATCCCAACGAGTATATTTTCTCCGGATATTCGGTCTATACCCTCGATCTGGCTTTCCTGGCCAAAACCGAAAACATGCATGAAATGCATGCGATGGATGATATTTCGTCCTTCGAATTTTATAAACCACAGGATGTAAACCTGGAAGAACTACCCTCCATTTCCATGAAAAATATCATCAAAGAACTTATCCAACGTGAAGGAAGCTATTAAAAAACGAATCAGTGAGCTGCGTCTTAAAATGCAGGAAAAAGGCATCGATGCTTATGTGATCTTCGGAACCGATCCGCATTTAAGCGAATATTTACCGGAACACTGGCAAACCCGGCCTTTTATATCCGGCTTTACAGGTTCGGCCGGAATGGTAATCATCAGTAAGAAAAAAGCAGCCTTGTGGACCGATTCCCGCTATTTTCTTCAGGCTGAAGATCAACTTTCAGGAACTGGAATTGAGCTCGTTAAAATGCGGGTACCCGATTATCCGGATTCTGCCGGATGGCTGAAAATGAATCTTGAACCCGGCGATTGTGTGGGTACCGACGAATGGTGCATTTCAGTCAATCAGTTCAGTTCGCTGCAAAACAGTTTAAGCGAGTCAGGTATTTCCCTGAAGGAATCAGGCGATTTACTGGATGAAATCTGGCCCGAACGCCCTACCCTTCCCACTTCAGCTGTTTATGAACATGAACTCAGGTTTGCCGGTACCGACCGGAAAGAAAAAATGACAACCATCTGCAATAAACTGGAGAAATCAGGAGCCAATATGCAGGTAATTACTGCTTTGGACGACCTGGCCTGGGCTTTTAACCTCCGTGGAACTGATGTGGAATGCAATCCAGTTTTTTTGGCCTATGCCATTGTCTCCAAAGAAGAAACGATCCTTTTTATCGATAACCAAAAGTTAAGTCCCGGCCTGAAACAACAGCTTGAATCTGAACATATCCAGCTCAGGGAATACAACGATCTGGTTGGTTTTATAAAGCAACTACCTGCAGACAGGAAGATTCTGCTTGATCGGGATCGCACCAGCCAGGCTATTCTGAAAAACATTCCCGGAAATTGCCGGACCATCAATGGTTTGTCGGTTCCCTGCCGGTTAAAGGCCATTAAATCGGAAAACGAAATCCGGAACATCAGGGAGGCCATGAAAAAAGACGGTGTGGCCATGCTTGAGTTTCTTTACTGGCTCGAAAATAATTTGAATAAAATTCCCATAACCGAATATAAAGTTGCTGAAAAACTTATTGAATTCAGGACCGAACAGGCCGAATTTAAAGGAATCAGCTTCTACCCTATTGTTGGTTATAAAGAACATGGCGCCATTGTTCATTTCCATGTATCGGAAGAAAACGCGCTTCCAATCGAAAAAGACGGGTTCCTGCTTTTTGATTCCGGAGGACAGTACAGTGACGGAACGACCGACATCACCCGGACCATTGCACTGTCAGCATTAACAAGCCGGCAAAAAACCGACTTCACCCTGGTCCTGAAAGGAATGATCTCGCTGACGCTGGCCAAATTTCCGGCCAATACCCGCGGGTATCATCTTGACATTCTGGCGCGAAAAGATTTGTGGCAACATGGATTAAATTATGGCCACGGAACCGGTCATGGAGTTGGTTATTTCCTGAATGTGCATGAAGGTCCGATGAGTATCCGGCAGGAATTTAACGACCGGGTGATTGAAGCCGGGATGGTATTGTCGAACGAGCCGGCCTTGTACCGTTTGGGTGAATATGGTTTGCGAACCGAAAATATGATCGTCTGCCAAAAAGCCGAATCAACGGAGTTTGGTGATTTCCTGAAGTTTGACACCCTCACTCTTTGCCCGATCGACACCAAAGCCATTGATAAAAGTCTGCTGAATCAGGAAGAGATTGAATGGCTCAATACTTATCACAAGAGGGTTTTCGAAGAATTGGCACCCCGGTTAAACGATGAAATGAAAGTTTTCCTGGAAGAACTTACACAGGCGATCGGTTAGATATACACCTGAATAATTATTTCACGTAATCAGCATTCAGTAAAAAATCTAAAGATTGTTTTACACCGTCAATTGGATTGGTATTAAACTCCTCCACTTCAACGATATAGTGTTTCATACCAGCTTTTTCAGCATTTTCGAAGATCGGTTTAAAATCCATCCTGGCATCGGGTCCACCCAATTCTCTAACGTCTTTCACATGCCACAATTCGAAACGTCCGGGATAAGCATTGAAATAGTCAATCGGATTTTTACCACCTTCGGTAATCCAGTACAAATCCATTTCAAACATCACCTTGGCCGGATCGGTATTCTTCAACATGTAATCGTAAATGGTCTGACCATCCACATCCTTAAACTCACCACTGTGGTTATGGTATCCAAAACGAATACCGGCAGCATTGCATTTTTCACCGACTGCATTGAAATAATCGCAATAACGTTGTACACCTGCCAGGCTTTCGTAGCCCACTTTATCCATAAACGGCTGAACGATGTATTTTACACCGGCAGCCTGATGAGCAGCTATACAGGTATCCCACCAGGCCATCGTTGCTTCCCAGCCTGCAGAATCAGGAACAGCCTGTCCGCAGTGTGAAGCGAAGAAATTTAATCCGTTGGCATCACACAATGCTTTGAAATCGGCAGGTTCCATTCCATAGATTTTACCATTGCTGTAACCGGCAGCTTCAATGATTTTATATCCCATAGCACCAACTTTTTCGACAGTACCTTTGGCATCCGCTTTCATGTCGTCGCGAACAGAATACAGTTGAAGACCAACTTCTTTAGCCGGTTTTGGAGGTGCACACGATACAATTTCACCCGCTACAAAAATAGCCAGTGCAATGAGTGTCAATGATTTCTTTACATTAAAATTTAAATTCATGATGAATAATTTAGTTGATTTTGAATGATTGTTTGTATTTTTTTCAGCTTTCAACAAAAATAGCTTCAAAAAACCACAACTGAAACAGTTTACTGAATTTTGTTTTTGTATTTATTACAAATTCAAAAAGGTTTGCAAAAACATCTTAGAGTTCATCTTTCTTAAAGTCCCATCCCATAATGCCTGCAATAACGGGTAGAACATGAGCCGCCATTTTTTTCTGCCCGGAATAATTCGGATGAGAATCCGAACCCACATCTTGATCAGGAACCATCAGGTAAGTTGGAATACCAACAAAATAAACGTTCTTTTTTTGGTAAACCGATCTGAAATCTTCCACCATTTCCTTCACGTACGAGTAGCAGGGTTCATCGGTCATGGGACCGACAAGGCAAAATACGGGAAGGTCACCGTATTGTTTTCGGACTTCATTAATCAGTTTTTCGTATCCTTTTTTAAACACCGCTTTATCGGGAAATGGCTGTGTACTGAAATCGTTGGTTCCCAGATTGATGACCACCAGGTCGGGTCTCCATTGTTTGAAATTCCAGAGAGGCAGTTCCTTCTCGTCGTATACCCGGTTAAAACGGCCGGGCATGGCATCGGGCGACACTTTCTCTCTGTAACCATAATTACGCACAACCCCCATTCCTGAATGAGCTACGATGTGGTAATCGGCTTTAAAGGCACGTGCCATAACCGACGCGTAACTCTGGTAATTATTTTCAGTCGAAGGTTTCCATCGTTCACTTTTTGAAAGTCCTTCGGTACCATAACCACAGGTAATTGAATTGCCGATGAACTCCATTTTCCGGCTCGGAATATCTTTCCAAGGAAGCATTTCTCCACGATCCGAAATCAGAATTCCCTTGAATGTGCCTGTGCCCTGATTTCCTTCAGTACGCTTGTAAATCTGAACCTTGTGATTCCGGGTTCCAAGCTCAGCAGAAATAAGAATGGTTGTGTCACTTTTTACATCAATGATTACAGGAGACTGATTATCAACAAAAACGTTGTAATAATTATGCCCGGTGTCGCTCATCCGGACTGCCAGTTCCGTACTCCGGATATTAAACTGGATATAAACTCCTGACCAATCGAACCGCACTTCTCCCTGATTCCGGTTATCGAATCGGCCTATATAACGAAAGGCTTCATGAGTGGCCGGAATAAACCGGGATTGAGAAAATCCGGAGAAACAAACCTGGAAGAGAACAAGGGCAAGAAAAAGGTTTTTCATTGTACTGTATCTTTAAAATTCATAAAATGCATCAACTCCCGGATAATGATATTTTTCCCGTGCCTCGGTTTCAGGCAATAAAAAATATTTCATCTCAGCTTCCGCACAGATTTTTCCTGAAGAATTAATCAGACGGCCGTGAATGATTGCCAATCGTTTGTTTTGTTCGGTCAAACCTGCCCGAATCGTAATTTCTCCCTGATCGATATATAAAGGTTGCCTGAATTTCACTTTCAGTTCGGCGGTAAGACCTACGGTACCGCATTTGACATACACGACCCAACCGGCAATCTCATCGAGCAGAGTGGATTGGATACCACCATGCACGACCCTGGGATAACTCTGCAAAACCGGCCTTGGATTCCAGTAAGATACCAATTCATCACCGTCATCCCAAAACTCAAGATGAAGACCGAAGTCGTTGTAAGGTGAACATCCGAAGCACTGGTATACTTCCGGATCGTCGTGTAAATGGATGTTTTTAATTTTCTTCATGATTTACAAAATTAAAAAACCTTCTCAAAGATCGGTCAAAACAGGAATTTCTTTATTGTGCTTCAATCCGGTCTCTGCTTTTTGGAATTTATACCGCTTTACACGGATGGATTTACCCGTGGAATATACAGGCTGATAAAACAAAAAACAGTTCATCGTTCCACTTTTGCAGCAGGAAATGGGTACAACGGTTCAAATTAGTACCTGAGAATACGAATTAATTTAAAAATATTGCCTTTTAGCTTCATTTTATCTAGATTAGGCAGTTGAAAAAAAAAGTATAAATGATTCCATCTTCTGAACTTATTATAAACGCTGATGGCAGCATCTTTCATTTGCACCTGAAGCCCGAACAACTTGCTGACAAAATAATCCTGGTTGGTGACCCCGGAAGGGTCGAACTAATCGGCAATCTATTAACCGACATCGAGTTTCAGGTACAAAACAGGGAATTTGTATCCACAACCGGGAAATATAACAATCAGCGAATTACAATCGTTTCAACCGGTATTGGAACCGATAACATCGACATTGTAGTTAACGAACTTGATGCACTGGCCAACATCAATCTGCTTACACGTGAAATTAATCCGGTTCACCGCAAATTAAATTTTGTACGTATCGGTACTTCAGGAGGTCTTCAGGATTATTTGCCGGTAAATTCGTTCGTTATCTCCCAAAAAGCGATCGGATTTGATGGCTTACTGAATTTTTATGCCAACCGGAATGCCATATCAGACTTGCCTTTCGAGGAAGCGTTCAGACAACATACATCATGGGGAGAACAATTAACTTCTCCATACGTGGTTGACTGTTCTGCCTGGTTATTTTCAAAAATTCACCGGGAAGACACCCTGGCAGGCATAACCATTTCGGCTCCCGGGTTTTACGGGCCACAGGGAAGAGTATTGAGGCTTGCACTGGCTGATCCGGATTTAAATAATAAAATTGAATCCTTCTCCTTCGAAGGTCATAAAATCACTAACTTTGAAATGGAGTGTTCCGCTATTTACGGGTTGTCAAAACTACTCGGGCACGAAGCATTAACGGTCTGCCTGATTATTGCCAACCGGGTAAAAAAGGAAGCAAACTCCAGTTACCATCAATCGATGGAAACACTAATCCGGATTGTACTGGAACGTTTAACCAGTTAAAGCAATGAACATATGAATGATCTCAAGCTGGATTCCCTTATAGCGCTACTTGATGACCCTGATGAATCGGTGTTTAATCTTGTTCTGGAAGAAATCATGAAAAGAGATATATCCATTGTTGATCATCTGGAACATGTATGGGAAACCAGCCTGGACGCTTTGGTTCAGAAGCGGACAGAGTTTATCATTCAGAAAATCCAGCTAAACGACACCAAAGAAAAAATTAAAAACTGGGCCAATCAGAAAACAATTGATCTGTTCGAAGGCTTCTTTTTGATTTCACGCAATCAGTATCCGGAATTAAAACTTAAACCGATTCAGATTCAGCTTGAAAAAATCAGGAAGGACATTTGGCTTGAATTTCGGAATTCGTTGACATCGCTCGAAAAAATCACCATTTTAAACCACATCTTTTACAATCAATACAAATTTACAGTCGACCATCTGATACCCGATTCGCCTCAGTATTGCTATATTAACCGCGTATTGGACAGTCGAAAAGCAAATCCGGTGACCATAGCAATTTTATATACGCTGGTCGCACGTTCACTGAATCTCCCGGTTCATTACATCGATTTTCAGAAAAACCCGCTGGTTGGCTATTTCGACCACGATATAGCCAGGCTTGCGCACTATGACAATATCGAAAATCCTGTTCTTTTCTACATCAATCCTTCGAATAAAGGGGCTATTATCGGACCAAAGGAGGTTGATTACATCCAGCATATTACCAGTTCTGAAGACCGGCAAAGATTAACCGAACCTTGCCCTGACCGGATTATCATTAAACGACTGGTAGAAAAACTCATTTTTGCATACAATCATCTGGGTGCACCCGACAAAGCAGACCACCTGAATGAAATTGCCGATATGCTCTGATTCAAATCCCGAAATTTTAAACCTTTCCTATGATACTTGTTCTGGCTTTGGTCCTTTTCTATGTTCTGACCCCGATCCTGTTGATTTATTTGACACACGTTTCGAAAACGGCTAATAAAATTGGTGCAGTTGTAATGGCCTATGCCATCGGATTACTGGCTGGCAATATCGGATTGTTTCCAAGGGCAAGCGCCGCATTTAAAACCCTTTTAGCCGGAACCACTTCCGTTCCCCGTGCCGAACTTCTTAATTACCTGGCAGCTGGCAAAATAACAGAAAGTGATCTGACCCTGAACCATATCGGATCGGTTCAGGACACCATCATGTCAATCGCCATTCCGATTGCCCTGCCCTTATTGCTTTTTTCACTCGACATCAAACGATGGCTTAAACTTGCCAAAGAAGCCCTGCTTTCGCTCATTCTCGGAATTTCGTCACTTATTGTAGTGCTGGTTGCAGGCTTTTTCATTTTTAAGGATCATATTAATGATGCCTGGAAAGTTGCCGGAATGCTTTGCGGAGTATATACCGGCGGTACTCCCAACCTGGCAGCAATAGGAACTGCGCTCCATGTAAGTCCGAATACATTCGTACTTGTCAACACCTACGACATGGTTTTAGGTTCAATCTGCCTGCTGTTCATGCTTACCATAGCACAAAGGCTTTTTAATACAATACTCCCGCACTTCCGCGAAAATCACGAACACATTAAACTCAAAAAATTAGTTGATGAGAGTGAGGGAGTTGATAATTACCTGGGTATGCTCACCAGGAGAGGCAGTATTCAGCTGGCAAAGGCATTGGGTCTGTCGGTTCTGGTTCTGGCTGTTTCTTTTGCCATAAGCCTGTTGGTGCCCCAAAGTGCACAAACAGTAACCATCATATTATCAATTACCACCTTCGGAATATTACTGGGTACAATCCAGTCCATCACTTCGATCGAAAAAACCTTTCAGCTGGGCATGTATTTTATTATCGTTTTTTCCATCGTCATTGCTTCGATGGCCGACTTAAGAAGTATGTTTCAGATCGATTTTCTGCATTTGTTTCTATACGTGGCATTTGTGGTGTTTGGGTCAATCCTGGTTCATGTTTTTCTTTCCTGGTTATTTCGGGTCGATTCGGACACTACGATTATTACCATCGCAGCATTAACCTTTTCACCTCCTTTTATACCGGTAGTCGCATCAGCATTGAAAAACAAGGAAATCATCATTACCGGCATTACTTCAGGAATACTGGGGTATGCATTCGGGAATTACCTGGGTGTGGGGATAGCTTATTTCCTGAATGGATTTTAAAAAGCTGTCTAATTCTCAATGGCGGGCAAACAATCCGGTAATTCTGCCATTTTGAAATTGCTTTACAGGTAATTGCCCGGAATTTTAAATGATTTAATCCTTCATCGAATGATTTAATTACATCTCCTTTGATTAATAGTAAAATATTTCTAATTTTGCGCCACCTAATTTTAGGTATAAAGTATTCATGTTTAATTAATTTAGAAGTTTTATGAAAAACCAGTATGAAACCGTTTTCATTATTACTCCCGTTTTATCTGATATTCAGGTAAAGGAAACGGTAAAAAAATTCAGAGACATCATCACCGAAAACGGTGGAGAGTTTGTCAATGAAGAGGACTGGGGATTACGCAAATTAGCTTATCCCATTCAAAAAAAATCGACAGGGTTCTATCAACTCTTCGAATTTGCAGCAGATCCATCGTTTGCAAAAACCCTGGAGACCCAATTCAGACGTGACGAGCGCATTATCCGTTTTCTGACATTCAGCAAGGATAAACATGCCGTTGCATATGGCGAAAAAAGAAGAAACAAATCAAAAGCTAAAACTGAAAAGGAGAACTAAAGTATGTCTGCAAATACAAGTGAAATCAGGTATTTAACCCCGCCATCGGTTGAAATCAAAAAGAAAAAGTACTGCCGCTTTAAAAAGAACAAAATCAAATTTGTTGACTACAAAGACCCGGAATTTTTGAAAAAATTCCTGAACGAGCAGGGTAAAATTCTACCCCGCCGTATTACCGGAACCTCTTTGAAGTATCAACGCAAAGTGGCTAAAGCAGTTAAGAGAGCCCGTCATATCGCGTTACTGCCTTATGTTACTGATATGATGAAATAATTTTAAAGCTGAATAAAAATGGAAGTTATATTATTGCAAGAAATTGCGCGATTAGGATCGAAAGACGATCTCGTTACTGTGAAAAGCGGTTACGGACGGAACTATTTGATTCCTCAGAAGATGGCAGTAATTGCCACCGAATCAGCAAAAAAAGTATTGGCTGAGAACATCAGACAACGGGCTCACAAAGAAGCCAAATTAAGAGACCTTTCTTTAAGTGTAGCCGAAAGACTAAAAACACTTGAACTCGTAATTGGTGCAAAAACCAGCACTACCGGAAAAATCTTCGGTTCGGTCAATACCATTATGCTTGCTGAAGCTATCAATAGCAAAGGATTCGAAATCGATCGCAAACAGATCACGATTTCGGAAGACAGTGTTAAAGAAATAGGACATTTTACAGCCAAAATCAAATTACACAAAGAAGTAATTATTGAATTAGGCTTCGAAGTCGTTTCAGAATAAATTTATTAATCGTTTATAAACCCAGAATTCAAACTTTTTCAAACAAACAGATAGAGCCACCCGTATTCACATGCGGGTGGCTTTTTTATTGACTTCTCAGCCACTTTTCAGGCAAATAAATGAAGACGCTGAAGTCTTTTGAACAATAAGTGAACTAAAGGGTTATTATAGAATATTATTCTCAAAACTTATTCTAAACATTTTCATCATGAAAAATATTCTTTATGGTTTTGTTTCATTAATTAATTATTTGTATGATGTGTTTCCCTTTCTTATCCGGTGCAAACAACAATCACAACTCCTTCAAAAACAGGACTGGCTCCGTGTATGCAATGGAACAGATCGATACGACTAAGAATGTACCCCAAAAAACTTACCTGATCACCACGGCTGAAGGAAATGAATTTTCCGGAACAATTATTTCGCAAGATGAAAGAGAAGTCGTGATTGATACCAAAAACAAGGGGAGGATAGCCATTCCGAAATACCAGATTAAAGTAATGAAAGAGATTTCGAGCAAAGAGTTGACTCAGGAAGGCGATTATAATCCTGAACCAGAGTTTGCGTCAAGGTATTTTATTACAACCAATGGGCTGCCGTTAAAAAAAGGTGATAATTATATTCTTTGGAATATCTATGGACCTGATATTCAGTTCAGTCTAAGTGACCATTTTGGCGTTGGAATCATGACATCCTGGGTTGGAATTCCTGTCATTGGAACTGCCAAATACAGCTTTAACCTGGGCAAAAATACAAACATGGCCATTGGTGGTTTGTTTGGAACGGGTTCATGGTCGGCTCCTGAATTTGGGCTTGCATTACCATTCGCAGCATTTACCTATGGTGACAGAAAAAATAACATCAATTTTTCAGGAGGCTATGGCTCAATCTGGACCGATACAGACAGTGAAGGAAAAGCGCTTTTTTCAATTGCCGGGATAACTGCGCTCGGAAAAAAAGCAAGCCTGGTTTTTGATTCTTTTATTATACCCGGATCTGCAAACTCTGATGGATATTCACTTATAGTTCCAGGTTTCCGGATTCAGACAAACAGAGGCAGATTCTTCCAGTTTGGTTTTGCCGCAATATATAATAATGGAGAAGTAGTAGCCGCATTGCCCATGTTTCAATGGTTTACTAGATTTTAGCGGATTCAGGACAACGAACTATAGTTCCACAATAAACACCTGTACGAGGCTTGCTCCGGATTGAGTAATCTTTAATTTTGGATCCTGAATTATTCCTGAATAACAATTCCTTCGGTAGTAAAGGAAATTCCCTGCTGACCGGTAGTACCAATCATGACTCCCTGGAAATAGGGGCGTTGAGCCCCTGCATCTGCACCCCACTCCACCACAAAACTGGCACCTACTCCACCGGTATCGTCCTTGTCATCAACGACAAATTGAACTGACTCCATGGGTTTAATCAACAGGTTCGCCTTGTTATACCGCCGGACTTTCTCGCCGGCCGAATTGTAATAATCGATTGCGAAAATGTAAATACTATCCTTAAAGGAAGTATTCCGGATACTCAGTGTGGCAGTGAGTGAAAGTGTATGCCGGGAATCGAAAAAGTAAATATCACTGTAAATCGGAATATAAACCAGCTCAGTTTTATCCAGCGAGGATTTTGAAATCTTTTCATAATGATAAACTGACTGATGCTTTGTTTCAGCATTATTGTTCGGAGAACATGAGGCCAGAAGTAGCGGGATTACCAGGGATAAAAAAAGCGGTTTCATAAGCATCTTTTTTGAAATTCAACAATCAGAAACAAATCAGTAATAGAATCCGGTCGGAACTATTGTCCTAATTTACAAACCAAGCAATACTTCTTCCGGATTTTTTCCACCAGTTAACAAACGTTCAGGATTTTCGATCAGCTCTTTCAGCCTGACCAGGAAACCAACCGAATCTTTTCCGTCGATGATGCGGTGATCGTAAGATAAGGCCACGTACATCATGGGTCTGATCACAACCTGTCCATTTACGGCTACCGGCCGGTCAACAATGTTGTGCATACCCAGTATAGCCGATTGTGGCGGATTGATGATCGGGGTTGAGAGCAGCGACCCAAAAGTACCGCCATTGGTGATGGTAAATGTACCTCCTGTTAATTCTTCAACCGATATTTTTTTGGTGCGGGCCTTTTCAGCCAGCGCTTTTAACTCCAGCTCAATTTCAGCAATCGATTTACTTTCCGTATTCCGGATAATTGGAACCATTAATCCTTTGGGTGTCTGAACGGCAATACCGATATCCACAAATTCAGCAGAAATGATTTCCTCTCCATTAATCTGTGAATTGATGGAGGGATGAAACTGCATGGCTTCGGCTACAGCTTTGCTGAAAATGGACATATAACCCAGTTTCAATCCGTGTTTTTCAACAAATTTATTCTGAAGTTTTGCCCTCATGTCCATTACCCGGCTCATGTCGATCTCGTTAAAGGTAGTCAGCATGGCTGTTTCGTTCTTTACCGCAACCAAACGTTCGCTCAGCTTGCGTCGCAACGATGTCATTTTCTCCCGCCTTTCAGTACGCGAAAAAACTTTCCTTTCCGGAACTGCTACCGGTTTTTCCTGCTTCGGAAGAGACCATACAGCTTCAATATCGTTTTTCGAGATGCGGTGCAAACCAGTCAGAACTTCTTCCATCGACAGGTGATATTCTTCCATCATTTTCCGTGCAACCGAAGTGACTTTTACCATTGAACCTTCCGGCTTAACGGTAATTTCACCGACTACTGATTTTTCGGATACAGAAATCGGAATTTCTTTCAGTTCAGCTGATGTTGCAGCGACAACTGGCTGTATTTCTGATCTTTTCGTGGGTAAAACACTGGTATCAATCGTACAGGCAATTGCTCCTACAGCTACCCGGTCTCCTTCAGAAACAAGCATTTTAATCTGTCCGCTTTCGGTTGCCGATAAAGTTAAAGTGGCCTTATCCGATTCTATTTCAGCCACCTCCTGATCCTTTTCAACAAGGTCGCCATCAGCAACCAGCCATTTCCCAAGTTCAACCTCAGTTATGGATTCACCAGGAGTAGGTACTTTTATTTCGACTAACATGTATGATATTTTAGATATTGGGTTAAGCTAATACTTTTTCTTCAAAAACTGTATCAAGAATTTTTTTCAGCCGGGTATTGTGCTGGTGCATCAAACCACCGGCAGGACTGGCGCTTGCCGGTCGCGAAATCAATTCAAAAGACACATCGGGCAGGAAACGCTGAATGTGTTGCCAGGCTCCCATATTCGAAGGTTCGTCCTGAACCCAGAGTATCTTTTCAAGCCTGGTGTATTTGGAAATTACCGATCTGATCAGATCAGTATTCAGAGGGAACAACTGCTCAACACGAACAATGGTTAAGTTGGTAATACCCTCTTCAACCTGACGCTTATGCAAATCATAATAAAGTTTTCCATAGGTAAATACCAGCTTTTGAATATCTTCCGGTTTGTGAACTATATCTTCAATAATTTCATAAAATGATCCTTCAGCCAGTTCTTCAAGCGTCGAAGTCACCATCGGATGCCGTAACAGGCTTTTAGGAGTAAAAATAATGAGCGGTATCCGAATATTCCAGTGCAGTTGCCTGCGGATTAAATGAAACATATTGGCAGGTGTGGTCGGAACAACAACCTGGATATTGTTATTGGCCGTCTGATTCAGGAAACGCTCTATTCGCCCGCTCGAATGTTCAGGACCCTGGCCTTCATAACCGTGTGGAAGATACAAAACCAATCCGTTCATCATGCCCCATTTTTCGTAGGCAGAAGTAATGTACTGATCAATAATTACCTGGGCAACATTGGCGAAATCGCCAAATTGTGCTTCCCATATGGTTAATCCTTTCGGATTGGTCAATGCATAACCATATTCAAATCCCAGAACACCGTATTCAGACAAGAGTGAATTAAAAACGTTGAAATCAGCCTGTTTGTCACTGATGTTTTTCAGCGGGAAATACTTCTCATCGGTTTCTTCAACCACAAAGGAGGCATGACGGTGCGCAAAGGTTCCCCGTTCAGAATCCTGACCACTCAGACGAACGGAATGTCCTTCCTCGAGCAGCGTACCATAGGCCAGCAATTCAGCCATTGCCCAATCCAGCCGGTTATCCAGGATCATCATCCGGCGATCTTCCACAATACGGTCAATCTTCTTGAAAAACTTTTTATCAGTCGGAAGTTTATTGATCCGTTCTGCAATCCTGATCAGTTCACTTTTTTTAATCCCGGTTCCGATGGCCTGATGGATAGACGTTTTTGTCGGATTTTCGTAATCGGTGTATTCTCCCCTCAGGAAACGACGGACTTTTACTTTCTCGATCTTCTCGGATACTTTATATTTTTCCTCCAGGAACAAATCAAATTCATGGTTCAACTCAGAACCCTCTGACTCAGCGAATGTGCCTAGCGCAATCAGTTTATCAGCATAAATATCACGCGGATTGGGATGTTTTTCGATGGCTTTATAAAGCAACGGCTGTGTAAAACGAGGTTCATCACCTTCATTGTGGCCGTATTTACGGTAGCACAATATGTCGATAAAAACATCGGCATGGAATTTTTGCCTGAATTCCATCGCCAGTTTTACGGTAAAGATGATCGCTTCCACATCATCGCCATTCACATGAAAAACGGGTGAACGTGTTACTTTAGCCACATCGGTACAATAGGTACTCGAACGTGCATCCAGGTAATTGGTCGTAAAACCGACCTGATTGTTGATGACCAGGTGAATGGTTCCACCGGTTTTATAACCGGCGAGCTGAGACATTTGTATGACTTCGTAAACCACACCCTGAGTAGCGATAGCAGCATCGCCGTGAATTACGATAGGGGCAACCTTATCATAATCGCCGCCGTAATGTGTATCAATCCGTGAACGAACCATGCCCTGTACCAGCGGAGATACGGTTTCCAGGTGTGATGGATTGGGCATCAGACTTACGCGAACTTTTTTGCCTGAATCGGTATCAATTTCGTCTTCATAACCTAAATGATATTTTACATCTCCGATCGCAATATCCTGCTCATATTCCTTACCGACAAATTCCTTGAAAATATGCTCGTATGGTTTATCCAGAATATTGGACAAAACGTTGAGCCGACCACGGTGCGCCATGCCAATCACAAATTCACTGATCCCAAGTTCTGCACCATGTCCAATAACTGCATCCAGTGCAGGAATCAGCACTTCACCACCTTCAAGGGAAAACCTTTTCTGACCGACAAATTTTTTGTGAATAAAACTTTCGAAACCCACGGCAAGTTTCAGATGGTAGTATACATGCTTTTGCATTTCAGGTGTAAAAACCTGTGAATTTCGTGTTGATTCCATTTTAACTTTCAGCCATTCGATGAGTTCCGGATCACGCATAAAAACATATTCAACACCTATCGACTGGCAATAGGTAGCTTCCAGATGCTCTATGATAGCCCGAAGGGTTGCCGGCCCGATGCCAATGTTGTTGCCGGCCTGGAACACGGTATCCAGATCAGACCGCTGCAATCCAAAGTTTTCAGGATCGAGGGTAGGCGAATATTTTCTTCTCGAACGTACAGGATTTGTTTTGGTAAACAAATGTCCACGTTGCCGATATCCGTGAATGAGATTCAGAATACCAAATTCCTTGTCAATCTTCTGGTCGTATACGGTACTTTTACCCGCTGCAAAATTTTTACGCGCAAATTCAAATCCGGCGAAAAAATTTGCCCAACTTATATCCAGCGACTCAGAATCAGCCAGATAAGAGGCATATAATTCTTCGATGACAGCTATTTCCTGGTTTCCTACTTGCGAAAATTTATCCATTGTTGAACGATTGGTTTTTCAGTGATTTAATGTAAGCATTTAAAGTAACAATTACCAATTTTTAATGTTTATTACCAAACATTATTAGCTGAACAAATGAACCAACAATTGCCCAGGTTGTTTACTGTTTATGCTGTAAAAGATATTTTATTTATACACATTTCCTAACCAGATTTTACCCCGGGAAAAGCTTTGCATCATATTTTAATGATATACCGTAACCGTAAACGGGAATACATTAACAATAAGTTAATGAGCATATTTGAATACAGTGCAATTTTCAGTAGTTTAGCAGAATACAAGTTTTTAATTTTCCGGTAAACCCTTTTGGATATGAAAAAATTTCTGGTAATTACACTTTCTGTGTTTGGAGTTCTGTTTATCACCTATCTGTCCGGACCTAAATTTCCAAAACCTTTATTATCCGGAAATCTTCCGGAAATTCATATTCAAACCAATGAAGTTGAATCTTATATTAAAAACGAAGAGGCTGGATTGAAAATTAAAACTGATAATGAAAGCCGGATTTTTTGGGCCAATGACCGTCTGAAAAATAAAACGCCCTATTGTCTGCTTTACCTGCACGGCTTTTCCGCTTCATGGTATGAAGGAAATCCGGTCCACATCGATTTTGCCCGACGGTACGGTATGAATCTGTATATTCCCTTACTGGCATCACACGGCATCGACACTACTGAAGCGCTGATTGACATGACACCTGACCGGCTGTATGAATCAGCAAAAGAGGCACTGGTTGTTGCTCAGTCACTGGGCGAAAAAATTATACTGATGGGCACATCAACCGGCGGAACCCTGATACTTAAGCTGGCAGCTGATTTTCCGGATCTGATGGACGGACTGATTTTACTTTCTCCCAATATCGCCATAAACAATCCGGCTGCCTTTTTACTCAGCAAACCATGGGGATTACAGATTGCCCGACAGGTTTACAAAGGAAATTACCGGGTTACCAATACCGATTTATCATCGGAAGATTGCATGTACTGGAACTGCAAATACAGGTTGGAAGCCGTTGTTTATCTGCAACAACTGGTTGAATCGATCGTGACAAAAGAAACTTTCGCGAAAGTGGATAAACCGGTATTTCTGGGTTATTACTATAAAGATGAAGAACATCAGGATCAGGTCGTTAAGGTTGGGGCCATGCTTACCATGTTCGATCAGCTTGGAACTCCTGAGAATCTGAAACAAAAAGTTGCTTTTCCGGAAGCCGGAAATCATCCGATTGGCTGCAAACTGTTTTCCAAAGCATGGCAGGACGTTGAATCGGCCAGTTTTCAGTTTGCCGAAGAAAAACTTGGATTAGTTCCGGAAGCATTGAACAATTGAAGAGGGAACAGGTTCCATCCGTGGATCAGGGGTCAAATGATATTCTTGTGGGGAAGGAGAAAAAACATGTCAAAAATGATGATTTTAAAAACCTTATTTCCCTTTCATTGACCTTAGTAACTGATCAGGCGCCACCATCCAAACCTTATCTACCTTCTATTTAACCTTTTCCTGATAATACTTCAGGAAGTGAACCTATTCCTGTACAAAACTCACCATTTTGTGGTGCTCCGGTTGATTCAGAATGGATTTAAAAACCCTGTCTATCCCTGATTTGGAAACAGAAAAAGCAGCTGCCGATTGTTGCCACCTGTTAAGGTAAATAAGGTTGGGGGTTAAGGAGTTGATTAATGTTACTAAGGTTTTTTGAAAATTTAAGGTTACAGTAAAAAAAACTGCGGGTTTTGTATTGGAAAAATTCTTTCCCTCAACTATTTATATTGATCCTGGATCAGCAAACAAGTGCTTAACCAAAAGGTCTTTCCTGAATAGGTCACCGTCCACCGATCACCAAATAAACTGACCACAAATCCCGGCGATACTGAAATACAGACCGGTTTAACCTTTGAAAAATCAGATCAACTGATAACTGTAAATACTGGTAATACTTTCCCGTAAAAATCAAACTCTTCGGAACCGGTAATCTCGACCTGATAAAACTGTCCTTTTTAACATAACTTCCATTGCAATAAGATCATCCTGAGCTGCTTTAAGCCACTCCTTTGTTATTGGTTTCATAGAGCACAATTCCCTTGTCAGTAATTTCCTGTGAAAACATGCCGTTTAACTGAATAAATTTCTCGAAAGTTGCTCTGGTATAAACAATTAAGTCAATGGGAACTTTCTTGCGAAAGTTTTTAATAAATTGATTATAATGCAGATAAATTTCCATTTTTTCGCGATGTGAAGCTGGTATGGTATCCGAAGGAACAACAATCATTAAATCAATATCACTATCGACAGATGGATTTCCGTAAGCATAAGAACCAAACAGAATTACCCGTTCAACTCCTTGTTGTTTAAATATCTCAGTAATTTCAGGAATTGAGGATTTGGATTTTCTCAATGCCATTAAAACTATCTTGGATTACAGGAATCGAGTACCATTTATTGATTTGACTGAAGAGGAAGAAGAGGAGTTACGAAAAGCTAGCAATGAAGGTAAAAATGGAAAATTTATTTTGCAATCAGAGATGGACAAAAAAGTTAAAGAATGGTTTTAAAAGTATGGGATTGCAGACAAAATCCTGATAAATTGAATATTCCGAGATAGCCAAGGCTATGCGCTTAGCGCATTTAGCAAATTAATAGTTCTACCTAACAGGCATAAATTCGGAAACAACTGAACCATACAAATCAAACTCTTCTGATCCAGTAATTTCAACCTGAACAAACTGTCCTTTTTTTAGTGGAATGTCTTTTCCGATCAGGACTTCACCATCCACTTCAGGTGAATCAAATTCGGTACGTCCCACAAAAAATTCTTCATCTTCGCGATCAATAATTACCTGAAGAGTCTGCCCGACTTTTTCAGCATTTAACTGTGACGAAATGATTTGCTGAACGGCCATAAGTTCGTCAGCACGAAGCTGTTTAACATTTTCAGGAACATCATCAGTGTATTTCTGATACCCGTAAGTACCTTCTTCGTGTGAATAGGTAAAAGCACCCAGGCGGTCGAAACGGTGTTTGTTAACAAATCCTTTGAGTTGCTCAAAATCTTCCTCAGTTTCGCCCGGATGGCCAACCAGCATGGTTGTCCGGATCGCTATTCCGGGAACTTCTTCTTTTATTTTCCGGAGCAAAGCTTCCGTTTCTTCGGTTGTTACATGTCGGAGCATATGCTTCAGCACATTGTTGGCACTATGCTGCAGAGGAATATCAATGTATTTGCAAAGCTTTGGCACTGTTTTGAACAATGGAAGTATATCCAACGGGAATTTGGTCGGATAAAGGTAATGCAGACGAATCCATACGATTCCGTCAATTTCAGCAATTTTCCGGATCAGTTCGGCCAGCATGCCTTTTCCGTAAAGGTCGATGCCGTAATAAGACAAATCCTGGGCAATCAGCAATATTTCACGAACGCCCTTTTTGGCAAGGTACCGTGCTTCCTTTACCAGGTCGTCCATCGATTTTGATTTATGTTTGCCTGTCATGCCCGGAATGGCACAAAAAGCACAGACCCGGTTGCATCCTTCCGATATCTTGAGGTAGGCAAAATGAGAAGGAGTGGTAATCTTCCGTTCATAAATAAACTCCGGACGATAAGTCGCCTTTAATTCACTAACCACTGCTTTCATGTCGAATTTTCCAAAAAAACGGTCAACTTCCGGAACTTCCTTCTCCAGATCAAGTTTATATCGTTCTGACAAACAACCCATCACGTATAGCTTTTCAATATCACCCCGGCCTTTTGCAGCTACAAACTGCAGAATGGTATTGACCGATTCTTCCTTGGCATCGTGAATAAATCCGCAGGTATTGATTACCACAATATCCGAATCGGTATCGTTTGAATCGTGCACCACTTCAAAACCATCCATGGCAAGCTGGTTGAGCAACACCTCTGAATCGACCAGGTTTTTCGAACAACCCAGGGTCACGACATTTATTTTAGAGCCTCCCCCAAACCCCCTCCGGGGGAGGGGGCTTGAAGACAAGCCTCCCCCTTCCCCCTCCGAAAGAGGGGGTAAAAAATCGCTATGTGAAGAATTTCCTTTTGACATATAACTTTTCATTAATGCTAAACTGTCCCGAACTTCAGATGTCCAAACTCCCTTCTCCTTTGGAGAAGGGCTGGGGATGAGGCCGGGGTCTTTTCTCAACTAAACAGTGATTCAACAAATGCACGACGGTTAAAAATCTGTAAATCATCCATCTTTTCGCCAATCCCGATATATTTAACCGGTATTTTAAACTGATCAGAGATGCCGATAACGACACCGCCTTTTGCTGTGCCATCGAGTTTGGTTAGCGCCAAAGCTGTAACTTCAGTAGTTTTGGTAAATTGTTTGGCCTGTTCAAATGCATTTTGTCCGGTTGAGCCGTCCAAAATGAGCAATACTTCATGAGGTGCATTGGGGACAAGCTTTTGCATGACTTTCTTAATTTTGCTGAGCTCATTCATCAGGTTTATTTTATTGTGCAACCTGCCTGCAGTATCAATAATCACCACATCAGCTCCCTGCGCTTTGGCTGAAGCAAGTGTATCATAGGCAACAGAAGCAGGATCGGAACCCATTTCCTGTCTGATCAAAGGCACCTGAACCCGGTCGGCCCATATCTGCAACTGATCAATTGCAGCAGCCCTGAAGGTATCAGCTGCACCTAAAACAACGATTTTACCGGCCTGTTTAAACTGATAGGCCAATTTCCCGATGGTTGTGGTTTTTCCGACTCCATTTACTCCAACAACCATAATCACATAGGGATCGTCGCTATCAGGCAGTTCAAAATCTGCAAAATCGTTGCTGTTATTTTCTTCCAGTAAACTGGTGATTTCTTCTTTCAGTATGGAATTCAATTCAGAAGTTCCCATGAATTTATCCTCTGAAACCCGTTTTTCAATCCGTTCAATGATTTTAAGCGTAGTATCAACACCAACATCAGCCGAAATCAGAATTTCTTCCAGGTTATCCAGTACTTCATCATCAACTTTTGATTTACCAACAACTGCACGGCCAATCTTCTTAAATACACTTTCTTTAGTTTTCGAAAGACCCTGTTCAAGACTTTCTTTTTTCTTACTTGTAAAACTTCCGAAAATACCCATAATCACTCAATTTAAAGGGCAGCAAGATAATAATATAAAACGATTCAGCCGGCACTGCCCGAAAGGTTAATCCATTCAGGCTGAATCTACTTGCACAAAAATCCGGAGAAAGAAAATCCTGAATTCGCCCTTTCCGGAAGACATAAATTTAAAATTCAATAAAAAAAGCCTTCACCAGTGATGAAAGCTTTTTTTTATAGAGATTTTGGGGTCTATTTTTTAAAATAATCCTTTACAATTTCATTCGGAATAATTTCTTCCTGAAATGTATATGCACCGGTTTTTTCGGATTTCACCATTTTTACTACTTTAGCGTAACCTTTACCGGCACCTTTTTGAAATGATGCTACTACTTTCTTTGCCATACTATTTGTTATTTAATTTCGCGGTGTACAGTAACTCGCTTTAAGTTAGAATTGTATTTCTTTTTCTCCAAACGTTCAGGAGTATTCTTCCTGTTTTTGGTAGTAATGTACCTTGAAGTTCCGGGAACTCCACTTGTTTTTTGCTCGGTACATTCCATGATTACCTGAATTCTATTTCCTTTTTTAGCCATTTCTTAAAGCTTTAAATAGTTGTTATAAAACCTTTTTCCTTCGCACTTTTCAACGCAGCGTTCAATCCGTTTTTGTTGATTGTACGGATGCCGTTGGCTGAAACAGTTAACGAAATCCAACGATCTTCTTCTACCAGATAGAACTTTTTCTTGAACAGGTTGGGAAGGAACTTCCGTTTTGTTCTACGCTTCGAGTGAGAAACATTATTTCCCACCATTACTTTTTTCCCGGTTACTTGACAAACTCTTGACATTGTCTTATTTTTTAATCAGAATCTCACATTTTTCAAACAGTCCGCAAAATAAGTACATTTTATTTACAAAATCAAATAGTTTGACAAGTTTTTTATTTAAACTTCAACACTTTATTGTTTAGAAATACTAAAACCCCTATCTGTATTCATAGAAAGAAAAATTCTACATTTGTTTCAAACCATCGAATTGTTAAATGCTGTTTAACTCAATCACTTATTTTTATTTTCTAATTCTGGTCTTTGGGCTTTACTGGTCATGGTCTGAAATTAAATTCAGGCGACAGAATATCTTGCTGTTTATTGCAAGTTATTGTTTTTATGGCTGGTGGGATGTCAGGTTTTTAATCCTGATATTCATAAGTTCATCGGTCGATTTCTTTTTGGGAAGAGCTATTTCGCGGCAACCTGCAAAAAAGAAAAAACTCCGTTTGCTTACCTGGTGCATTCTGATTAACCTGGGAATGCTGGGATTTTTTAAATATTACAACTTTTTTATCGATAGTTTCTCAACCCTGGCAGTAAATTTTGGATTTCAGCCCAATCTGAATACGCTTCAGATCATTTTGCCGGTTGGAATCAGCTTTTATACCTTTCAATCCTTAAGCTATTCCATCGATATTTACCGGGGCAGGATAAAACCAACCAATGATTTTATCTCATTCATGACCTTTGTTTCATTCTTTCCCCAACTGGTAGCAGGCCCTATTGAAAGAGCTTCTGACTTATTGCCCCAGTTTCTGAAAGCACGAACCTTCAGGAAGGATCAGTTGATTTCCGGCTTTCGTTTTATCCTTTACGGTCTGTTCAAGAAAATGGTCATTGCCGACAGGCTGGCCTATTTTGTCGATCACATCTACAATTCTCCGGAAAAGTATGATGGGACTGTTCTCCTGGCTGCAACCTTCATGTTTGGATTCCAGATCTATTGCGATTTTTCCGGATATTCTGACATTGCCATCGGATCGGCACGCCTGCTTGGTTTCGATCTGATGCAAAATTTCAGAACTCCCTACCTGACAAAAAGTTTCAGGGAATTCTGGCGCCGTTGGCATATTTCACTTTCTACCTGGTTTCGCGACTATGTTTACATCCCACTCGGCGGCAACCGGGTTTCACCGGCTCGCTGGATTTTCAACATTCTGCTGACTTTTACCTTGTCGGGACTATGGCATGGAGCTTCATTAACCTTTATCATCTGGGGGTTTCTGCATGGATTATTTTTGATTTCAGAACATTTTACTTCAAAATTCATCTCGCTGCCGAAAAGGATTTTATGGCTGGGATACCCTGTTACTTTTATTCTGGTTAATCTTTCCTGGGTGTTCTTCAGGGCCGATTCGCTTGAACAGAGTTTAACGATACTATCAACATTTAAAAACCTGAATCTTGAAATGTTGTCCAAAGCCTGGTCTTTTTTCGCCGGCAACAACGAATTCAGGGAATATACCCTCTCACTTCTGGTAAGTTTTCCTTTGTTTCTGCTCCTGGAATTACAAATACAGCAAACAGATTTTGACACCTTTCTCCGGAAACACGGAAGCATTTTCAGGTGGAGTACCTATCTGTTTTTGGCTTTTATGATTCTGATTTTTGGTGTTTTGAATAATGCGCCACAATTCATCTATTTTCAATTTTAAACCATGAAACGAATACTATTGAAAATAGCACTGTTCTTTGGGTTACTGCTCGCTCCATTCGCGACTTTATTTTTAGCACCCTACGCTGAAGAATTTGCCTACCATTACATCGAACAGGATTGCTACAATCATGGTGCATGGATTTATGACCGGATAAGCCATAATCCGGCCCGGATCGACATCGCCTTCATCGGTTCATCGCATACGATCCATGCCATTCAGGAGAAAAATCTGGAAGAAATATGCGGCGCTGGAATTCATGTTGCCAATCTGGGATACTGCCGCTACGGAAGAAACCTCGAATACGTGTTTCTCCGGCTGCTGCTAAACCATAAATCACCAAAAGTTATCGTTATTGAAGTACACGAAGATGAAGAGAAATACAGCCATGATATATTCCCTTACCTGGCCGAAACAAAGGATTTACTACTTACACCTACACCAGTCAACAGGGATTATTTTTCAGACATTTTTCACGGTGCTTCAGCCCGTCTGGAATACATCAGGGCCAGGTATATATTCCGCAGTGAGATTCCGGAACCGTCTGAAGAACGCTATGGATATGGATATTCAGAAAGAATTGCAACAAAGGAAGAATTGCAGGAAAATGAAACCGCGTGGCAGAGAAGACTCCAAAAATCCGAATTTCAGTCCATTGAAAAAATAAAACTGAAATACCCGCTGAAATACCTTGAAAAAATGACCGGACTGATCAGGGAGAAAAATATACTTCTGCTGTTTATGTATTTGCCCGAATACGGATCAAAGCTTAAATCGCCCAAATATGCAGGTTATTATCAAAATGCAGCAACATTACTGATTCCCCCTTCGTTTATTTTTGATGATGAAACAAACTGGATGGATGCAAGTCATTTAAACGACAAAGGCTCAGGATTGCTTTCGGAATGGATGGCTGAACAGTTAAAACATGAATTTTGTTCCGGACAGTTCATGCCATGAAAGTTCAATCCGGAGTGGTCAAAATCCCTTTTTTTATTCCGGAAAAGTAAGCTATATTAGTCATTCAAAATTCAGAAAAGAGTGAACGAACTTCAACGAAAATCTTATCCGACAATTATGGGTGCTATTCATCTGATAGTGCTCTACATATTCGTTCAGACCCTAGTTGATTTCCCGCTGGCCTTGCTCGATTATTACAACGGAACGGATTATTTGTATAACCCTTTCAAAAAAATCGTTTTGGGTGTCGGATCAAGTGTTTTCATCTTTTACTATGCCTACCGTCGGGCAAAGGTTCCGTTGAAAGAACTTTTACCCGCTAAATCATTCAACTTTCTCGTTCTGTTCCCTGTTCTATTTTTTCTTTGGGCAGCCCAGAATCTGATTGGTGAAGTGAACAATGCGCTTAACGTTATTTTACCTCCACCGGCGTGGTTCTGGGAATTATTTAATAAAATATTTGAAAGTGATTATGGAATTTACGGCGCCATTCTGAAGGTAGTGATCATTGCACCTGTTATTGAAGAGCTGATATTCAGAGGCATTATCATGCACGGTCTGATGCGGAATTATTCCGGGTTTACCGCAGTTTCTGTTTCAGCCCTGATGTTTGCCCTGTTCCATCTCAATCCATGGCAATTCCCTGCAACCTTTATACTTGGACTATTACTGGGCATCCTGATGTTACGGACACGCAATATCTATTTGTGCATCCTGGGACATGTCATCAACAACGGATTGGTCTTAATCAGTATTATTTTTTACGACAACATTCAAAAAACTACCTTCACACAGAGCAGCAAGCCAAATCAGCTAATTATCAGCGCTTTGATCGCCATCATCGCCACGATACTGATCTTCCTGTTAAGCCGGAAAATTCAGCCGAAAAGGAATTAACCCTACCGCTTTGTTATCTGCCTTTGAATAAGCATTATATTTACGACTCAAAATATTCAGTAAATACATTACCATGGAACGAGTTGCCATCTTTCCGGGGTCGTTTGATCCATTTACAGTTGGACATGAAAGCATTGTAAAACGCGCGATTCCTTTATTCGATAAAATAATTATCATGATTGGTTTTAACTCGAAAAAGGTTCCTTTTTTCACGCTTGAAAAAAGAGAAAAATGGATTCATGAGGTCTTTAAAAATGAACCCAAAGTGTCGGTCGAATGCCATGAAGGACTTACCGTTGACTTCTGCAAAAAAGTAAATGCCGGATATATTCTAAGGGGATTACGTACATCGGCCGACTTTGAATTTGAACGGGCTATTGCCCAGGTCAATAAAAAAATGTATCCCCGGATTGAATCCGTGTTTCTGTTAACCATGCCCGAACACACACCAATTAATTCCACCATTGTCCGCGATATTATTTTTCATGGTGGTGATCCAAGTATGTTTTTACCTTCTTCCTTAAACATGGATGATTTTAAGCGTAAAAAATAAATCCCGGCATTCTTCGTTCATTAAACAGCATTCATTTTCAAATTTCAATTTATTTCTCATCCGATTGTCGTGAATATCAAAATACTCTTGTCATTTTTTTTCTTCCTTTGTTTATTTCATACTGAAAAAGCATGGCCGGCGAAGGTGAAAATTATGGGCAAAGCTCCTGACTACGCCCAAAACTCCATCGATCTGAATACGCTTCATGATTTCATATCCGGGGAAAAAATAAAACTGGGCAACATCCGGTTTAATGCAGAAGGAGTATTTAACCTGGAAGTTGAACTGGCAGAAACCAGTCTTTGTTTTGCTGATTTTGATGGCTATCAGGGTTTGATATACCTGGAGCCGGGAAAATCGTACGAAATTTTGTTTCCTCCCAAACGGAATTTGACGGAAGCACAAAAACGGAATCCCTTTACCAAACCGGAATCTGTTTGGTTTGGCCTATCCAATCCTTCAAAGGATGAGCTTAATTTTCAGATTCAGCAATTCGAACAGGCTTATACAACCAATGAAAACCAGTATTTTAATCAGATATTCGTGAACCGCTCCAAATCACTGGTTGACACCATAAAACTGAAGCTCGGCAAGGAGTTCCCAACTACAAAATCAACACTTTTTGAGTTACACAAACAATTCAGAAAAGCAAACCTGGATTTTGCCCTTCACCAGGGTAAAGCAGCTGGTTTTATGGAGACTTATTTCAGTTCCATCAAACCGGCATACCACCTGGCAGCCTATTCAACCCTTTTCAACCAGGTTTTTCTGAACTATTTCAGTGTTTTGGCAAACACTTCGCATAATACTGAAATCAAAACCATGATCAATTCTGCAGCATTGCAGCAACTGGACGAATATTTTCAGAAAGATCTGCATTTCAACACCGGATTATCGCATTGGATTTTACTGAAATCGATGCATGACGCTTATTACAGCATACAATTCTCCAGAGCATCGATCCTGAGAATGCTCCATCAGGTAAAGGATAGAGGCTGGAGTGCTTATGAAGAGAAAACAGCAGAGTTGTTACAGATTAAACTAACCTGGTTAAACAGCGGTACTTTTCCTCCCACGTTAATCCTGAAGAATTTAGACGGACAAAAAGTGAGCTTCTCCGATTTTAAAAATACATATATCTACCTTCATTTTACCAACCCTGATAATACCATCTGCCGGCAACATCTGGATGCATTAAAAGTCATTTCAGCACATTACAAGGATAAACTGGTCATCATTAACGTAATTCCCGATCGTTCAGGATTTAAAAACACCAGTGGTTGGGCGGGAATATTTACGACTACAGAAGGTGATCCGGAAGAAACCTATAAGGTTAAAACGTATCCCAATTCGTTTCTATTAGGCAAAGACGGGAAACTACTGCTTTCGCCGGCTCCCAATCCGATTGATGGCCTCGACCGGCAATTGGGACAAATTTTTAAAAGCGATCATTTTAAGGAATTGCAGAAATCCAACATTAAGATAATCAAATAGCTGTCACTGTTTTCTCCAGCAAATCACGCAAGCTTGAATAGGTATTTGCCATCACCTGGTTCAATTCGGAAGCCGGAAACCAACGAACCTCCACGATGTTTTCCTCCAACTGCGGAACGGGAATTTCATTTCCTGAATAATCCATCAGAAACCACCTGGTTTCCTTTAAAACCAGGTTCTTGGGGAAAGACAAATAAGGCGAACGATAGATATGAAATGTAGAATCCAATGGTCTGATTATTTGAACATTTGTCAAACCACACTCCTCCTCCACCTCGCGAACGGCAGCATTTTCGAAGGTTTCATTTTTTTCTTTTTTACCTTTCGGTAAATCCCAAACCCCCAGGCGCCGGATAACTAAAAAAGAACCTTCCCTGTTTTGGACCAGGCCTCCTGCGGCAGGAATTTCTACAAAATGACTTCTGAATTGATCCCAAAGCTGGTCAACATCCTGATGCACAAAGCTAAAACAAGAGGCTTTTTTACCGGACTCTATCTCGTAAACAAGTTGATTTACAAAATCATAGCCTAATGGATCACCAGGCTGAGCTATGTTATTTTTAGATGATTTTTTAATCCCGGAGCCTAACTGAATGGTAGAGTCATTGAAAAAAACTTTGTACATTTGCCAGCGTTATTAGTAAACTATAAATATCATGATCGAACAAATTCAAATCGAAGTTACAAAGAAACTGCTTCAAATCAACACCATAAAAGTTCAGCCCAACAATCCGTTCACCTGGGCTTCAGGCTGGAAAGCTCCGATATATTGCGATAACCGCAAAATCATGTCCTATCCTGAAGAACGGACATTTATCTGCGAGCAGTTCTGCAAAATTATCCGCGAAAAATATCCTCAGGCTGAAGTCATCGCAGGAGTGGCTACCGGAGCTATTGCCCATGGAATGCTGGTTGCTCAGGAACTGGGCCTTCCGTTTATTTATGTCCGGGCAAAACCAAAAGATCACGGACTCGAAAACCTGATTGAAGGCGATATGAAAGCCGGTCAGAAAATAGTCATCATTGAAGATCTGATTTCGACCGGGGTTAGCAGTCTGAAAGCTGCTGAGGCCATTATCAATTTTGGTGGCGACGTTTTGGGAATGCTGGCCATTTTTACTTACAATTTCCCGCATGCCCGTAAAAATTTCGCCGATGCCGGCATCGAGCTCACGACTCTGAGCCGTTACCAGGTATTAATTGAACTGGCATTGGAATCAGGAGATGTTAAACCGGAAGAAGTTGAAAAACTCAACAAGTGGCGTGAACAGCCCGAGAGCTGGGGTAAATAGTTAATTCATTAATCCTTATAATTTCCCCTTTTCTACACGGAGAAGGGGATTTTTTATTTCAAAAGCAAAGAAAATATGTCTGTCAGCAAATATGTAAGCGACGTTAGATTAGTTAACAACAACCAGGAAATTATTTTCAACTACCTGTCGAATTTCGAAAACCTGTCGAAATATGTCAATGAAGGTCTTTTAACAAAATTGACCGAACAAATACCTCAGATTAAGATCTCCAATTTTGAATCGGATGCCGATTCGTGCCGCTTCAAGATTGCCGGGATGGGTTTGGCCGAGATCCGGATCATTGAACGGGAACCGCAGAAAACCATCAAAATAAAGAGCACCGGCAGCTTACCAGTCGAAATAGTCTTCTGGATTCAACTTCTGGCTGTGTCGCCTTTGGAAACAAAACTTCGGCTGACGCTGGATGCTGAAATGAGTATGATGATCAAAATGATGGTTAACAAAAAACTGGAAGAAGGCATCAACCGTTTGGCTGACATGCTGGCCGGTCTGCCATACCAATAAGAAATGACTGTCAATAAAACCTTGAACCTTGACTTTCAACAGCCGATTGGTAAATTTACTCCATCGGCTGGTGCAAAAATTCAACTTCCTTAAAATGGAATTCCAGGATTTCACCATCCTCTTTCCGGATCTGAAGTTGCCCGATTTCATTCACGCCAATGATTTGCCCCTTAAAAACTTCACCTTCAGCCATGTAATCGTGATTTTCGTTCAACTGATATAAAACCGATATAAATTCCTGATCGATTTTTTCTTCTTCACCCTGTCGTAAAAGAGCATAATACTGGTTTATTCCGGATAGAACTTCAGTCAGTATCCTTTCACAATTATAATGCTGATTTGTCAGTGCCTTCAGTGAAACTGGATTAGGCGCATTGCTCTTGAAAATCGTCTGATTTACATTCAGACCGATGCCAATGACCGAACTTTTAAGCAGTCCGTACATGATGGAGTTTTCAATCAGGATTCCTCCCAGCTTCTGATTACCGGCATAAATATCGTTGGGCCATTTGATCTTAAGATTGCCAACATACTTATTCAGAGCACTGTTAATACCGAGTGCAATTACTTTTGAAAGCATAAACTGGCGGCGTATTTCAAGGAAATCAGGATAAAGCACGATGGAAAAAGTCAGGTTTTTCCCAGTCTCACTTTCCCAGATGTTTTTCAGCTGACCTCGTCCGGAGGTTTGTTCGTATGTCAAAAAGACAGTACCCTCCTGGATGTCTTTTTCCCTTAATTGATGGTTGGCATAGTTGTTGGTAGAGTCCGTTCCTGGGATGCGAACAATTGGATTTTCAAAAATTTGATTCATTCTAAAACATTAAATTTTCATTTCCATATTCATTCAGGTCATTTGTCGTGCAAGTTTAATCACTTATTATAAAGTAAAAAATTTATCTTTGTAGTTCCAATACATATTTATGACTAAAAGCGTTAAAAAAAGTGATACTGAACAATTGGCTGATGCCATTGTTGAAGGGATTCAGCGAAATAAGGGTATAGACATTGTTAAAATTGACCTAACCAAAATCAATAATACAGAATGTAAATATTTCATCATTTGTCACGGGAACTCCAATACGCAGGTGGATGCAATAGCTCATTCTGTTGAAGATACCGTTGTAGAACTGCTCAATGAAAAAGCATGGCACACTGACGGCTACCGGAATTCGCTTTGGATTTTGCTGGATTATGCCGATATTATGGTACATGTTTTTCAAAAAGATGCCCGCCGGTTTTACGATCTCGAGAATCTATGGGCTGATGCACGTATAGAATTAATAAAAGAAGAAAACTAGATTAAAGATGGCAGAAAATAACAACAACAATAAAGAAAAATCCGGTTTCGGCAACATGAGGTCGATGAACAAGGCTCCAAAGATCAATCCATACTGGATCTATGGAGTAATCATCCTCGTTTTTCTCGCTATCCAATGGTTTACACTTGGAAGTGGTCCTGTTGAAACCAACTGGAACGAGGTAAAGACAACCATGATACCCAACCACGACATCAAAAAGATCATCGTTGTGAACGGAACTGAAGCACAGATCTACCTCAAGGAAAGCAGTTACGACAAATATTCCGCAAAACTCAGCAATGGGTTTTCAGCTCCGGCAAAAGCGGGTCCTCACTATTTCTTCGAAATAGGTCCTCCTGAAGCTTTCGCTACCAACCTTAAGGATGTACAGTCCGGTTTTTCAGATAACGATAAAATCAGTGTCGAATATAAAACTGTTCACAATTATCTTGGAGAATTGCTCAACTGGATTCTTCCGTTTGCGATTATAATTTTAATCTGGTGGTGGATTTTCAAACGGATGAGCAAAGGATCAGGAGGCGGTGGCGCCGGAAATATTTTCAATGTGGGGAAATCACAGGCCAAAGTATTTGATAAAGATTCGAGAGTTTCTTCAACGTTTAAAGATGTTGCAGGTCTTGCCGAAGCTAAACAGGAGGTGGAAGAAATCGTGGATTTCCTGAAAAGCCCGACAAAATTCACCAAGTTGGGTGGAAAAATTCCCAAAGGTGCACTTTTGGTTGGGCCTCCCGGAACCGGAAAAACATTGTTGGCCAAGGCAGTTGCCGGTGAAGCCAATGTGCCGTTCTTCTCCATGTCAGGCTCCGATTTTGTGGAGATGTTTGTAGGAGTTGGCGCTTCCCGTGTTCGTGATTTATTCAAACAGGCCAAGGAAAAAGCGCCATGTATTGTCTTTATCGACGAAATTGATGCCATTGGCCGTGCCCGTGGAAAGAATCCAAATATGGGATCGAATGACGAACGGGAAAACACCCTCAACCAGCTTTTAACTGAGATGGATGGGTTCGATACCAATTCCGGAGTAATTATTCTGGCAGCTACCAACCGGGCCGACATTCTTGACCGGGCTTTGATGCGCGCAGGTCGTTTCGACCGGCAGATTCACGTTGAATTACCCGATTTAAATGAGCGCGAGGAAATATTCAACGTTCACCTGAAACCCATTAAACTATCGCCGGAAGTTGAATCTGCATTTCTGGCCAAACAAACGCCAGGTTTTTCAGGAGCAGACATTGCCAATGTATGTAATGAATCGGCTTTGATTGCGGCGCGAAAAAACAAGGATATCGTTGACAAACAAGACTTTCTGGATGCCGTTGATCGAATCGTCGGTGGTCTGGAAAAGAAAAATAAAATTATTTCGGTCGATGAAAAACGCCGGATTGCATACCACGAAGCCGGTCATGCCACAATCAGCTGGCTGCTCGAACATGCTCATCCGCTGGTAAAAGTGACCATTGTTCCCCGCGGGAAAGCATTGGGCGCTGCATGGTATCTTCCTGAAGAGCGTTCAATCACCACCAAAGACCAATTGCTTGACGAAATGTGCTCAGCGCTTGGAGGACGGGCCGCTGAACAAATTTCATTCAACAGCATTTCATCCGGAGCACAAAACGACCTCGAAAAAGTGACCAAACAGGCCTATGCCATGGTTAGTATTTTCGGTATGAGCGAAAAAGTTGGCAATGTTAGTTATTACGATTCTTCAGGACAGAGCGAATATTCATTCAGCAAACCCTACAGCGAAAAAACTGCGGAACTGATTGATGCAGAATCAAAACTTCTTATTGAAACCCAATATTCCAGAGCTCTGGAAATATTAAAAACCAACCAAACAGGCCATGGGAAACTATCTGAACTGCTTCTGGAAAAAGAAGTCATATTCAGTGAAGATCTCGAAAAAATCTTTGGAAAACGAAAGTGGGGAAAACCATTGATGGTTGCTGAAGCAAAAAAAGAAATTGCTGCCGGACTGCTTGAAAATTCGCAGGCGGGCACGCAACCGGAATCCTTATAATGAATTCAGCCAGACAAAATATTTTGGCCCGTTTAAAGGCCGCTCAGAACGGAAGAGGTGAAATTGGGGAAAATGTCCCCGATTTCACCTCTTCCATTTATCATCCGCTCAATGAATCCCTGGGTCAGGAATTTAAAACCAATCTTGAACTGATTGGCGGGGAAGTTTTTCTTTGTCATACCAAAGCTGAAGTCTCAGACCAGATCCTGCGGATTTGTGCAGAAAAACAACAGGACAGTATCTTTTGTACCGATCCGGTTCTACTGGATCTAATCGCCGGAAAGATTCCGGTTGATTCCGCTGAAGGTGATTTTTTAAATCTGAATATTGGTTTAACAGGCTGTGAATTCCTTGTGGCACATCTCGGTTCCGTATTAATCAGTTCGGCACAGCTATCTGGCCGCAGGCTTAATGTATTTCCGGAAACGCACCTTATTGTGGCCGATCAATCACAGCTGACAGATTATTTGGATCAGGCTGTTGAAAAATTGCAGGAAAAATATAAAAATGCACTACCTTCGCTGATCAGTACCATTACCGGGCCCAGCCGGACTGCTGACATCGAAAAAACTTTAGTTATGGGTATGCATGGACCCAAGTCGCTGATTGTTATACTATCTGAAGAACCAATTAAATAGTTATAGTTATGGAAAAGGATTGGATATGTGTATTTCACACCGAGCATGGGTTTCAGGCCGAAATTGCCAGAGAAATACTTGAAAACGAAGAGATTGATTGTGTTGTCCTGAACGAACATGACTCTGCATTTCCTTCAATTGGTGAAATTGAAGTTTGGGTTCATCAGGATTTTAAGGAGAAAGCCCTGGAATTCTTAAATGATTTAATCCTTTGAAGAAATTAATTACACGAACAATTACCGGTGTAGTTCTGGTTTTATTCATATTGTCGGCCATCCTGGCCAGCCAGTACAGTTATGTTTTGTTGTTTCTGCTGATTCTGGCAGGCAGCTTAATTGAGTTTTCCGGTTTTTTCAACAAAACAAGTGTTAATCCAAACAAAGGCTTAAGTTTACCGATTTCGTTTATACTTTTTCTCGGTACATTTTTTATCGCCCGGAACAAACTTCCGCTCAGCTATATTTCGATCCTTTTCCCTATGCTCCTGGCAATCATGGCAGCAGAGTTATACCGGAAAAAGGAAAAACCGATTGAAAATATTGCAGTAACCATCTTCAGTATTATTTACCTGGCCATTCCACTCTCTTTAACCAACTTCCTGGTATTTTCCAAACTGATTAACCAAAATTCCTATTCGCCCAACTTACTGATAGCCTTGTTCGTACTGATCTGGGCTTACGATTCGGGAGCTTATCTGTTTGGAGTTTCTTTTGGAAAACACCGGCTCTTTGAGCGTATTTCTCCTAAAAAATCCTGGGAAGGCGCTATAGGTGGTACCTTAACAGCTGTCCTCGCTGCTTATCTTATTTCCGGCTTTATTCCTGAAATAAAACTGGTCCATTGGATTGCCATCAGCCTGCTTACCGTAGTTTCTTCCACCTTTGGCGATTTAACCGAATCGATGTTCAAACGATATTTTGGGATCAAAGACAGCGGGCGCATTTTACCGGGACACGGAGGCGTTCTCGATCGCTTCGATTCATTCTTCTATGCTGCGCCGGTGATTTTTATGTATCTTAAACTATTCATTGAATAATCAATCCGATAAAAATGGGATATGAATACTGACTTAAAATCCGGAATACTGTCAAAAAGCTTAATAATTTACTATTTTTGAGCCTGAATTCAAAAATCAATGATGAAACGACCGTGCAACTGCAATTTACATTGAAGTTGCAGCGTAAAAGATGATGAAATTATCCTTTACAGTATGTTTTTTTTTAACATAGTAATTTCAATCAAATGAACTAAGAACTATTTATTAATTCCATTATTTTCTCATGAAAGTTCATAAAGCCGGCATTAGAACAATTAATTTTGCAACCGCACTTCTTGCGGTTCTGATACTAATTTCATGGTTTTTTATTACCGACTCTACGATCAAATATAGTATTCTTGCAGTTTCAGCGGTAACATATTTCCTGATCATTCAGTTCTTCAGATATCCGCAACGCGCAATTGACCAGACTGAACACCTGATTTTATCACCGGCCGACGGGAAAATATGTGTCATCAAAGAAACTCTCGAAAATGAATACCTGAAAACCAAATGTCTTCAGGTTTCCATCTTTATGTCGCCAACCAATGTACACATCAACTGGATACCGATTCCGGGGCAGATCACCTATATGAAACATAAAGACGGCCAGTTTTATGCCGCCTTTAAAGACAAATCGGCAGAAGAAAACGAACGAACTACCACCGCGGTAAAAATAAAAGACGGACGTGAGATCGTCATGCGACAGGTTGCCGGAGCTATGGCCCGTCGAATTATTAACTACGTGGAAGTTGGCGACCTCGTCGATCAGACCACCGAACTGGGATTTATCCGTTTTGGTTCACGCGTCGATCTGTATCTGCCACTCGATACCAAAATTAATGTGAAATTGAACGAGAAAGTTAAAGGTTCGCAAACCATCATAGGCGAAATCTAATCATGAGCCGAAAAAGCAGCATATTTTTCTGGGTTCCGAATGCCATCACAGCAATGAATCTGGTGTGCGGAAGTTTATCCGTATTTTTTGCTGTCGACGGACAGTTGGGTTGGGCATCAGTTTTTATTTTTGCAGCAGCAGCTTTCGATTTTCTGGATGGTTTTTCGGCCCGTTTACTGAAAGCTTATTCGTCCATTGGAAAAGAGTTGGATTCCCTGGCCGATCTCATATCATTCGGACTGGCACCTGCAGCTATTGTATTTACCATGCTCGAATTAACCTTTTTTGGTGAAAATCAACAAATTCAGAATATAGAAGCCGACTGGAGCCAGTGGATTGCACTTTATACCAGTTTGATCATTCCGGTTGCGGGAGCTTTCCGGCTGGCCAAATTCAACACCGATGACCGCCAAAGTGAACAATTCCTGGGAATGCCAATTCCTGCCAATGCCATCTTTTTTGCTTCCCTGGGATTAATTCTGGAACTGGGAACCAAACAAAATATAGTACCAATTATTCTGAACAAATATACCTTGCTTTCATCGGTATTTTTATGTTCATTCCTGATGGTTTCCGAATTACCTATGTTTTCGCTGAAATTCAAAAACCTGAATGTGAAAGAAAATGCTCTCCGGTTCTTCTTTTTAGGAGTTACAGTGCTCCTGCTGATTTTCATGCAGATTTACGCGCTTCCTCTGATCATTATATGGTATGTTTTGCTATCCGGAATAAGCTACATGACAGGCATGAAATAAAACTTCAAAAAGATATTCAAACAAAAAAGCGTCTCTGGAAAGAGTCGCTTTTTTATTTGAACACGTATAAAAAGAACTATTCGCAAGTTCCAAAATAAATTAGGTATTATGAGAACGTCAACTCTACTTATTGCTGTCCTTTTTCTTCTCTCCTGTAATGGTAAAAAAATAAAGAATGATCTGACAAAAGAGAATTTAAAGGGAAAGGTTAAGATGATAACATCTTATCAGTATACTTTCACGGAACAATCCGATGGCTATCAAAAGGATAGTTTAAAATCAAAATTTGTTTACCTGTATAATAAGAGAGGAAATAAAACAGAAGATAACTATTACGATTCAATGAACAGTCCGGACTCTAAACAGACCTACAAGTATAATGGGAAAGGCAAAATTACTGAGATAAACTGGTATAAACTGGATGGTAGTCTGGACTCTAAACGGACTTATAAAACGGATAAAAAAGGGAATATTTCAGAAGAAATATCCTATAAATCAGATGGCAGTACAGATTCCAGGCAGACCTACAAGTATGATGAAAAGGGAAGTATAACTGAAGTTAACTGGTTTAATTCAGATGGAAGTTTAGACTCCAGGCAGATATATATTAATGATGAGGATGGGAAAAGATTAACGGAGAACTTATATCAATCAGATGGCAGTTTAGATTCTAAATATACCTACAAGTACGATGAAAATGGGAACAAAACAGAAAGTTCCTCTTATAATTCAGACCACTTGTTAATTAATAAATGGACCTACAAATATGATGACAAGGGAAATATAACTGAAGAGAACTGGTATATCACTCCAACAGAATCAAACACTGACCAACGTTTCATGCATGGTGCATTAAATTCCAAAATGAATTACGAGTATGATAATTACGATTCAACAGGCAACTGGATAAAGAAAAAAGAGTTTCGTAATGACAGGCTGGAAACCATCACCGAACGTGAAATAGAATACTATTAAACCTCCCTGCAAAAACAGCCACGAAAAGGATCAGGTCTATGGATAAGACCGGATCCGGATGAATTCTTTTTATTTCCCTGGATTTGCCTTTTTTAAAGGTTTTTCCAGAAGGGGTTCGTATTTGCGGATCGTATATTTGATCAGCTGATAAGAAATAATGACCAGTGCCGGCCAGCTTAAAAGCCAGAATATTGAAGTCCAGTACATATCGTAAGTTATAATTGATGATTGATAAATAATGATTTTCCGTGTGAATTAGTATACATGGTGTTCCTGTTCCAATTCTTCCGAACTGATTTTTTTGTTGCTCATGGCTTTCCAGACATACCAGATGTAGCCAATAACAAATGGGACAATCAGGGAAACGTAGCTCATAGTTACCATTGTAAACCGGCTGGAAGAAGCGTTTTCGATGGTCAGGGATGATTGCAAATCATAAACTGAAGGATAAAAGCTGGTATGATTGAAGCCTGCCAGAATAAACAATGCCCAGACAGTGAGCACGGTGCCAATTCCACTACACCAAATCCCTTTAGTTCCACCTTTTAAAAGAGTTGAAATAATGCCGTATAATACCAGTATAACACCAATTAAAAACATGATTGTATTGATTGGCATGGCCAGCAAATTATGAAGGTATTTATACGATTCAATGCTTATTTCACCACTTTCAGGATTGTATGCAAAGCCATCTTTAAAAAGAAGTGCAATCACAAAATACAGGAAGAAAACAAGGAATAAAATGAAATTTGACAACAGGTGCTTTTTCGATCGGGCAAAGATTACTTCATGATCAATAGAATTCATGAAATACAGCAATCCAAGCACACGCGCAAGGAAAAGGACTGCTAATCCAAGCGCCAGATTATGAAAAGTCAACACAGCTTCCAAACCTCTGAAATCGTTTGCCCAACTCACACGATTCATATCATCGAGCGAAAACATGGCGCCGTTGAAGAAAGTTCCGACAGCTGTTCCGATGAGCAGCGGACCAACCAATCCATTGATGAATAAAAATACTTCATAGGTTCTGGCACCCAGAAAGTTAGCCGGTTTTTTCCTGAACTCATACGAAACCGCCTGTATGACAAACGAAAACAGGATGGTAAACCAAACCCAGTATGCTCCGCCAAATGAAGTTGCGTAAAAAAGTGGGAATGATGCAAAAAATGCACCTCCAAAGGTAACCAGCGTGGTAAAGGTAAATTCCCACTTTCGGCCCAATGTATTCACCAGCAAAGTTTTTTCAGTTTCGGTTTTAGCGATGGTAAATAACAGTGTTCCGCCACCCTGAACGAAAGACAGAAAAACGAACAATGCTCCCAGCAGCGAAACAATCAGCCACCAGTATTGCTGCAAATGGATAAGCGATAAGGTTTCAAACATGTTTAGTTCCTCCTTCTGAATTAGGCCCGATTTTAATCTGACGCATCATTATTTTTACTTCAGCAATAAGCAGGGTAGTAAATACAACGGCAAAAAGCCAGAAAGTAACCTGAACGGCGCCTGCACTGATTTTGGTTACCGCGGCCATGGTTGGCATCAAATCCTGAATAACCCAGGGTTGACGACCTGCTTCGGCCAGAACCCATCCTGCCTGGCTGGCCAGATAGGCCAACGGAATAGTCCAGATGGCTATTATTAAAAACTTTCTTTTTTTGTGAATCTTTCCTTTCAAGGTATAATATATAGCCATCAGGAAAAAGAAAATAAAATACATGCCCAAAACCACCATAATATGAAAACTGTAGAAAGCCAGTGGAATGCTTGGTACCAGCATATTGGTATCGCTGATGTATCCGTATCCAAAGTATTTAAAATAATTCCGCTGAAAATCCGGACTCATTATTTCTGTTTTCAATGAATCTGACTGACTGATGCGACCTTCTTTTTTTGCTAATTTGTATAAAGTGAGTTTTTCGATGGCTAATTTTCCCCTTCTGATTTTTTCCGGAGCACCCATGATTCCATATTTTTCGTTTCCACGAATCAAATCGTTTACTCCCGGAACAAAAGCATCCCAGTCCAGATAAGCCATGTAAGAAAGAATATTGGGGATCTCAATCTTAACTGCAAAATCTTTCAGGTTTTCATTGGACGGATCGGCCTGATTTTGTGAGATAAAGCCCAATGCCACTAAGCCGGCGCCTTCGCTTCCATTATACAAACCTTCGAATGAAGCAAATTTCATGGGCTGATGATGAGCGATATCGCGAGCCGAACTGTCGCCGGTCATGACCGTATAAATGGATGCCAGGAAACCAAAAACAGCAGCTACCACAATGCTTTTACGGGCAAAAGCTATCTCTCTGCCTTTCAGGATATACCAGGCAGAAACACCAATAACAAAAATGGAGGCCAGGATAAAACTGGAAGAGGTGGTGTGCAGAAATTTATGAACGGCCATTGGTGAGAATAAAATCTCCCAGAAATTGGTCATCTCCATTCGGGCTGTTTCAGGATTAAAAATCATACCAACAGGTTTTTGCATCCACCCGTTGGCCACCAGAATCCATAATGCCGACAAGTTTGCGCCTATGGCAGTCAGCCAGGTGGCAGTCAGGTGAAAACTTTTACTTACTTTATTCCATCCGAAAAACATGACGGCAACAAAAGTCGATTCCAAAAAGAAGGCAAGAATACCTTCAATGGCCAGCGGAGCGCCAAAAATATCGCCCACAAACCACGAATAGTTCGACCAGTTGGTCCCGAATTCAAATTCAAGGATGATACCGGTAGCCACCCCGATGGCGAAGTTGATCCCAAACAATGTCATCCAGAATTTGGTAATTTTTTTCCACTCCGGATTACCGCTCCGTACATACAAGGTTTCCATGATGGCAACAATGATTCCCAATCCCAGCGTTAAAGGGACAAAAATCCAGTGATACATAGCCGTGAGTGCAAATTGCGCCCTCGACCAATCGACTAAGGTTAAATCAACTCCTTCATGCATAGATCAAATTTTATTTATTGATAGTGGTTAAATTTTCGAGTACATGTTCACTTCGTTCCGCGTCATTCTTAAAATTGGTTCTTAAAAAGTTCGGAAAGAAGAAAATTTTCAGGATCACAAACATGATAAACAGCTTGATCAGGATGACCAGCCAAACTTGTTTTCCCCATTTGGGAAGGTTCGCGAATCCTTCGCGATAAAACCGGTAAATTTGTTTGAATAAATTCATAATCATTACTGCTGGAAATACAGAATACTTCAGGTAAAAATATCTCCTGAAAGCGAATTGCAAGCGTTCGAAACTAAAACCTAAAGTTAGATTGATTTTTACAAATTGAAGAATTATCGGGAAGAATATTCGTAAAAATAAAAATCATAACTTCGCAATTATTCCGGAGTACACTGGATGATAATGAATTGTATTGACAGCGAGCATTTCCATCAATTTCATATCGTTATTTTTCTGTTTTTAACTGAACAAATTCTCGTTTGAATCCTTTATTTAGCGGTAATTCAACTACCAGCCCAGAACTTATGAGTGAAGACCAGAAATGTATTCATTGCGGTAATTCGTGCGGAAAGTCACCGGTTATCTTCGAAGGAAATCCTTTCTGCTGTTCCGGTTGTTCAACTGTTTACCAAATACTTCACACCAACCTGCTCAATCAATATTACCAGATTGAAACGATGCCGGGCATCCGCATTGATGACACCGTTCACCCCAATAATGATACCTATGCCTTCCTCGATCTGGACCAGTTCAGATTAAAAATCCTCACTTTTTCGGAAGGAGGCATTTCCAAAGTCAGTTTTTTTATTCCTGAAATTCATTGTGCATCGTGTATCTGGCTGCTCGAAAACCTGCACAGTCTGAATGCCGGGGTTATTCAATCGGTAGTGAATTTTCCGAAAAAGGAGATCAACATTACCTTCAGGGAAACTGAAATTTCACTCCGCCAGCTGGTTGAATTGCTGGTTAGTATTCACTACATTCCTGAAATTAATCAGCACAGCATCGAAAAATCCGCAACCGGTCAATCGGATAAAAAGCTGTTCCTCAAAATCGGGATTGCCGCATTCTGCTTCATGAATGCGATGATTTATCATTTTCCGCAATACCTGCCAGGGCATGAATTCCTGGAAACCGACATTAAACAGATGTTTGGCTGGCTAAGTATTTTACTGGCAATCCCGGTATTAACCTACAGCGCCAGCGACTATTTCCTGACAGCCTTCAAAAGCCTGAAGAAAAAGATAATCAGCATTGATTTACCCATAGCGCTGGGATTGATCACACTTTTTACCCAAAGCCTGATTGAAATCCTTTCAGGAAAAGGTATCGGATACGTTGATTCATTGACCGGACTGGTTTTCTTTTTGCTGGTTGGCCGCTGGTATCAGGGCAAAACCTACCAGGCACTTTCGTTTGAACGCGATTACAAAACATACTTTCCACTGGCAGTAACCCGGATAACCGATTCGGGTCGTATGACCATTCCACTGGAAGATCTGAAAGCCGGCGATTGCATCCTGGTGCGTAATCAGGAAATTGTTCCGGCCGATTCGATCCTGAAAAGCGGAATTGCCCATATCGATTATAGTTTCGTGACCGGGGAGTCGATGCCAGTCGGCAAAAAAGCCGGTGATTTTGTATTTGCCGGAGGTCGTCAGATGGGTAGCGCCATTGAACTGATCATCGAAAAAGAAGTTCAGCAAAGCTACCTTACCCAATTGTGGAACCAATCCGAAAATCCGTTTACAGTTGAAGCCAAACTGAAAACAATCATAAACCGGGTAAGCCAGTATTTCACCCTGGCAGTGATTCTGATCGCCATCGGTTCAGGGATATTCTGGATGCTGAATAAACCTGAAATTGCCGTTTTTACTTTTACATCGGTGCTGATCATTGCCTGCCCCTGTGCTTTGGCATTAACCGTTCCGTTTACATTCGGAAGCACCATGCGGCAATATGGGCGAAAAGGCTTTTACCTGAAAAATACATCGGTTATCGAGCATCTGAATCGGGTGGATACCATCGTTTTCGACAAAACCGGCACCATTACCAATGCGCAGCTATCGGATATCAGATTCGTCGGAAAAGAACTTTCGCCCGGGCAACTTCTTCTGGTCAAATCGCTGGCCTATCATTCTTCGCACCCTTTAAGCAAAACAATATTTAATTCAATTCAAGGAGACGATCTGGTTGAAATTGAAGAGTTCCGGGAAATTCCTTCACTTGGCATCACTGGAATGGTGAATGGAATCAGGATTAATATGGGTTCAAGGTATTTTGTTTCCGGAGTAAAAGGTGATGAAGAAAATCTCAAAACTGAAGTATGGGTTTATCTTAAAGATTCAGTAGCTGGCCATTTTCAGCTTGAAAATGAATACCGTCCAGGTCTGGCAGATTTAATCCGGAAGTTGGAGAAAACACATGAACTGCATCTTTTAACGGGCGACAATGAAGCTGAAAAAGCGAATCTGCTCCGGTATTTTGGAACCGGTAAGAACCTGCATTTTAATCAGACTCCAACCGATAAACTGAATTACATCCGAAAAATCAGGCAGGAAGGTCATAAAGTTCTGATGATTGGTGACGGGCTGAATGATGCCGGCGCCTTGAATGAAAGCAATGTGGGCATTGTGATTGCTGATAATGTGTTTAACTTTTCACCGGCCTGCGATGCCATTCTGCAATCGAAGCAATTTTCCAACTTGTATAAATACATCCATTTTACAAAGCAGAGTATGAAAATTGTCCGGTACGGGTTCCTGATTTCATTTCTTTACAACCTGATTGGATTGTCATTCGCGGTTCAGGGAAACCTCACTCCAATAGTGGCTGCGGTATTGATGCCAATAAGTTCGGTGTCGGTAGTTGTATTTGCCAGTTTTTCAGTAAGTTTATCAGCAAAAGCAAACCGATTTTAACAAGGAAAATATGTCAGTAGTATTCGTTTTGGTTTTTGCGGCAATTATCATAGCCGGTGTATTTTTAATTGCCTTTATCTGGTCGGTAAAAAGCGGACAGTATGAGGATACTTATACGCCTTCGGTTCGGATTCTTTTTGATGATCCGGCAATACAGGATGAAAAGGAAGATACCATGGATGAAGCCCCATCCCCAGCCCTTCCCCAAAAGGGAAGGGAGATTGGCAATACAGGTGAGGAACATTTTGACAATTAATAAACAATCGATTCTGACTTTCAAGACCAAAAGTCCTCCGTTTGGGGGATTTAGGGAGCTTAATTGAAAAAAAACCAACAAAATACTAATCTATGGAATTACAAAAGTTTTCGTACGACAACCGAATTACCCGGAATTTTGCGATAGCCACCATCGTCTGGGGCGTAGTTGGCCTTCTAGCCGGCTTGTTAATTGCCCTTCAGATTTATATTCCTGCCATGAATTTCGGGCTTGAATATACAACTTTTGGACGTACCCGGCCGGTTCATACCAATGCGGTGATTTTTGCCTTTGTCGGAAATGCCATTTTTACAGCGGTTTATTATTCACTGCAAAGATTGTTGAAAACAAGGATTTACAGTCAGTTACTCAGTAAAATCCACTTCTGGGGCTGGCAATCCATAATTGTTGCAGCGGCAGTTACTTTACTGGCCGGATTTACAGTCGGGAAAGAATATGCTGAACTTGAATGGCCGATCGACATTGCGATCACCCTGGTATGGGTTGTTTTCGGATGGAACATGTTCGGTACCATCATGCAGCGAAGAACCAGTCACATTTATGTGTCAATCTGGTTTTACATTTCCACCTGGGTAACCGTGGCCGTTCTGCACATTTTCAATTCACTGGCTGTGCCGGTAAGTTTCCTGAAAAGTTATACGCTTTATGCCGGAATTCAGGATGCACTGGTACAATGGTGGTACGGACACAATGCTGTTGCATTCTTCCTGACAACCCCATTCCTGGGGATGATGTACTATTTTGTTCCGAAAGCTTCCGGACGTCCGATTTATTCCTACAAACTATCCATCGTTCACTTCTGGTCGCTCATTTTCCTGTACATCTGGGCAGGCCCTCACCACTTGTTATACAGTTCGCTTCCCGATTGGCTACAGGCCCTGGGAACCACCTTCTCGGTCATGCTGCTTGCGCCAAGCTGGGGAGGTATGATCAACGGTTTACTGACCCTGCGCGGTGCCTGGGACAAAGTTCGCAGAGATCCTGTTCTGAAGATGTTCGTTGTTGGTATAACAGCCTATGGTATGTCTACCTTTGAAGGGCCTTTGCTCTCGTTTAAAACAGTTAATGCCATCAGCCACTTTACCGACTGGACCATCGGGCATGTTCACATCGGGGCATTGGGATGGAACGGACTTTTAACCTTTGGGATGATTTACTGGCTGATACCCCGGCTGTACAATACGAAACTTTATTCAACCAAACTGGCTAATGTCCATTTCTGGATAGCCACCCTTGGAATTGTATTTTATGCCATTCCCTTGTATATCGGCGGGATCACACAGGCTCTGATGTGGAAACAATTCACACCTGATGGTTTTTTGATGTACCCGAACTTCCTCGAAACAGTTGCCCAGCTGATCCCGATGTACACCATCAGGGCATTTGGCGGATTTCTGTATGTCAGCGGATTTTTTATCCTGGTATTCAACATCATCAGGACGATACAGGCAGGTTCATTTGTTGCTGAAGAAGAAGCCCAGGCCCCGCCGTTGTATTCCGAATCAGAAACAAAAACCCAGTCGGAAACCTGGCATCGTTTCCTGGAACGGAAACCTATCCGTTTCCTGATTCTCGCCACCATTGCCATTCTGATTGGCGGCATCATCGAAGTTATCCCGACTTACCTGATAAAATCCAATATCCCGACCATTTCAAGTGTAAAACCTTATACGCCACTCGAATTACAGGGCAGGGACATTTACGTAAAGGAAGGTTGTTACAACTGTCATTCACAGATGATCAGGCCATTTCGCTCTGAAACTGAACGCTACGGTGAATATTCCAAAGCCGGTGAATCGGTGTACGACCATCCGTTCCAGTTTGGATCGAAACGTACCGGTCCGGATCTTGCCCGCGAAGGGGTGAAAACCGGTAAAATATACAAACCCAATTCATGGCATTACAACCATTTTATCGATCCGCAAAAGATGAATGAGGCTTCGATTATGCCAAAATATCCCTGGCTGGCCAAAAAGGAAATCGATATCCAATCGACTCCGGGAAAAATCAGGGCCATGAAATTACTGGGTGTTCCCTATCCCGACAATTATGAACAGAAAGCGATTGCGGATCTGATGGCTCAGGCCGACAGCATTGCCCGCGATCTGGCAATTGCAGGCATTCAAACCGATAGCAACAGGGAAATTATTGCCCTGATAGCCTATATGCAAAGGCTTGGCACCGACATTTCAAATAAACCTGCAAAAAAATAAATCATGCTGACAGATTCATTCCGGAACATATTGCACGTTGAAATCTATGCGTTGATCGGGTTCATCATTTTTTTCACGTTTTTCATTTTTGTCACCATTCAGGCTTTCAGGATGAAAAAAGAAGAAGTAAACAGGCTGAGCAACATGCCGCTTGAAGACTCGGTTGAAGACACCGGACCAAAGCAGGAAGATTAAGCCTGGGGTATGGAGAACGGAACCCGGAAACTGAGAATTAATACTATTTAAACTGAATCAATTGCAAAATACAAGATTATGCATACAACTGATGATACACAATTGAACGACAAACATGAAGAACAACATGAAGTTGATGATGTTACTCAGATCCAATATTTTGGCGGACATGAATATGATGGAATCAAGGAGCTTGACAATCCGTTGCCTCCCTGGCTAAAATATATTTTTTACATAACCATCGTGATCGCTTTTTCATACATGATGTTACTTGTTGTATTTAAGGATGATGATATTGTCCAGAAAAAGGAATACTATAAGGAAATGGCAGCAGCCAGGGCGAAAACCGAGGTTGCAGTGCAGGAAGAAGCCACAAAAACGGCAGCCGCTGTGCCTCTGACCCAGGAACAGATTCTGGCAGCCGGAAAAGTTATTTTTGATAAAACCTGCCTGGTTTGTCATGGTAAATTTGGCGAAGGATTGGTTGGGCCAAATTTCACCGACGATTATTGGATTCACGGCGGAAGGCCGGAAGATTTGAAAAAAATCATCAATGAAGGTGTGCCTGAGAAAGGGATGATTTCATACAAAAGCCAGTTAAATGTGACGCAGATCGATCATGTAATCGCTTATATCCTGAGTTTGCAGGGAACCAATCCAACCAACCAAAAAGCACCAGAGGGTGAGAAAATGGTAAAGAACTAAAAAGTAAACAAATCATGGAAGTTCCCGGAACCTATCAGGAATCTACATTCAGAGACCGGCCTGCCACTTTCAGCAAAGAGGGTAAAAGATTGTGGCTTTTCCCGAAAATGCCAAAGGGAAAATTATATAACTACCGGCGTATCATCGCATGGACTTTGCTCGTTTTCTTTTACCTGGCACCATATCTGAAATTCAGAGGTGAACCGCTTATCTTTCTGAATATTCTGCAACGTAAATTTGTTTTGTTTGGCAATACATTTTATCCTCAGGATTTCCACCTGCTGGTTTTGTCAGTCATCACACTCATCGTGTTCATCGTTTTGTTTACGGTTATCTACGGAAGAGTTTTTTGCGGCTGGATTTGCCCGCAGACTGTCTTCCTGGAGTTTTTGTACCGTCCTGTTGAATACCTGATTGACGGCGACAGCAAAAAACAGCAGGAATTGGCCGAACAGGAGATGGACGCATTAAAAGTTTTAAAGCGAATTCTGAAACATGGAATTTATCTCTTGATCTCATTTTTTACCATTTTAACTTTTATATCCTACGTCACCGGCGTCGAAAAACTCGGGGAAATAAAGAACAACTGGCCAACTCAAAATTCCGGATTATTAATGGGTGTGCTGGCATTTACCGCAGTTCATTATTTTGTATTTGCCTGGTTTCGCGAGCAGGTATGCACCATGGTTTGTCCGTATGGACGCTTACAGGGAGTTATGCTCGACGAAAACACCATATTGGTTGCCTACGATTACAAACGGGGAGAACCGCGAAAAAGCGCAGAAAACAAAGGAGCTAAATATGCCCGGAAAGGCGACTGCATCAACTGTTTCAGCTGTGTGGCAGTCTGCCCTACCGGGATTGATATCAGAAACGGGACTCAGCTTGAATGCATCAATTGTACGGCATGCATCGATGCCTGTAATTCAGTCATGAAAAAAGTAAAAAAACCTTCCGGGCTGATTCGTTTCGCCTCCGAAAAATCAATTTCTGAAGGAAAAAAAATCAAATTCAATGCACGGGTTATTGCTTATTCGGTGGTTCTGTTGATACTGCTTTCCGTGATCACTTATTTATTCAACATTCGCGGTACAGTCGAAACGATTATTATCCGCTCCCAGGGAACGATGTTCCAGGAATATGGCCCCGACAAGTACAGCAATTTGTATGACCTGCAAATGGTAAACAAAACAAATTCGGAAGTACAAATAGGCTTAAAACTATTAAGTCCTGAAGGCGAAATTATCCTGATGGGCGATTCGCTTAAGGCAGTAAAGGGCGAGGTAGCCAAACGCAACCTGCTCATTGTGCTTAAAAAAGCGAATCTTAAATCATCAAACAGTCATTTGGAAATTGGAGTTTTCGAAAAGGGAAAACTAATTGACAGGATAAGCACCACTTTTGTGGGACCAAATTCGCTGGATAATCCCAACCCATAAGAGAAAGGAGGTCAGGACGTGCTTAAAACGTAGCTTCACACCATGTTGTGCCCATAAAGCCCGGAACTTGAAACTTTAAACTTGAAACCTGGAACGATAAAAACTATGAAGATAAAATTCAATTGGGGAACAGGTATTGTTCTGACATTAGGGATCATGATTGTTGGGATGATTTTCCTGGTTTCGATAGCCGTCAGGCAGGATTATGATTTGGTTGACCATGATTATTATCAGAAATCGATCAATTATCAGCAACACATCGATGAAGTCCGGAATACGGAAGGCTTACCCGGAAAAATTCAGTTTGAACTTTCAGCAGATACACTGAAGCTTAGATTCCCGGATTTGGTGAAAAGCAGTGAATATTCCGGTGAGATTCATTTTTACAGCCCGGTACAGGAAAGAAGAGACCTGAAACTTCCTGTGAAAATTAATACCACATTTACACAAAACATCAGTCTGAATAACCTTGAAAGCGGAAGATACCAGGTGAAAATTGACTGGTCGGCCAACAAGGTTTCGTATTACCAGGAAGAAGAGATTACAGTTGAAAAGTAATTGGTTATTGGTTGTCAAGGTTATCGGGAATTCTCCTGATTAAAAAGACAAATGTCCAATAACCCCTATCTGAATAAAAAATAAAAAAGTAAAACCCGGTAAACGTTTATTCGGTTTAAATAACCCGAAAAACGCAAGCCGAAACACTAGTAGCAATTATGGATTTCATCACACCTTTAACCATCGGACTAATCGGCAGTTTTCACTGCATCGGAATGTGCGGACCCATTGTTGTCGCACTACCGCTAAAAAAGCACAACCTGGGTTCGAAACTATACGGAGCAATGCTTTATAACTCAGGCCGGGTAATTACCTACAGCATTTTAGGTATTTTGTTTGGAATGCTGGGACGCGGAATTCGTTTGGCAGGTTTTCAGCAGTGGACTTCTGTTTTTTTGGGTGCAGCCATGATTGTTAGTGTTTTGTTCCCCTTCGTTTTCCGTGAAAAAATTACCATCGGCAGGCTGTTTGGCGGTTTCACAGCCAGGTTAATCACAAGGTTAAGAAAACTGTTTGCCGATCGTTCTTACTTTTCGTTACTGATGATTGGTTTGCTGAACGGACTTTTGCCCTGCGGCCTGGTTTATGTAGCCATTGCAGGCGCAATCAATTCAGGAACGGTAGGATCCGGAACTGTTTTTATGATGCTGTTTGGCATAGGAACAATCCCATTACTGCTTACCGCCACACTAGCCAGTGATGCCATCGGGCAACGGATCCGGTCGAAAATGCAGCGGGTGGTTCCTTACTTTGTATTTTTACTGGGCGTATTATTTATCCTTCGTGGTTTGTCGCTCGGAATTCCCTACATCAGTCCGACCACCGAAAAACTGGCCCCCAAAGAAATGGTTGAAAAAGGTAGTTGCTGTAAATAAGTCCGGATGTGGAATAAGTTTGGGAAACCAGGATGTGAAATAAAAATAAAGACTAAATTGAAGGCATTTAAAAATAAAAAAAGCAATTGTCCGATGATTTTTCCTTTCTTCAGGATAACTTCAGACAGTAAATATTAACTTACTGAAATGATGTAAATTATACTCTTTTCAGGTTCAATTTCTAATATCGGATTCAGGTTTGAACGAAAAAAAAGAAAAAAAAAGCGTGTGATTATTCGGTTTTTCATAAACATTCAATACTGTTTTGGGTTTCTTAGGACAAAACCAAACCGGGAAAAAGTAAAAAGGCATCAGCAGAAAATGGGAAAGCTGCAGGGAAAGGAAAGCGATCAGGAAATTTCGTCAGTTTTACAAATGATACTGTGCCCAAAAATCGGTACTTGAAAACCAAAAATCAAAATGAACCAAAATCAAAGTTTCGGATATGAATCAAAATGTAGTATTACAGCATCAATCATCACAACAGAATGATTTATTTTTTCACTTGTTTTCACGAAAAGCATTTCATTTGCTGGCATTTTTAGTCCTTTTCTCCGGAATAAATCTATATGGTCAAAAGCCTTTCGACGACCTGACCAAAGATCCGGAAATAGGGATGGTTGAACATTTGGATGAATTTCTTCCAACTGACATTTACCTGATTGATGAAAACAATCAACGTGTTGTTTTAACCGATTTAATCGACAAACCAACCATTATCAATTACGTTTATTTCCGCTGCCCCGGAATATGCAGTCCGCTGATGGAAGGACTGGCCAAAGTGATGGATGAGTCCGATCTTGTCCCGGGAGTGGATTACCAGGTCTTAACCATCAGTTTTGATCCAAGGGAAACCATCGATCTGGGAATACGGAAAAAGAACAATTACCTGAATCTGGTCACAAAAAAAGAAGCCATCAGTAAAGGCTGGAAATTTTTCGTCTCCGATAGCGCAAGTATTGTGAAAGGCACCAATGCCATTGGGTTTAAGTACAAACGGACCGGCCAGGATTTTGCTCACGCGGCATTTGTGACTGTTGTAAGTCCCAAAGGTAAAATCACCCGTTACCTGACCGGAATCTATTTCCTGCCATTCGATCTTAAAATGGCAGTTATTGAATCGTCAAAAGGTATGTCGGCCCCAACCATCAATAAAATCATGCAGTATTGTTTTTCGTACGATCCGGTGGGGAAAGCTTATGTATTAAATGTTACCAAGATTACAGGCACTTTAATTCTATTTTTTGCAGTTGTGTTTTTCCTGGTACTTATATTCAAACCTAAAAGAAAAAATATACAAACATAGTTGATATATGCAAACAGCAACTCCAATCCCTCATGATGTAAGTTATCTTGATTATAAGGGGAAATACAAGGGAATATTCAGTTGGATATTCACGACCGACCACAAGCGTATCGCGCTATTGTACCTGTACTCCATGATGACCATGTTTATCGTTGGTGTTACTTTGGGACTGGCCATGAAACTGGAATTAATTGCCCCCGGGAAAACGATTATGGATCCGCAGACCTACAATGCGGTATTTACAGTACACGGCGTAATCATGATCTTCATGATTGTGATACCGGGTCTTCCTGCAGTCTTCGGGAACTTTATGCTGCCTATTATGATCGGCGCAAAAGACGTGGCATTTCCGAAAGTGAATTTACTGTCATGGTATTTTTATGTATTTGGCGCAGTGCTTGTTATTTCGTCAGTACTTTTTGGCAACGGCACTCCCGACACCGGGTGGACATTTTATGCACCCTACAGCTTTAAATCAGGGACCAATTTACTTCCGGCGATATTCGGGGCATTTGTACTGGGATTCTCGTCCATTTTAACCGGATTGAACTTTATCGTGACCATTCACCGTATGCGATGCCCTGGAATGACCTGGTTTAAAATGCCACTTTTCCCATGGTCATTATATGGAACGGCATGGATCCAGTTGCTGGCCACGCCGGTAATCGGAATTACTTTGGTGCTGGTTGCACTCGAACGTATTTTTAACATCGGTGTATTCGACCCTGCATTGGGTGGTGATCCGATTTTGTACCAGCACTTGTTCTGGATATATTCCCATCCGGCCGTTTACGTTATGATTCTTCCGGCCATGGGTGCTATTTCCGAAATTATACCAACCTTTTCGCAAAAACATATCTTCGGTTACAAAGCCATTATTGCATCGACCCTGGCCATTGCGTTTGTGGGTTATTTTGTTTGGGGCCATCACATGTTTACTTCAGGAATGAGCGGCACTGCACAATATACCTTTTCTATTCTGACATTCATCGTTGCCATACCAAGTGCAATTAAGGTTTTCAACTGGATATCAACCATGCATAAAGGTTCTATCAATCCTGATATTCCACTTTTATGGGCAGTTACTTTTATTTTCGTGTTCATGATTGGTGGTTTCTCCGGACTGGTTCTCGGAGCTTTGGCTACCAATGTTTACGTTCATGATACAGCTTTTGTGGTCGCACACTTTCACTTTATCGTTTTTGGAGGGGTAGGTTTTGCCTTCTTTGGAGCCATTCACTATTGGTTCCCTAAAATGTTTGGCCGTATGTACGATAAGGTCTGGGCTAAAGTAGGTTGGGCATTTTTCACCATAGGATTCCTTACCTTGTATTCACCAATGTTTTATTTGGGAATGATGGGGATGCCTCGTCGTTATTACGATTATTTACCTGAATTCCATGCCGCCAATATACTTTCAACCTTAGGTTCGTGGGTGATGACTTTTGGATTGCTGATCATTGTCATCAATCTTTTCAGGTCGGCTAAAAACGGCGCAATTGCCCCAATCAATCCATGGAACGGAAAAACACTGGAATGGACGGTACCTTCACCTCCACCGGTTGAAAACTTTGATGAAATACCGGTTTACGGTGAAGAAGACGGACCTTACGAATATTAAATTCTGGAAATTACTTTATGGAACATGTAACTCAACATTCAGATCCGCATTACGATCAGGAAGCATCCAAATTGGGAATGTGGCTATTTATATTCACTGAACTGCTCCTTTTTGGGGGTTTGTTCATTGTTTATTCCATTTACCGCTTTCTCAATCCTGCCGCTTTTCAGCTTGCAGGTCAGGAACTCAATTTAACCATCGGAGCAATCAACACGATCATCCTGCTGGTCAGCAGTATGACAATTGCCATGTCAACCTCCGCACTTCAGCAAAAGAACAAGGGATTAACCGTATTTTTGCTCGAAGTGACGATCATGCTTGCACTGATTTTCCTGATCAACAAATATTTTGAGTGGGGAGTAAAGTTTGATCATGGCATCTGGCCCGGATCTGAACACCTTCTCAACGATATGAGCAAGGGTGAAATTCTGTTTTTTGGACTGTATTTCGTAATGACCGGCCTGCATGCCCTGCATATCGTTATCGGTATGATTATCATTATTGTGGCATTGAGAGGAGTTCAGAAAGGAACAGTACATGCCAATCGTCCGTCATTGCTCGAAAATGCCGGTTTATACTGGCATCTGGTCGATTTAATCTGGATATTCCTGTTCCCTTTATTCTATTTAATACATTAAGAAACGACCTGCAAAATGGAAAAAGAAAAACATCATATCGTACCTTACAGTGTGTATTTTTATATTCTGATGGCTTTGATCACATTTACCTTTATGTCGATCGGGATAACTAAAATCAATCTTGGCGGGTACTCCGTATTAGGAGCATTGATCTTTTCAACCATCAAATCAGTACTGGTTTTAACCTGGTTTATGCACCTTAAATTCGACGAGCCCTTTTTACGTTACATGGTTGGCTTTGTAGCTCTGTTGTTCACTGCTGTTATATTCATTACATTTTTAGATTTCTATTTCAGATAAAAACTATGTATATCCTATCCTCTACCACGAATGCATCCAATTTTGTAACAGGTGTCGACAAAGCCTTTATAATAATTATGGGTATTTCCTTTGTTTTCCTGATCGGATTAACATTTGCCATGTTGTATTTCATTTACAAATACAACAACAAGAAAAACCCGGTTGCAACACAAATTAAAGGCAGTACAAAGCTTGAAATTATCTGGACTATAATACCTACTATCCTGGTACTGGTCATGTTTTATTACGGATGGGCCGGATGGGCTCCTATGAGGACTGCCCCGAAAGACAGTTTTAATATCACTGTAACAGGTCGGATGTGGAATTTCACTTTCGAATATGAAAACGGAAAAAAAACCGACACCTTATTTGTTCCAATGGACAAAGCAATAAAACTGAAACTGATCTCACTCGACGTCATTCATGGGTTTTACATTCCAAAGTTCCGGATTAAAGAAGACGTAGTTCCGGGCATGGAAAAAATGGCCTGGTTTATCGCGCAGCAGGAAGGACTTTTCGAATTGTTCTGCTCCGAATACTGCGGTTTAAATCACTCGTACATGTACACCTATGTAAAAGTTATGCCGGAAGATAAATTTAATTCCTGGTATGTCGACACCACCAGGGTAGTATCGCCGGCAGTTGATTCTCCGACAGCAAACGGAAAACGAATCATGCAGAATATCGGCTGTTTTGCCTGCCACTCCGTTGACGGGTCCAAGCTGGTCGGGCCTTCATTTAAAGGTTTATTCGGGCATGCGGCGACTGTGATTACCAAAGGAAGTGAACGCAAACTTACGGTAGATGACGAATACATCAAACGGTCAATTTACGACCCGAATGCTGATGTGGTGAAAGGATTCAATAAAGGTTTAATGCAAACGTATACAGGCCAGTTGTCGGAAGATGACGTGAAGCAAATTACCGAATACCTGAAAACGCTCAAATGATGATTTAATCAGGATAACTGGTTGTGGAATTGGCTTTGAATTTTAACGAAACAATCATCTTTACAACTCGAAATGACAAAACAGAATCTGTTGTATTGGATTAAAATCATATCGGAGCTGGGCAAAGTTCGTATTTCTTTGCCCATTTCCATTTCTGCACTTACCGGATATGCCCTTCAAACCGGAAAGATCGGATCGGATGCCGTAGTTCTGATGATCGGGGTATTCCTGATGTCGTGCAGTTCAGGCGTAATTAACCACCTGCAGGAATATACTACCGACGCTTTAATGCCCCGGACCAAAAACCGGCCCATTCCTTCCGGGAAAATCAGTCCGAAAGGCGCATTGCTGGTCGCAATTGGCTATTTCATGCTTGGCGGCCTGGTATTACTGGCAGCTTTCCCGATTATTGTTTTTCTCACCAGTGTACTGACGCTGATTTCGTATAATGCCATTTATACACCGCTGAAAAAAATAACTGCCTTTGCTGTGGTCCCAGGCTCTCTCGTTGGAGCCCTGCCGCCTTACATCGGTTGGTTTGCCGGCGGTGGTGACTGGATGAACCATCAGATTTTCTGGGTTGGATTATTCTTTTTTATCGGTCAGATACCTCATTTCTGGCTCTTGCTGCTCATGTTCGGAAAAGAATATGAACTGGCAGGATTTCCAAGTTTACACAAAGTGTTTAGTGACAACCAGATCAAACGACTGAGTTTTACCTGGATTGTAGCAACCATTGCAACAGCTATTGTTGTGGCTGTTCATGTTCTGCAGGGAAGTATACTCATGTTTTTCCTGCTTTTCTACATCTTTTACCTCTTGTTTTCACTCTCGGGAAGTATCCTTTTCAAGAACGACTTGAAGGTTCGTCCGGCCTTTTTCAAGCTGAATTTTTTGTACCTGCTGATGATGATTGTGCTGATACTGGATAGCGTTTATTAGGGGAATAAATACAATTTTATTTCCTTCTTAGTTGCTTTTCCTTAATTTTATATCCGGATTCCTGAATTTTGTAAAGCTGAATGACCGGAACCTATTTATTCATTCAATAACATGATCATGAAAAATATTATCCTGATTACCGGACTTGCACTAAGCCTGTCCGCCTGTTCATCAAAACAAGCTCCAAAAGAAAAATCAACACCTGTTTTTGTTGAAGCAAACCTGAGAATTGAAGGAATGGTCTGCGATGGCTGCGAACAAACCATTGCCAAAGGGGTTACTCAACTGGCTGGAATCGACAGCATCAGTGCCAATCACCTGGATTCAACCGCTTTTGTACGTTTCGACACCACCAGGACTAATATGACCCAGATCGCTGCAGCCATTGAAGGCAGGGGGTACCATTTCGCCGGTGAAATTAAAAGTAAGGAATAATCCGGAATCCTTAACTGCAAAACAATTTCGCCCTGTTTCGCTGGCTGACCTGATTCCGGTCATTCAGCAAACTGCAGATCGTCCGGATCATTAAACGGGATCAAACAAAAATTGCAAAGTATTTCTTTTCAAACAATTTGCCGGTCGCTGCCATTTGCCACGGCATTCAGATTTTAACTGCGGCTGATGTGGTGAGAGGAAGAAAATTAATGGCTTATCCGGCTGTTGGTCCTGAAGTAACTTTAGCAGGGGGCGAATACCAGAATATTCCGGTAACCCAGGCCTATGTTGACGGCAACCTGGTTACTGCTCCTGCATGGCCTGCACACCCTAATTTCATCCGGTTATTTTTAAACGTGCTGGGTGCAAAAATTGAATTGTAATTTTTCGGATGAAATACAACGAACTGGGAAAAACAGGTGTACTGGTTTCGGAGCTTTGTCTAGGAACCATGACCTTCGGCGGAAAAGGTTACTGGCAAGCCATTGGACAGGGGTACCTCAGGACGAGGTGAATCAAACCCTGCAGCAACTGAACGACAATATTTCGGCTGTTGACCTAAAACTTACACCCGAAGAAATGGAGCAACTGAATGTTGTAAGTGCGCTGACTCCTGAATATCCCGGATGGATGGTCACCCGGCAAACACAAGGCCGCTGGCCGGAATAACGGAGTTGGTCCTTTCGTTAAGGAAAAAGGCCGTCCCCGAATGGAGACGGCCTTTATCATATGGATTACGGAATTTTTATTCTCCGGAAAGGAATACCTCAACCTGGTCGGCAGCAATTTTACCGGCTTCGATGGCACGAACCACCAGGCTGGCACCAGCTTCAACGTCGCCACAGGCAAATATCTTATCCACTGAAGTTTGTTTTGTGGCATTCACCTTCACATTTCCACGGGCATCATAATCAACACCCAGGGCGTCGAGCAGTCCGTTGTGAATCGGCTGGGTAAAACCCATCGACAATAAAACCAGATCCACATCAATGATTTCTGATGTTCCGGGTTTTTCAGTCATGACCCAACGTCCGGCTTCATCTTTTCCCCATTCCACGGTCACCAGTTCAACCTGTTTGATTTGTCCGTTTTCGCCAATCATTCGTTTGGTTGAAAGGCTCCACCGACGTTCACAACCTTCCATATGCGAACTCGATGTGCGCAGGGTATTGGGCCAGTATGGCCAGGGGTTGTTATCGGCACGTGCTGCAGCCGGTTTTGGAAGAATTTCAATCTGGGTAACACTTCTGGCTTTCTGACGAATCGATGTGCCAACGCAGTCAGAACCGGTGTCACCACCACCGATTATAAGTACTTTTTTATCTTTGGCCAGGATGTTGACTTCTTCAGGAAAAACTTCTCCGGCAATCCGTTTATTGGATTGGGCCAGAAACTCCATGGCAAAATAAACACCTTTCAGGTCACGGCCTTCAACCGGCAAATCGCGGGCCTGTTCAGCCCCGTTGGCCAGAACGACGGCATCAAACTGAGCAAGCAATTCATCGCGGGTTATATCAACACCAACAGTCACATTGGGTCTGAAGATGATTCCTTCATCGAGGAAGATCCCCAGGCGGCGGTCGATTATGGTTTTACTCAGTTTGAAATCGGGAATACCGAAGCGAAGTAATCCGCCGATGGCACTGTTTTTTTCGAAAACAGTTACTTCGTGACCGGCCTGATTCAACAAGTCAGCCGCCGAAAGACCGGCAGGTCCCGAACCAACAACGGCAATTTTTTTACCGGTGCGGACTTCAGGAATACGTGGCTGAATAAAACCCAGGTTAAACGCATGTTCGACCGTTGAAGCTTCGTTTTCGCGGATGGTGACAGCCTCATCGTGAATAGCCAGCACACAGGCCTTTTCGCAGGGAGCAGGGCATACACGCCCGGTAAACTCAGGGAAACTGTTGGATGAATGCAATACTTCATAAGCTGCTTTCCAGTCTTTTTTATAAATCAGATCCTGCCATTCCGGAATTTTACTGCCTACCGGACATCCCCAGTGGCAGAATGGAATCCCGCAATCCATGCAGCGTGCAGCCTGATCAATACGGTCCTGGTCATCAAGCGTCTGCTCAACTTCACCGTAATCATATATTCTGTCGTTCAGCGGACGATAACCAGCATCTTTTCGTCCTATTGTCATGAACCCTTTTGGATTTCCCATGGTAATTTTCTTTTTATTTTTGTTGATAAAAATTTTAGTTCAGACTAAATCTTTATCAATGTATTGTTCTGAAAATAAATAAACTTACTTTTCTATATTCCGACCGAAATCACATTATTACTTTGAAAAACATATTCTCGCGGCCGGTTATTATTTTTCGCATTCTTAACCCGGGGTTCCGCCCCGGGCTATTGACATTCTGCCCTTTAAGGGCGAAAAGGCAGCGGATTTCGGCCAAATCTTTCCCCCTTATGGGGGAATAAGAAGGGGGCTATTATTCGTGGTGGGCCGGATCGTCTTCCGTGAGCTGAAGTTTTTTCTCCAGTTCCCTGAGTTTCAGTTCCTCCAGCACCTTCTTATATTCGAACGGGATAACCTTCACGAATTTTGGCAGGTATTCATCCCAGTTCGTAAGAATCGTTGCAGCCATTGTACTTTGTGTATACAACAGGTGTTTGTTGATCATATCCTGTAATTCCACAATGTCAGCTTTATCTTCAACCGGTCCCAGTTCGACCAGCCCCTTGTTGCAGAAATATTCGAAATCACCTTCCTGATCCAACACGTAGGCAATACCTCCGCTCATACCTGCAGCAAAATTTCTTCCGGTAGTTCCCAAAACAACCACCCTTCCACCGGTCATGTATTCGCAGCAATGGTCTCCGCTTCCTTCGATGACTGCTTTGGCTCCCGAATTACGTACGCAGAAACGTTCGCCGGCTACACCGCGGATATACGCTTCACCCGAAGTTGCTCCGTAAAATGAAGTATTTCCGATGATGATATTTTCTTCAGGATTAAATGTTGATCCGACAGGGGGAACCACGATAATGCGACCGCCCGATAAACCTTTTCCGATGTAATCGTTGCTATCGCCTTCGAGCCTGAAACTAACCCCTTTGACCAGGAATGCTCCAAAACTTTGTCCGGCTGTTCCTGCAAAATTAGCATTGATGGTATTGTTCGGCAAGCCTTCTTCGCCATACCGCCTGGAAATTTCGCCCGACAACATGGCGCCGATGGTACGGTCAACATTATTGATCGGATGCGACAACCATACTTTTTCCTTGCTCTTGATGGCTTTGTTTGCCTCGCGGATTAAGGTGTGATCCAGGTGATCTTCAATGGATTTAATATTTGGAAATGTATTCCGTATATCGTGTTTTTTGGAATCTTCGGACATGAAAATCACCTTCGAAAAGTCCATTTTTTTCATTTTCCAGTTGCTCACCTCTGTATTTTGTTCGAGCAGATCGGCACGCCCGACAATTTCGTCGAATGTGGCATATCCTATTTCTGCCAGATGCTCACGAACCTCCTCAGCCACGAACCGGAAGAAATTAATGGCATATTCCGAACGGCCGATGAAACGTTTACGAAGTGTTTCGTCCTGGGTGGCTATACCGGCAGGACAAGTATTGAGGTGGCATTTTCGCATCATGATACACCCCAGGGTAATCAATGCTGAAGTTGCAAATCCAAATTCTTCACCACCCAACATTCCGAGGATGACTACATCACGACCGGTTTTCAATTGTCCGTCGACCTGCAGTTTTACACGCCCCCGGAGGTTATTCATGACCAGTGTCTGCTGCGTTTCAGCAATACCCAGCTCTACCGGCAAACCGGCAAATTTAATTGAACTGGCAGGGCTGGCGCCTGTACCTCCTTCACAGCCTGCAATGATAATCAGGTCGGAGAACGCCTTGGCCACGCCGGCGGCTATGGTACCTACCCCATTTTCAGCAACCAGTTTGACCGAAACCTTAGCCCTGGGATTGGTTACTTTCAGGTCATAAATCAACTGCGCCAAATCCTCGATGGAATAAATATCGTGATGAGGAGGTGGTGAAATCAGGGTGATACCCGGAGTTGAATTACGGAGTTTGGCAATAATCTGATTCACCTTAAATCCGGGCAACTGACCACCTTCACCGGGTTTTGCCCCCTGGGCAATTTTAATCTGCAGCTCATCGGCATTAATCAGGTAATTGTTGGTTACGCCAAAACGACCCGATGCAACCTGTTTAATTGCACTGCGCTTGTTGGTTTTGAAACGTTCGGCATCTTCTCCGCCTTCTCCTGTATTGCTGCGTCCGCCAATGGTATTCATGGCAACAGCCAGGGCTTCGTGCGCCTCTTTACTGATGGAGCCATATGACATCGCACCGGTAACAAAACGTTTCATGATCGTTTCGGCAGGTTCAACCAGCGAAATGTCAATCGGGTTACGTTTATATTTCAGACAGCCACGGATAAATGTTGGTTGTGCATTTTCCGCATCAACCTTTTTGCTGAATTCTTTAAACACGCTGTAATCGTTGGTTCGGGTAGCCCACTGAAGCAAACCCACTGTTTCCGGATTCCAGGCGTGATGTTCGCCATATTTACGGTAATGGTAAGTTCCGGCGCTTTCAAAGTTATTTGTCTGATGTTTCTTTTTATTGTAGGCTTCCTTATGGAACATGAGTGATTCCTGGCAGATTTCTTCGAATCCCATTCCTCCGAATTTAGAGGAAGTTCCGGTGAAATATTTGGCAATAACATCATTACTGATACCCAATGCCTCAAAAATCTGGCACCCCTGGTAACTGCGAAGCGTTGAAATTCCCATTTTGGACATCACTTTCAACAGACCTTTATCAATGGATTTGATGTAGTTGTGGCGGGCTTCAGAATACTTCATATTAATCTGGCCGGTCTTTACCAGGTTCTCGATAGCAGCAAAGGCCAGGTATGGATTTACCGAGCTGGCTCCGTACCCGAATAAAAGGGCAAAATGAGCAATCTCACGGGCTTCTGCTGTTTCGACAATAATACCAATCTGCATCCTTTTCTGAGTCTGAATCAGGTGGTGATGAACGGCAGCTACTGCCAGCAGCGATGGAATCGGGGCATAATCTTCCGAAATATTACGGTCGGAAAGAATAATGAAATTCTTATGATCGTCAACCGCTTTTTCGGCTTGTTTCAGCAAATCCTCGAAAGCTTCATTAAAACCTTCCACACCATCTTTCACCGGGAATACCATCGATAGGGTCGCGTGTGAAAATTGCACGTGTTTCAGGTCCTTAATTTTACCCAAATCGGTATTGGTAATGATCGGATCGTCAAATTTGATCAGTTTACAATGATCCGGTGACTCATCCAGAATATTGGAATGCAACGAGCCAATGTAATTGGTCAGCGACATCACCAGGCCTTCACGAATGGAGTCGATCGGCGGATTGGTAACCTGAGCAAACACCTGCCTGAAATAATCAAAGAAGCGATGAGGTTTTTCGGAGAAACAGGCCAGCGGAGTATCATTACCCATTGAACTTGTCGGTTCAACGCCCGACTCAGCCATGGGTTTAATAATCATCTCCATATCTTCCTTCGAATAGCCAAAGACCTTCGAATACGTATTAAATTGCTCACCCAGTGAAGAGGAAACACGTTGTTTCACTTCAATATCATCCATAACCAGCCGGTTTTCCCTTAGCCAGTTGCTGTATGGAGCATGTGAGCTCAATTGTGCCTTTACTTCTTTATCGGGAATAATTATTCCCAGTTTGGTATCTACCAAAAGGATTTTCCCCGGGCGTAAACGGCCTTTTTCTTTTACTTCATCAGCCGAAAAAGTCTGAACACCAACTTCCGAACCCATTACGATCAGATCATTTTTGGTGATGATGTATCTTGAAGGGCGAAGACCATTACGGTCAAGAGTTCCGCCAATGTAACGACCATCGGAAAATACCATGGAAGCAGGGCCATCCCAGGGTTCCATAATCGTGGAATGGTATTCGTAGAATGCCTTCAGGCTATCCGGGATCGGATTTTTTGAGTTGAAAGATTCAGGAATCATCATACACAAAACATGAGGTACGGAGCGTCCGGCATGGTGAAGGAATTCCAGTGTATTATCGAATGATGCAGAGTCGGATTTATTGGGTTCGATCACCGGGAAAAGTTTTTGCAGGTCGGCACCAAAGACTTCCGATTTAAGCAAAGCTTCGCGTGCTTTCATCCACATCCGGTTTCCTTTCACTGTGTTGATTTCTCCGTTGTGGGCAATCATCCGGAATGGCTGAGCCAAATCCCAGGTCGGAAAGGTATTGGTACTGAAACGTGAATGAACCAGGGCAATGGCACTGGTGAATTTCGGGTGCGCCAGATCTTTATAATAATCCCTGAGCTGACCCGGAGTAAGCATCCCCTTGTATATGATCACTTTGGATGATAAACTCGGAAGATAAAATGCAGCTTTGTATTTAAGTTTTGATTCCCTGATTTCTTTTTCAGCCTGTTTACGGACCAGGTACAGTTTCTTCTCAAGAAATTCCTGTTCCAGATCAGCTTTTACGAAAACCTGCCGGACATAGGGTTCTGACAGTTTGGCAATTTCGCCAATTGCAGCAGTGTCAACAACCACATCGCGGTATTCTATTAATTCAAGACCTTCCTGATCGATGTATTTACTTAGAACATCCTGGCAAAAATATGCTTCCTTCCGGTCCTTTGGAAAAAAGACCAGGCCTGTACCATATTTCCCCGCTGCAGGAACATTCACTTTCAACACTTCCCTGAAATACTGATCAGGTATTTGCATTAAAATACCGGCACCATCGCCGGTTTTATTATCGGCACTGGTTGCACCACGATGATCCATATTCTCAAGAACCTCTAATCCCCTCTCTATAATATCGTGCGACTTCTGGCCCTTTATATGAGCCACAAAACCGATTCCGCAGTTATCATGCTCATTGGCAGGATCATATAACCCTTGCGCTTCTGGTAGTCCTAATTTTATCATTTCTTCTTATTTATTATTCGGGGTCGCAAATTAACGATACGACCAAAATATTACAATTCATTTTTAATCATTCAATCGTCAAAAAAACGAAAGATTATAAGTAAATCAATCGTTTTTCTTACGAACTGAAAGCGAAAGTAGCCCTTTTTACAGAAACTTCATCAAACAGAAAAGAATTGGAAATGGATTATAATCTCCTTATTTACTGAAACTTTCTTAAAATAAGCTCCAACATGCACATAAACAATCTCTTGAATAAATGCATCCGGATAATGTACATAAACATTGCCAAAACAAAAAATAACGATAAATTAACAGATATCAAAACTACCCAAGTAGTTCAGAATATGCTTTTTCGATACGATCAAATTCGTACGACTGAACAATACGATTCATCCGGTCTGAAATCTGCTCCAGACAAAGGTTCCCCAGGCTTCCCTGATGCGTATGATTCACATCACGGCCTGGCTCGTAGGTTCCGGCATTAATTTGTCCGCCAATAGCTTTATATGCATCGCGAAAAGGAATTCCCTCCTGAACCAGCTTATTCACATCTTCAACACTGAATACATATTTGTATTTTTCGTCAGCCAGCAGATTCGTATTGACAGTCATGTTGTCGATGGCAAAACCGGCGATGCTGATGCAATCGTTTAATTCCTGAAACGAAGGCAGAAAAACCTCCTTCAGTATCTGAAGATCGCGGAAATAGCCGCTCGGGAGGTTATTGGTCATCAGGCTGATCTGGTAAGGAATAGCCTGAATTTTATTGCAGTGTGCACGGACGAGTTCAAAAACATCCGGATTTTTTTTGTGGGGCATGATGCTCGAACCGGTGGTTAATTCGTCTGGCAGGGCTACAAAGCCAAAATTCTGGCTCATGAATAAACAAACATCAGAGGCGAATTTCGAAATGGTTGTTGCAATTGACGACATGGCAAAGGCAACAGTTTTCTCCATCTTTCCACGGCCCATCTGCGCATAAATCACATTGTAATTCATCGATTCAAAACCAAGTAAATCTGTCGTCATCTGCCGATCGAGCGGAAACGACGAACCATAACCGGCAGCAGAACCCAACGGATTCTGGTTGGTAATGCGGTAAGCTGCCTGAAGCAAAACCAGATCGTCAGCCAGGCTTTCGGCCCAGGCGCTGAACCACAATCCAAAAGAAGAGGGCATGGCAACCTGCATATGGGTATAACCCGGCATCAGGAACTGCTTGTTGGCTTCTGCTTTTGCCATGAACTGATCAAACAATCCGCTGACAGCTTCCACCAGTTTCTGAATTTCGGAGCGGGTAAATAATTTAAGATCCAGTAAAACCTGGTCGTTGCGTGAACGGCCACTATGTATCTTTTTACCGGTATCACCCAGTTTTTGAGTCAGCATCAATTCAACCTGCGAATGCACATCTTCCACACCTTCCTCAATCCTGAATTCTCCTTTTTCAGCAAGCTGGTATATCGCAACCAATTCAGCCTGGAGTTCGGCAAGTTCACCCGTTGAAAGCAAACCGATAGACTGAAGCATTTTAGCATGAGCTATCGATCCTAAAACATCGAATTGAACCAGGTAGATATCCAACTCACGATCTTTTCCAACGGTAAACTTTTCGATGAGTTCGTTAACCGAGGTTCCTTTATCCCAGAGTTTCATAACATTCAGTTTTTTGAATCCCAAAGATAATTCAAAATAGGGGTCCACACAGAAACTATGTATTTTTATTCCAATGACCCTCAATTTTTAATGTTGTTTTGATTTTAAAAGCAATACAGGGGTTCAATTGTACTCTCCGGCGAAAATGAGGAATGGTATTGTTTTCCGGAGTTTTCGAACTAATTTTGAATAACTTTTGATTCTATACCATGTTGAACGCATACGAAAATCTGGCCTATACGGAAATGACGTTTTGGCAAAAGAAAATGCTCCGCGATCCGTCATTTTTGAATCATCTTTCCAGAAAAACTCAAACGAAGATTAATACCTGGATACCCGAAAAAGTACACCAAGCCATAACGCTGGCGATTAAACAAATGATACGGGCTGTTCTGTTCGGGGCAAAATATGCGACTTCAAGCCCTTTGACAGGTGTAAACTTACAGGTACGCGAAGAGGCCGATCAGAAAAAAATAGATTTGTATAAGAATTCGGCTGCTGTTGAAGGGGGAATAACCGGCGTGGGTGGCATACTGCCTGGACTGGAGAAACTTTCAGCAGGAATACAGGGACTATATTGATCTTGCAAAAATGGCACAGATGATCCCTTTTCTCGGCGCTCCGATAGGTGTGCTGGTCAATTATCAGCTGATTAAAAAATTAGGCATCACCGCGAAGAATGCCTGAATTGAAAACAGAGTGTAAGGCCATTTGACCTTTCTTTACCGATGAAATGAACCTGCCAGGGAATGAATTTCGGGGATAGCGGCACAAAAAAAGAATAAAAACATGTTGCAGAAATTTGTTTACCTGCACTATCTGTTGCAGAACCAGATTTATTTACAATCAAAGCATTATCTTTGACCTCAGGGAATAAAATTGGTTCATTAATATTCAGTTTTCAGATCCCGAAATCAGGAAAACTGTTTCTTAAACCAATTCGGATGTATCCTTGTGTATTCCGGGCAGAGAACCAGGAAAGTCAGTTAACGCATACGATGCCAGCCGATTAATCCATTTTGTAAAAACAATCTTAAAATTAAATCCATATGTCGGGACACAGTAAATGGTCGACCATTAAACGTAAAAAAGGAGCCCTCGATTCGAAACGGTCCAAGGTGTTTACCAAGATTATCAAAGAAATTACCATCGCAGTCAAGGAAGGCGGCGCCGATGCTGACAGCAATCCGCGCCTCAGGCTTGCCATTTCGAATGCCAAAGGAGTCAGTATGCCCAAGGATACCATCCAGCGGGCCATCAGTAAAGGAGCGGATAAAGATTCGGCTTCATTTACCGAGTCCACCTTCGAAGGTTACGCGAGTGGTGGTATTGCCATTTTCCTTGAAGCCTCTACCGATAATCAGCAACGGACCATCGCGAACGTCCGGAGTTATTTCAACAAGCACAACGGCAGCCTTGGAACCAATGGTTCACTGAGTTTTCTGTTCGACCGTAAAGGTATTTTTATCATTCCGCAAGGCAAATTGGATGCCGATGAATTTGAAATGGAAATGATTGAAGCCGGCGCCGAAGATATGCAGCTCGAAGAGGGCTATTTTACAGTAACCACCGCGATGGAAGACTTTGGTTCGATGATGAAAAACCTGGAAGCGCTGAATATCGAACCGGAAAGCGCCCAGCTACAGCGTATTCCGAAAGAAACCACGGTACTCGACCTGGAAAGCGCCAGAAAAGTCATGCGGCTCATCGAAGTGTTTGAAGAAGACGATGATGTACAGGCCGTTTATCACAACCTTGAGCTCACTGATGAGTTGATGGAATCACTTTAGGCAAGTCAGTCTTTTTATTGTTTAAGGAGGTGTCGACTTTTTCTTTACATCCGTGAGCAACCAATATGAATAAGGCACTTTGGGAAATCAGTTAGAATTACAGTGTGAAGAGAGAGATTGAATTACTTGCGCCCGGGGGAGATATTGATTCGATAAAAGCAGCCATTGCAGCCGGAGCTGATGCGGTTTACTGCGGGCTGGACCGGTTTAATGCCAGGAACAGTGCAGCAAATATAAGTTTCGACGATTTACAGGGAATCTTAAGGCTTGCCCATAAAAATCATTGTCAGGTTTTTCTGACCCTCAATATCCTTATCGTGGAAAGTGAGATACCGGCTCTGGTCGTTTTACTGAATAAGTTGGTAAATACCGGCATCGATGGGGTAATTATTCAGGATTTAGGTTTGTTTTATATCCTTTCCAATTTTTTCGAAGGTCTTAAAATACATGCATCGACTCAGCTCACGACGCACAATGAGGGTCAGATCCGGTTTTTAAACCGGCTGAAAGCAAGCCGTGTCAATCTGTCCAGGGAGTTAAATATCCGGGAAATCAAAGCGTTAACAACAACAGCACATGAAAATCAGATCTTAACGGAGGTATTTGTTCACGGCTCCAGTTGTCTCTCTTTTTCGGGCCTTTGCTATATGAGTTCCGTTCATGGAGGGAACTCCGGAAATCGCGGCCGGTGCAGTCAACCCTGCCGGGATGAATATTTAACGACCCCTGAAGGCAACCATTTCCCGCTTAACCTGAAAGACAATTCAGCCTATCTTGATTTAAAGGAACTCGCTGAAGCAGGCGTTGATTCGCTCAAAATTGAAGGACGGATAAAAAAGTATCATTACGTGTTTTCTGTGGTTGAATCCTGGAGAAATCAACTCCGGCGCTATTACAATCAAAACAGCCTGAACACCGACAACAGTGAACTCTACAGGGTGTTTAACCGGGACTTCTCCAATTCCTTTCTGAAGGGTGTTATTCATAAAAACATGTTTATTGACAATCCCCGGGACCATTCAGCCATCCATTTATCTGAACGGAATGGCTCTTCGACCGACGCAGATCTGGAGACCGCCAAAAAAGAAATTTATGATGACCGGACTGAACTTATCGCGCGGATTAAAAATATAACCGAACAATTCAGCAGTGGTAAAGCGCCATTAACCTTATCGGTTTCAGGAGAATGTGGTTCTCCGTTAAAAGTATCGGTAAAAACTCCGGACACTTTATTTGATCTGCTTTCAGCAATTCATCTTGCCGGTACCGGGGCACAGGCCATCAATCAAGAGATATTCCTGAAAAGGTTTAAGGCCGTTAATGATACGGAATATTATATCGAACATCTGGATCTGGAGAATCTACAGCCCGGTCTCTTTATACCTTTTAAAGAGCTCACATTCCTAAAAAAAAAACTTTTATTCATCCTGAACAATTCAAAAAAAACCATTGATCCCATCGATCTTCCCGTTTTAAAAAAGCCGGCCAGACGAACAATTAAACCCACGCTTTCGGTATTAATCTCTTCCCAAAAGGATTTGTATCTGGGACAAAAGACCTCTGCAGCTGTTTATTATCAACTTCCGGATAGTTTCAAAAATGAATGCGCTGAGTTGCTCGCTCTTTTTCAGGAAAACAAAAACTTAATTCCCTGGTTTCCATCCGTTTTAATCGGCGAAGACTATACCGCGGTGGTCGAATTTCTTGAACAGCTGCAACCGGAACATCTTGTGACCAATAATACGGGAATAGCTTACGAAGCCTGGCAAAAAGGAATTCCATGGATAGCCGGACCCTATCTGAACATGGTTAATTCCTACAGTTTGAAAGCCGTCAAAGAAAACTTCAATTGTATCGGCTCGTTTATTTCCAATGAAATTCAAAAAACCCAGATCGGGAATATCAGGAAACCGGAGGATTTCAAACTGTATTACAGCATTTATCACCCGGTTGTACTGATGACCAGCAGGCAATGCCTGTTTCATCAGGTTACCGGATGCAAAAAGAAGATGATTGATGATACCTGTATTCCGGAATGCGCTAAATCGGCTTCGATTACCAATCTGAAGAAGGATACTTTCCGGCTTGAAAAAACAAAGGGGAACTATCACAACATCTACCACGAAACCAATTTCCTGAATACGGATGTAGTGACCGATTTGCCGGATCTTTTTTCCGGTTTTTTCATTGATTTAAGGGATGTGAAAACAGGGACAAAAACAGGGACCGGCAAATCAGGAATCATTAAGCTTTTTGAAGATCTTCTGAATGGAAATCCCGGCTCAGAAAAGGAACTCAAACTCACCATTCATCCCACGACGGATATCCAATATAAAAAAGGAATCTAGATCAATCCCGGAAAAATTAAATCCGTACTATCGCCTTGAAAAACTCCTTACTGCCGGAGTATTAAGCCTGATTATTTTCCACTCCGCACCCATATTTTATTCCTGTCAAGATTAATCTGTGCCGGGACTTCCAGTTTTCCCGGTTCTCCGTCAAAATGAAAATACGGAGTCTCAGCCAGGTCCAGATCAATCTGCCGGGCCTTGTAACAATCAACAAACGGGAGTTTCGGAATCAATTTGGTATACAAAGCCACTGCAAATAGGGGCATCCAGAGTTTATTAAACTTTTTCACAACCACTACATCGATTAATTGATCGGTCATGCTGGCAGCCGGAGCAATAAAAGCATTGTTCCCGAATTGGGAGGCATTGGCGAAAGTGATCAGGAAAACGGCTTGTTCGACCAAAATACCATCAATTTTCATTTTGATGGGAATTGGTTTAAAAAAGATACTTTCCTTAATCACCAGTTGTACATATTTTAAAAATCCGCGCGTGGAAGCTTTGCTCATCTGATCGGCAATCAAGGCATCAAATCCGATTCCACTTGTACACATAAAGCGCTGATCATTCAATTTGCAAACATCCAGCTGAAGATCCTTCCCGGCAATTAAAGTCCGGGTACTCCTGTGCATATTTACCGGTATCCCCAGTTCGCGGGCCAGTCCGTTTCCGGAACCCATCGGTATAATTCCCATCGGTATGTTTGAACCAATCAATCCCTGGGCCACTTCATTGACGGTTCCGTCACCTCCCACTGCAACCACCAAATCAAAACCTTCAGCCAAAGCTTTCCCGGCAAGTTCAATGGCATGTCCAGAACCTTGAGTAAACGCATATTCTGCCGGATATCCATTTTTAGCCAAATACGGGATTACCACGTCCACGGCTTTGGCTCCTTTTCCGTGACCGGCATATTTATTAATGATCAGGAATGTTTTGACCGGATTCTGTTTTGCCATTGGATTTGTTATATCATATTCATATTTCATAGGTGTTAAAATTGGTCTCCAGGATTTCATTCAAAAATAATAGTGTTAATGAATTGAATTTCTGTGCGTTCTCATTGAACTCCATGCCAGGAGAATTCCGGTTTGAACTATATTTTCATTTTCTTTTTGCGCCGCCACCTTTGAAATTTTTCCGCGGCATGTTCGTTTCACCTGTTGATAAAATCATCATGCAAAACCTGCATAAAAGCTTTGGGAGAGGTCAAATCTACAGGATTTCTTCCGGATTCCGGTTTAGGAACAAAATCTCCGGAATTCTGGTCAAAGTAAAAACTGCCTTCAGGAACGACATAACCCCAACCCGAATCGAGCGCGTAGAACGCATGAGGATGTGAGGTGAAAAAGTCTTTCGAAAATCGGGAAGAATCAGTTTCCCAGCCCAGTTGATGAACCAGCGAAGTTCCAAAATCAGCCTGCATGGTAATTGTTTCAACACGCTGCAGTGAATCAACCACCCCACCCGACCAGATCAATGGAATCCGATAAGAAGCCGGATCGGTAATGTCTGTCGGTCCGGGCTGCATCGTTCCGTGGTCGGATGTTACGATTAATAAGGTATTCTCCCAAAGCGGCGATTTTCTTAGTCCATCGATGAATCGCCCCAGGCAACTATCGGTGTATGCCACCGAATTCAGGTATTGTTCCTGAATTCCATTTCCCTTTATCTTCGAAAAAGGCACATCAAAAGGTGGATGACTGCTGATGGTATAGATGGTTTTCAAAAAAGGAGACTTTTCGGTTTTCAGATCCGCCAGCGCTTTTTCAAAAACATATCCATCCGGAACACCCCATTTCGACATACGGCCCAATTCGGAAGGAAAATCAGCCTTGGTCACCAGTTTCCCGTAATTTCCCTGCAGAACAAAGGTTTTCAGGTTATAAAAATTAATGTCGCCCCCGTAGTAAAAGGAGGTATGGTAATGATGACGATTAAAGTATTCAGGAAGTAAAGTTAAACTGTGTGACTTTTCAGGATAAACCATGATTGAAGTACTTAACAAGGATGGATATCCGCCCAGCAAAGCTGAAATTCCACGGTCGGAACGATTCCCTGAAGCGTAAAAGTTGGTGAAAACCGTGCTTTTAGTAAAAAGTGAATCCAGGTTCGGAGCAATATCCTTCATTCCGCCAAGTGAAGCCAGTACTTTATTCGAGAAGCTTTCGAGGATAATCAGGATCACGTTGGGCTGTTTCTCCGGGTTCAGGCGAATGAGTTGCGGCCTTTTACTTACCGTATCTGCTTTCATAAATTCGTTAAAAAGTCTGACACTCTCCTCTTTCGGCATATATGCACAAGGATTGGAAAGCCTTTTCCGTTTTTCAACCGACTTGGCAAAATTCCATAAAAAATTCGTGGATGCCTGATTGACATACAATTTCGGACTAAAGGCTACAGAACTCAGGTTAAGCGGAGAGGTATCCAGTCCTCCCCTGATTGGAACAATTAAAGTAGCTACCAGAAAAAGCTGCAAAAAAGCACTATGCCATTTAACGGACCCTTCAATTCCTATTCCTTCAGGAAAAATCCGTTTATACAGGTAAATAAAACCGGCAATCAGGCTTCCTGCAAGAACTAAACCCATCAACACGTCTGAAATTGAAACCGAAGCGCTCATGGCTACCGGGTCGTCGATGTAATTAAATATAGTAACATTTACCCGGGTACCCCAATGTGGGTATAACCCCAGATCAAGCACCACCAGGGCAGAAGTAACCACTAAAAAAACAATCGTATAAATCCGGATAAAACGACTGACAAACCAAACCGGCAAAAAAAGACGGAAGACCAGCAACAAACCAGGAATCAGCAACAAATAACAAGCCGTTGAAATATCCATTTTTAAACCATACCAGAAGATTCCGGATATTTCGCCAAATGATAACAAACTACTTTGGTCAAGGGTATAGATCAGGAAAAATGCTTTCACAAGCCAGAAATAAATCATCCAGAAGATAAAATACTTAAAAAACCGAATGAATTGAATCAAAAAAAGCGTCATACTTATTCGATATAGGTATATAAAGACTGCAAATATAAAAAAACTGCACCTTTTGGTCTTTGGTATCCAGTGAATATAAATTAATTTCTTCCCGGCCGTCCAAATGTTAACAAAACATTACCAGCATCAATTATTACATTTTATTTATTTAATAATACTTTAAGTGTCTATTTTCTATTTTATCTATATTATTTAATCCTTTTGCTATTTACATCTATTTATTTCGACTATTTGACAACCAAACAGTTAAGAATCAAAATTCAAAATATCAAATTTGATTTTTTATCAAACAACCCCATTATTTTTGACTCATTCATCTATTTTATATTACTTTTTTCACAATATACCCCTATTTTTTAGCTACTCTGTTTGTTAATTTATCTTTATTTTATACCAACCCCCCATTTTCACCATTTCATTATTCAAAATAATAAATACATTTGAACCGTCATTTAAAACAAAGGGGTCATCACAAAAAAACAATGTTTTTTTCAGAAGAGTACCCGATTTTTTCACAACGAATAAGAATTAAAACAAAATAACAGTTTAACCCTAAAAATTAATTATCATGAAAAAGAAAATTACCCTCATTGTCTTCACACTACTTGCGATTTGCACCTTAAATGTAAATGCACAGGAAGAAACAAGTGAAGAAAAAAGTTCGCCTTTTACAGCAGGAGCTGACTTTTACAGTAATTATGTCTGGAGAGGATCAAAACTTGGAACTGGTCCTGCATTTCAGCCTTCAGTGAAGTATAATACAGGCGGCTTGACAATTGGAGTCTGGGGATCTTTCGATGCATCAGGCTATGCCGAAGTAGATCCATATATTTCATACTCTTTCGCAGGAGTAAGCTTGGGAGTAACCGATTATTATTATCCAGGCACTGGTGGTTCATTCACTGCAGATTCAGCGAATGCTTATGAAATTAATGCCGGCTTTACAAAGGGCGGATTAAGTTTAAGCGCCAATTACATTTTAAACAAATCCCCATTGGCCGGATCGTATGGTGAAGACAAATATTTTCAGGCAGGCTATGCCTTTTCAAATTTTAATATAAGCGTTGGGGCTGGTGACGGGTGGCATACCACAAATGGTAAATTTAATGTTTGCCATGTTGCCATTGGCACAGGTAAGGAAATCAAAGTTACCGACAGCTTTTCAATTCCTGTTACAGGACAGGTTATATTCAATCCTGAAAGAAATCAGTTATTCATGGTTGTCGGATTTTCTTTATAAAAACTCTACATAAGTTTAATGCATAATTCAAAAACTCATAAAAATGAAAAAGATAGAAGCAATTATACGCAAAACCAAATTTGAAGAGGTAAAAGATGCGCTCAACGAAGCAGGTATCGAATTCTTCTCTTTCTGGGATGTACGTGGAATCGGACAGACCAGGGAAGGCCGTGTATACAGAGGTGTTGCCTATGACACAAGTACCATTGAACGCACCATTCTTTCCATTATTGTACGGGATAAAAACGTCGAAAAAACGGTATTAGCCATCATGCAAGCTGCACAAACCGGAGAAATTGGCGATGGAAAGGTATTCATTTCGACCATTGACGAATCCTACCGGATCCGCACCGGGGAATTTGGTGACGAAGCATTATTCATCAAAGGAAAAGAAGTATAAAACTAAAAATTTAAAACTACGATCATGGACGAAATAACACTCACAACTTTAGCACAAACAGCGGCCGATCTGGCCCGTTCGATTGATACCGTTTGGGTCCTTGTAACAGCTTCACTGGTATTCTTTATGCAAGCAGGATTTGCTCTTGTCGAAGCAGGATTTACCCGGTCAAAAAACACGGTGAACATCCTTTACAAAAACCTCATGGACTTCGCGATTGGTTCAATGATATTCTATGCACTTGGTTTCGGATTAATGTTTGGAGGCGATATTGGCGGCTTTATAGGCACACCCGATTTGTTTTTCAAAAACGGATGGGAAGGCGGAATTCCAGCTGAGGCATTTCTGATTTTCCAAACCGTATTCGCTGCAACAGCTGCTACAATCGTTTCAGGAGCGATGGCTGAACGTACTGAATTCAAATCTTACCTTATTTTTTCGCTGGTAGTTTCAGCCGTAATTTATCCTGTATCAGGTCACTGGATCTGGGGCGGAGGTTGGTTATCACAGTTGGCAACTCCTTTCCACGATTTTGCCGGATCAACAGTTGTTCATATGGTAGGGGGAATGATTGCACTTACCGGAGCAGTGGCATTGGGACCACGTATTGGAAAATACAGCGGGAAAAAAGTAAATGCTATTCCAGGACATAATTTGACTTTGGGAGCTTTGGGCGTTTTCATCCTTTGGTTGGGATGGTTCGGATTTAACCCGGGTTCACAACTTGCAGCAGCCGGATCAGCCAATGCAACAGCTATTTCCCATATTTTTGTAACGACCAACTTAGCAGCTGCAGCCGGAGCTTTTGCCGGAGTAATCGTAAGCTGGATGCGTTGGGGAAAACCAAGTTTAAGTTTTGCACTGAATGGTGCCCTGGCCGGTTTGGTTGCCATAACAGCAGGTTGTGATACCGTTACCGACTTCGGATCCATCATTATTGGCTTTGCTGCCGGAGTTGTCCTGGTCTATTCAGTGACAATTATCGATAACGTACTTCGCATTGACGATCCGGTTGGTGCTATCTCAGTACATGGTGTTAACGGAGCCTTTGGAACAATCATGGTTGGATTGTTCTCTGAATCAGGAGGATTATTCTACGGACATGGTGCATCATTACTGGTTTCTCAGGTGATAGGAGTTGTAACCGTTGCCATCTGGGCTTTGGCTACCGGATTTATTCTTTTCAAAATATTAAAAGTGACCGTAGGCTTAAGAGTTCCAAAACGGATCGAAGAAGAAGGTTTGGACATTTACGAACACGGAGAAAGCGCTTACAACTAATTTTTTCTTCATCAATTCAATTTGTTGCTTTTTGCGAAGAGGCCTGTTGGGGGACAGGTCTCTTTTTTATTTTTTCAAACAAACAAATTTCTCAACCGCACAGAATGGCCAAACTGCCATTTTGTGCTTTTTTCTAAACACACTCCCCTTATTATTAGCCATGAATGTTATTTTTTATATATTTTATTTAATAACACCCCATTATTTTTTACCATTCAATCATTTTATTTAATATTTTTGTTTCATAAATTAATTATTCAACTCTTATTATTTTCAGGAAGCACCCATTCCTGTTCACATTAACTCAAATTTTATTGTTATGAAGAAAATTGAAGCCATCGTAAGAAAAACCAAGTTTGAAGAAGTCCGCGCAGCATTGCATGATGCTGATATTGATTTTCTCTCCTGGTGGGATGTTAAAGGACAGGGCACAGCCCGGCAAGGATTAATTTTCAGGGGTATTGCCTACGACGTAAGTTCAGTAGCCCGCATTTTCATCTCATTTGTTGTTCGCGACATCAATGTTGAAAAATCAATTAATGCCATATTGGAATCAGGTTTTACCGGTGAAAGTGGCGATGGAAGAATCTTTGTCAGTGACATCGTTCAATCTATCCGTATCCGGACCAAAGATCGTGGAGATGAATCGCTCTACAATAAATAATTTCCACTGATTGTAAATTTTTAAGAAAAAAAAATCGATGAAAACGAAAATAAAATTCATTGGGATGGCATTATTTGGTTTAATTGCCCCCTCGGCGCTTTTTGCGCAGTCAGCTGCTGCGGCAGTTCCTGCAGCGGTACCGTATATTGATTCGGGAAACACGGCCTGGATGATTGTCGCAACTGCCCTGGTTATGCTTATGACAATTCCGGGACTGGCCTTGTTTTACGGAGGCCTTGTGCGTCAGAAAAACGTACTGAATATTTTGATGCAATGTTTTATCCTGACTTCAGTGATCACCCTGGAATGGGTATTCTTTGGATACAGTCTTTCTTTCAGTTCATCAACCGGATTTCTCGCCCCGTTCATCGGCGGTTTCGACTGGGTTTTCCTCAACGGCATTGGTATTACGGATGTCAGCCCTTACTATATTTCGCAGGAAACTGCCCGTATTCCTCACCTCTTGTTTGTATTGTTTCAGGGTATGTTCGCAGTAATTACACCTGCACTCATCATCGGGGCATATGCTGAACGAATCAAATTCCGCGGATTCCTGATCTTCTCGGTTTTATGGGCAGTTTTTGTTTATAATCCTGTAGCTCATTGGGTATGGTCGGCCGATGGTTGGTTGTATAAATTAGGAGCCCTGGATTTTGCCGGCGGAACAGTTGTTCACATCAATGCAGGTATTGCAGCTCTTGTGATGACACTCATGATTGGTTCCAGGAGAAATTACAACAATCATCCAACAGCTCCCCACAATATTCCGCTGGTTGTCGTTGGTGCAGCCCTGCTCTGGTTTGGCTGGTTTGGGTTTAACGCCGGAAGTGGTTTAGCTGCCGACGGACTTGCCATCAGTGCATTCCTGGCAACTCATGTTGCTACTGCGACAGCCGCTTTTTCATGGGCTTTACTTGACTGGTCCATTAACAAAAAACCAACAGTGATTGGTATTTGTACCGGCGCGGTTGCCGGTCTTGTTGCAATAACCCCGGCTGCCGGCTTTGTTGGCGTATTAGGCGCTGTGGTCATTGGCGTTTTGGTTGCCGTAGTTTGTTACTTCATGGTTTCGGTTGTAAAACACAAATATGGCTACGATGATTCACTTGATGCTTTTGGCGTTCATGGAATCGGCGGTATTATCGGGGCCCTGGCTACCGGATTACTGGCTACGCCTGCCATACAGTCATCATACAGCGGTTTGTTTTACGGAAATCCGAAACAACTTTGGATTCAGTTCATTGCTACAATATCTACTATAGTTTTTTCAGGTTTGATGACCTTCATCATATTCAAAATTGTAGATAAGTATTTTGGAATACGTGTTACGCAAAAAGATGAGATTGCCGGTCTGGATATTTCACAACACAATGAAATGGCTTACATAGAAAGCGATTAACAGGATTCTCCTGGAAGTAAATAATCCTTTCTGGCAGGTTTAATTATAGAATGAAAAGGTTTTACAGTATCCATTGGGGAGGTTGTCTCAAAAGTCATTGACCGAGTCATCCTGAACTTGTTTCAGGATCACATCGCACTGAATATCAGACCTCGATCCGTCATCTGACGGACGGGGTGACGGGTTCATCGATTAATTTGCCTTTTGAGACTACCTCCTTTTTTTCAGTACAATTGGAGATTGGACAATAAGTCAACATAAATGCGGAATCCTTCCTCCAATTCAGAAATAAGTATATATTCATCGGCTGTATGCGACCGTGCACTGTCTCCCGGCCCGATTTTTACCGATGGATATGGTATTACAGCCTGATCGGAAGTGGTGGGCGAACCATAACAGGTTAATCCAAGACTGATCCCACGTTGCACAATCGGGTGATCAACCGGAATTCCGGACGAATTCAACCGAAATGAACGGGGAATAACCTCCGATTCAATCAGCTCATCCAGAATATCACAAGCCTTCTGATTGGAATAAAACTCATTCGTACGCACATCCACCACAAAAGTACAGCTATCAGGTACAACATTATGCTGCGAACCGGCATTGATCAAGGTAATCGACATTTTAACAGCCCCCAGAATATCGGAGACTTTTTCAAACCTGTAACTTCGAATCTTTTCAATATCAGCAATAGCTTTGTAAATCGCATTTTCACCCTCTTCACGGGCTGCGTGACCCGATTTTCCATGGGCAGTACAATCCAGAACCATTAATCCTTTTTCGGCAATGGCCATTTGCATTCGGGTTGGTTCTCCTACAATGGCCAGGTCGAATGGCCCCAGTTGGTCTAAAATACTTGCCAATCCGTTGGTTCCTGAAATTTCTTCCTCAGCCGTGGCTGCAAAGATCAGGTTGAAAGGCAGATTTTCCATTGGATAAAAATGCATAAAAACAGCCAGCAAGGTAACCAGGGGTCCACCGGCATCGTTACTGCCCAAACCGTAGATAACACCGTTTTCCACATCGGGCGAATATGGATCGCGTGTATAACCACTAGCCGGGTTGACGGTATCAATATGCGAATTCAGTAAAACAACAGGAAGTCCATCTTTCCAATACGCATTTCGGACCCAGGTATTGTTCCGATCCAAATCGAATTTCAACTTCGAATCCGTTAAAAAACGACGAATAACGGAGGCTGCATCCTGTTCATTCCGGCTGGGGGATGGCACTGAAATCAGTGATTTCAGCAAATTGACATATCTTTCCATAAAAGCTATAATTTCAATACATGACAAAAATCAAAAAAAATGTTTGCATCTGACAGGAAATTCAGAAAAACATTATTATTTATTTTGCTTAACCCTTACAAATAGGTATTTTTACCTGCACAAAACCTTTAATTGTCCAACTAACACGTATAAATTAATCACATGGAAAATCAAATCAAAAAAGGAGTTTCAAGGCGTAAGTTTCTTGGAACTGCAGCTATCGGAGTAGCAGGTGTCACAATGTTTTCGTCCCTGGCTGCCTGCAAACAAAAAGTGACCGATACCGACCTGAAACTGGGATTCATTGGCATGGGCCAGCAATCCATGTTTTTGCTGAATGGATTCCTTCAGATACCCGGAGTTAAAGTAGTTGCAGGATGCGATGTTTACGGCGTAAAACGTCAGCGCTTCGAAAAACGGGTAAATGCATTCTATGCAAAAGCCGGAAAAGAATCGGATGTTCAGACTTATGAAAAATTCGAGGATTTATTAAGCCGTCCTGATATCAATGTAGTTGTTATCGCGGTTCCTGATCATTCACATGCCAGGATCGCCATTGCCGCCTGCAAGGCAGGAAAAGATGTATACCTGGAAAAACCAATGACTTTTACAATTAAAGAAGGTCAGGAATTACGTCGCGTCGTTCGTGAAACCAACCGTATTCTGGGTATTGGAAGTCAGCAACGTTCTGACCCGAATTTCCAGCATGCTGTTCAGTTGGTTCAGACAGGTCAGCTTGGTCAGATCGAAAGAGTAAATGCCTATGTTGGCGCTCCACCCATACCTTATAATCTTCCTGAAGAAACGATACCTGCCGACCTAAACTGGGATTTATGGTTAGGCTCATTACCTACCCCGATTCATTACAACAGTCAGCTTGATCCACCCATCACCATAGATCCCGAACAAAACGAACAATTCTGGGGTGCATGGCGATGGTATAAGGAAATGGGTGGCGGCTTCACAACCGACTGGGGCGCTCACATGTTCGACATTGCCCAATGGGGTCTGGGAATGGACAGAAACGGACCGGTCGAAATTTCACCAATTGGCGACGGAACTGAATTCATGCAGTTTGTATATGCCAATGGAGTAATAATGACTTCAGAACCATTTGACGAAGCAAAAACAAAAGGCGTTAAATTCATTGGAAAAGATGGCTGGATAGAAGTATCCCGCGGCAAGTTCAAGGCTTCTGACGACAAGTTCCTGCCACCTGCAAAAGCTGAAGGTGATACAGGTCCCTACGAGACCAAAATTCCGCACCAGGTCAATTTCATCGAATCAGTGCGTGAACGTAAGGATCCAATTGTTCCGGTTGAAATCGGGCACAGCAGCTGTACCGTTTGTACTCTGGGGAATATTGCCTGTGATCTGAAACGAACCCTTAAATGGGATCCTGCCTCGGAAACATTTATTGATGACGTGGACGGTGAAGCAACCAAAAAACTTCATTACGAATACCGCGAAGGCTGGAAACTACTCTAACTGAATAAAGACATCGAATGATGCCTTGCTAAAAAGCAGGTAATCCGGTTTTATCCGGATCACCTGCTTTTTTTGCTCCTGTATTTTAAGTCCATCGACATCAAGTTGCCACGGCAAGCCGGATTTTCAGGAACACCAATCCGATGAGACCGGGAAATCCAACTCAGCCTGCTTCTCCATACTGAAACCCGGAACTTTGTTCACGAAAATTTAAATCTGAAACCTGGTACTACTCGAGTACAAAACGGTAAGTAATTGTTCCGGTCTGAAATGCCGGGGCATTTTCATCAACATTAAACCTGGCCTGGAGAGCTGCCTTTTTGGCAGCGGCAATTAATTCGGGATCAGCAGTATTTGATCCTTTCACTCCGGCTTCAGCTTTTTTAACGGTTCCGCTTTTATCCACGGTAACCTGAACAACAACAACCCCTTCTTCATTACCCGGATAATAGGGTTTAGGGAGCAGTTGAGCAGATCTGCCGTCCAGGCTGAATGACACACCATTTCCGATTCCGCCGCCCGAACCATATTTTTCAGCATTGGCTGTTCCCTGTGGACTGCCCTGGTTTCCTGCACCGTATGTCACACCCTGACCGGTACTTTTGGAATCAGAAGTTCCTTTTCCTGATCCGCCAAAGGCATTTTTAGCCCGGTTATTAATCTCGCCGGCCTTTCGCTGCTCAGCAGCTGCCTGAGCCAGTCGCTGTTCTTCTTCCTTCTTCTGCCTGGCTATTTCAGCCTGACGAAGCCTTTCCGCTTCTGCCTGACGCTGATTCTCAAGCTCTTCCTGTTTCCTTTTTTCCCTGTTTATTTTTTCTTTCTCCAGATCTTTCGCTTTATCAGCTTCTTTTTTCTTTTTTGCCGATTCCATGGCAACCGTCTTTTCCAGATCCTGTGTCATCAAAGCTTCCTTTTCAGCAGGAGTTACCACTTTCTTTTGAGGCGGAGGCGGAGGAGTCTGAGCCGCCACCTGCTGTTCTTCCTGATCCTTCACCGGAGCGGATTCAGATGGTGCAGGTTCTTCTGTTCCGATTCCGGTTTCGGAATCGCCAAAATTGACCAAAATACCTTCTTCCCCCGGTAAGGGCAGTGGCGTAAAAAAACCAAAAAACAGTAACAGGGCCAAAACCACAGCATGTGTAATAATGGAACCGATTATACCTGTTTTATGTTCTGAAATGTAACTCATTATTCTTCCGGTGCAGTGGCAAGTATCATTTTTATCTCATTGCGTTTTGCAATGTTCATAATGGTGACAACATTCTCTATCGGGACAGATTTATCTGCGTGCAGAGCGATGTAAGTCTCCTCATTCTGTCTGATCATTTTCTGCAGAAAAGGTTCAATTTCGGAAACAGCTACCCTTTTAAGGTCACCGTCTTCATTGATGTAATATTTCAGATCAGCAGTTATCGAGATGGTTGTTATTGCCTTTGCAACTGTTTGATTATTGCTTTGGGGCAACAACAATTTTAGTGCATTGGGAGCAACCATGGTCGAAGTAATCATGAAAAATAACAGCAACAGGAAAACTATATCAGTCATCGATGCCATACTAAAACTCAAATTCACCTTATTTCGACGTTTTAAAGCCATGATTGCTTAATTATTTAGCAGGTTCGTTCAACATATCCATAAAATCACTGGTTGCAGCTTCCATATTGAAAACTACTTTTTCGACGTTGGTCACCAGAATATTGTAAGCAAAATAAGCTACAATACCAACAATCAATCCGGCCACCGTAGTTACCATGGCCTGATAAATACCCGAAGACAACAAGGTAATATTGATGTTGTTCCCCGCATTCGCCATATCATAGAAAGCTGAAATCATACCGGTTACCGTGCCGAGAAACCCGATCATCGGAGCCCCTCCGGCTACACTGGCCAAAACAGGCAGGCCTTTTTCCAGTTTATAAATTTCCAGGTTTCCGACATTCTCGATAGCTGTGGTTACATCGGCCATCGGACGGCCTATCCGTGAGATGCCTTTTTCGATCATTCGTGAAGTTGGCGTATTTTCGCCACGACAAAGTACAAAGGCAGAATCAATTTTTCCATCCAGTATATATTCCCGTACGCGGTCCATTAGCCTGGAATCCACTTTACCAGCTTTACGGATAGCAATATAACGGTCGAAAAAAATAAATACAGCAAGAAATGACAACAATACAATAGGAATCATCAGCGGACCGCCTTTGATGGCCATATCGAAAAAACCGGTTACTACTCCTTCCGGCTGAACGACCTTACCGACGGCTTTTGTACTTTCAGCTACACTTTGACTCGCCTGTAATAAAATAAAATTCATCATATGCATTTTGTTTTAAGTCAATCAAATTAGAAACGGGACACACTATACAAATAGTATGCCCCGCAAAAGTACAATTTATTTATAAACTAATTTTACGCAGAGAATTCGAACATATATACAGCTGCACCAGCAAGATAACCAACCAGAGCCAGCCATGAAATATGTTTCAGGTACCAGATAAAATCTATCTTTTCGAGACCCATCGCAGCGACACCGGCAGCCGAACCAATGATAAGCATACTGCCTCCTGTTCCAGCCGTGTAGGCCAGAAATTCCCAGAAAACGCCGTCCTGGATGAAATTTGCCAGATAACCGGTTGTTCCCGCTTCTGAAATCGGATACATACCCATGGCTCCGGCCACCAGCGGAACATTGTCAACGATGGAAGAAAGAGCACCAATGGCCAGGGCTATCAGTTTAACATTCCCTAGTTTTTCGTCCAGAACCAGTGACATCAATGATAATTGACCTGCCGATTGCAATGCAGCAACTGCAGTAAGTATACCCAGAAAGAATAAAACAGTCGGGGTATCAACTTTACGTAAAACGGCTGTAATCTTTAACTTGTTTTTAATTTCCTGGGGTTTATTCCGGTGCATAATTTCTGAAACGACCCAGATTACCCCAAGCGAAAGCAACATACCCATGTATGGAGGCAAATGAGTCAGGGTTTTAAATACCGGAACAAACAATAATCCTGAAATACCCAGAACCAGCATCAGTGCACGTTCTGAGGCAGTTGTAAACTCTTTTTCAGCATGGTTCTGTTTAGGCCTGTTTACATTTCCCTTCATCGTAAATGACAGATAAATAAGGGGAACGATGACACAAACCAAACTGGGAATAAATACCCCTTCAATAATCCTGAGCGCTGTAATCTGGTTACCTATCCAAAGCATGATCGTGGTCACATCACCAATAGGCGACCAGGCGCCGCCTGCATTAGCTGCCAAAACAACCATACTGGCATAAAACCAACGTGTTTTTCTATCGTCAATCAGCTTACGCAAAAGTGCAACCATCACAATGGTTGTAGTCAGATTGTCCAATAATGCTGACATAAAAAAGGTAAGAATACTAAGCAACCAAAGGAGTTTAATTTTATTGGTCGTGTTTATTTTGTCGGTGATAACCTTAAAGCCCTGATGCTGATCAACTACTTCAACAATAGTCATTGCAGCTAAAAGGAAAAACAGGATTTCAGAGATTTCGCCGAGGTGTCTGATAATTTCAAAATCTATAATAAATTCACGAACGGCTTCAATCCCATGAACGGCAGGATACAATGCCTGAAATTCTTTCCACGAATGACTGTATCCCAGGCTTAGAATATTTTCGGCTCCAAAAATGTAAGCTACCCAACACAAAGTGCCAAGAATCAGTGCTGAAGCAGCTTTATCCACTTTAAGCGGGTGTTCAAATGCTATAGCAACATAGCCAAGAACAAAAATGACAACCATTAATATAAACATATTCCGGAAGTTTAGTTAGTTAACTTTTCAAAGAGTGTAAATATAGAATTTTGATCAGATTATCGGTATACCGGTTTGCATTCTTTTTATTAAGCTTTTTAAATTTGACTTTTGATTAATTTACTTTTGATTGCGGTCAGCCTTTCGGCAGAAGATACTTTTTATTTTTCGCCACAATTCACCGAAACTATTAAAATCTTCGCGAAAAGTAATACCAACACCCTGAGTATAAGGAGATGTTTCGTAAATCAGATTATTATTGGCATGGTTGTATGCCTTTAACTGAAGTTTGCCGTTGTTGGTGATTTTTACGTTAATGTCGGCATCGCCTACCAGTCCGTTGTTGTTGGCATTGGTCCGTTGAGCCGAGTTGTTGCCAATGTTCCCGTTAATGGAAACCCGATCGTTAAACATTTGGGTACTCAGGGCAAATTCGATTTCATCGTTGGTTATCTGGTTGCCCGGGCGATAATTGACCCCGATATCAAAATCGTTGCTGATTTGTGAAAGCCAGTTGCTAAACTGATTCGATAACAATTCACTGGCAGTCGATCCAACCAGGTTATTGTTTACGGCCGAATAACTGCCCCGAAGGTATTCCGGAGTATAAAACTTACCCAGAACCAAAAGCGACAAAAACTGTTTATTCATATCTTCATCTGAACTGATGTATTGCCGGACTTCATCCTTAATCCGGTCTTCAGCTGATGGCAATTCAATATCAAGACTAATCGCCGGATTATTCAGGCTTTTTGAAAGAGCTATTTTACACAAAACCGGAATACGCTGCGTATAATCCGTATTTCCATCGGTACTGGCAAATAGTTCACTTAAAGAAGCTTTCAAACGGTAAACCGCATGCAGATCAATGATTGCATCATAAGGATCGCCATTCCATTGAATGGTTCCGCCCCGCAGAATTTCAAATTTTTTATTGATTACATTTTGAAGGGTGAACAAATAATCACCTTGCTCAACCGTATATTCCCCAAAAAGTAAAAGATTATTGTTGTTGTCAATCGATACCTGCAAATTACCTGAACCCTGTGAACGGATTACATCGCCGATTTTTGAATTGTAAATCAACTGGGCCCTGGCCTCCGGAGTAATCTCGATGTTGAATTTCATATGCATATCCGACTCTCGCGCAAGATTTACCTGCATTTCCTGTTTGGGTTGATAGCCATGGGATATAAAAGTTAAAAAATCATATTCCTGGGCGTCTCCCTGATACTCCAGTGAAATGTTCATTTCAGTCCCTCTTTCTGTACGCGCTATTCCGTCGATCAGCACTGTAGCGCCCCTGCCGGTAATCCGGACTATACCACTCCCAAATGTTTTCCCGTAAAATTTTTCATTAATTTGCGGAGTGGTATTTATGGCCATGATCTTGTTTGATCTGACAGTCAGGTCATAAACCATGTCTGAGAAACTCCGGTGTTTGATGGAACCCGAAAAGATCCCGGAGTTTCCATAATCATCCAGAACTTTGATATCAGGAAAAATGATTTTGTCACCCTTAAATTTGACGGAATCATTCAGGGTGTAATTAACCTGTAATTCAGAAAGCATCAATCCGCCATTGGCAGCAAATAAAGCACCGTCGTGTTGAATATAGTCCGGGGTCCCGTAAATTCTGACTTTCCCGGTAGCATCACCATGAAAATTGGCAAAACTATTTCCCATGAGCGGTTGTAAAATCATCAATGAAAAATGATCAAAATCAGCATCGACCGAAAGACTGTCTTTACCAGGATTGTAAATTCCAAATGCCAGCAATGAATTTCTCTCATCAGATTTTACGAGCAATTCAGCATTGATTTCTTCTGCATCCCGATCCCATCGACTTTGAACACTTGCATTTCCAAGCGACTGTCCAAGTATACCCAGGTCATCAATTTTTAAATCGGCAAGATACAATGCACGCTGATACACATCAAAAACTGACAGGGTTCCGTTTAATTCACCTTTCAGGTTAAGGTTACCGGCAATTATCCGGTTTAAAGAGCCCAGATCAATCTGATTGAAAAAAATGTTGAGTTTATTGTTCTGACTATTGTCAATAGAACCATCGATTGTGATGGTTTGGCTCTTATTCGAAAGCCGCAGTTTGTTTACCTTAACCAGGGTAGAATCAACAGTTATCCGGGCTGAGTTAATCTGCCAGAGACTGTCGGCCAGATATAAACGGGAAGGTTTAACCGAAATATCGACGTGCGGATAATTATTTTGCTCGTAAAACTTTGTACTTGTATTTACCGAACCGCTGTACGAAATCGCGTCGTAGTTATTCCATGCCAGTTTCGAATCCAGCACATCACCGGAAGCATCCGAAATCAGTGAAAGATTGTAAACCTTAAACTGTTCACCAACAGCAAATTCCTCAATCTTATTCCGCATATTAAACTTCGAATCCGTATCGATATTAACCGTGAACTTATGAAACACGTTTGACTGATATCGAATTTCAGGAAATGAAGCATTCAGGATCAGTGTATTTTTATCTGAATTGATGCTTCCTGTAATTTCTGCAGGAAGCATGATTAAATCAGGAATTAACACCTGGGTAAAACGGTTAATATCCTTCAGCACAAACCGGAAATCAAAATTATTCTGAGTTCCCTGTTCAGGATAAGTCAAGCCGGATGATGGCAGGTAATGGGTAATAATCTGTTTTATCGAATTGTGCAGGTTATGCAACTGGTATTGTCCCCTGATGTCGGCATCCAGAAAATCGGAACGAACTTCGAGTACCGGTTCGTTTTCGTAAAACGTTTTCAAATCAATATTATTAAATATCAACTCCCCGTTCTCGTTTTGGTAGGTTCCTTCTTTAAAATGAATGTAACCGGCCAGATTATCAATATTGTCACCCGTAAAATTGGCATTCAGGGCAAATGAAACAGCTGATTTTTCGAATTTACCGACCAATTTCAATGCCTTCAGGTTGGCCTTTTCAACGAGCATATTAAAATTAAAAACAGGAACAGGAACATTCAGGTCAAACTCTCCGTCGAAACGAAGTTTCAGGTTAGGATCATTAGCCAACAGGCTGCCGTTAAACCTTCTGTTCAGAATATCACCGTTTAACTGAATATTTTTATACTGGTAATTATTCACATATACACTGTCAATTTTCCCTGAAACAGAAGCCAGAAAATTGTGCGTTTGCTGGCTCAGTACGCCCTTTATATCCCCGTTAAATGTGATCCGGTCAAAAATTTCGGACTGAACCAATTGCCCCAATTTGAAATTCACGGTTTTCAGCCGGCCGTTGATTTTTAATTTTTCTCCATCAGATGGCACAAACGACAAGTCGGTCGTTAAAACTCCCCATTTGGATCGGAATGTTCCGTAAGCTACAAAGTCGCTCAGGAAACCGGTAAAATTACCGTTGTATTCAACAATTCCGGCCTGAAGCAGTGGAGATGGAATATTAAGCTGCCGGATGGGAAAACTGTCGGGAAGTTTCACCCTGATTAATTCATTGAGATCGGCAAACGATTGTTTCAGGTCAAGGTGCATATAGGTATTCTCAAAATTGGGCAATCCGTTCAGATAAAAATCAAATGCAAGGCGGGTATTGTTTCCCATACTGAGCGCAATGTTTTTCCCTTTCAAATCAGAGAATTTTCCGGAAATCTGTCCCGACACTTCAATGTTTTCATCCATGCCTTTCAGTGCCGGAACAATCATACCTAAATCTTTCAGACTAATCACCGATTTTTTCAAATCCAGGTAAATCTTCAGCTTTTTAAGATCGCGTTCAGGTCCTGTTTTGCTTTGATCAATCAGGAGATCTGCTTCCGAAATTTCCGAATTCAAAGTTCGCAATCGCAGATTATTCAGATGAACAGAATCAGGAGTGGCTATCACTTGTGCCGAAAAATCCTGAAGATAAAATTCCTTACGGTTGTTCAACTGAAACCTGGAAACCCGGAAAGTCATCTTTTCATTATGAGTCACCATATCTGTAACTCCAAACCAGATGTTATCCAGGAAAATCTCATGTTTACCAATGCTATCGTTGTAAACATATTTTACCTTCGCATCGTTAAAGGCAAGTTGTTTCATATTCAGGTCAAAGGTCAGGCTGTCGATTTTCAAGGTATCTGAAGACCTGAGCATGTTGACCAGGAACCGGTAATTGGGTGTGCCGGCAGAATCTGAGTTGATGTTAAGAAACGTTTTGTTGAGTATAAGCTTGTCAATTCCAATATAGAATCTTTTTAAACTAATCGAGTCGATACTGGCTTCCAGTTCCTGAACAAATAAAAGAGAATCATTTTTCTGATCTTTCACCAGTACTTCTTCGAGAACAAGCCGATTGAAAAATGAGAAGGAAACCCCTTTAACAGTAATGGTTGTATGGTATTTTTCAGACAGATGACTGGCCAGTTTCTGGGTCAGATAGGTTTGAACTACCGGACTTTGAAGCAGCAGCCAGGCAGAAAATATCAGGGCTACAATCGTGCCCAGAATTGGTAATCCTATTTTTAGTGTTTTTTTGATAATTTTGTCGCTCCAATTTAATTACAAAATAATACAAATACGCGGATAAAAACCAGTCTGTTCATGAATTTAACGAAAGAACGGGCTTTTTATTGAGATCAATGAACAAAGAAAAAGATATCCTGATTTTAGGCATTGAATCATCCTGTGATGATACTTCAGCTTCAGTTATTAAAAATGGTTTTCTATTATCCAATATCATCGCCGGACAAAGAGTTCACGAAGCTTACGGAGGGGTTGTTCCCGAACTGGCCAGCCGAGCACACCAGCAAAATATTGTTCCGGTAGTTGATCAGGCAATTAAACAGGCGGGCATTCGCAATGAAGACATAACAGCCATCGCTTATACCCGCGGCCCCGGCTTACTCGGATCATTACTCGTCGGAACTTCGTTTGCCAAAGGATTTTCGCTCGCAACAGGTGTGCCTATGATTGAAATCAACCACCTTCAGGCTCATGTTCTGGCTCATTTTATACAGGAGGAAGATTCGCCCTACGACCCTCCCAAATTCCCGTTTCTTTGTCTGCTGGTTTCAGGAGGAAATTCACAGCTAATACTGGTAAAAGATTACCTGGATATGGAAGTAATCGGCCAAACCATTGACGATGCCGCAGGAGAGGCTTTCGACAAATGCGCCAAGGTAATGGGCCTTCCCTACCCCGGCGGTCCGTTCGTGGATAAACTCGCTAAAGAAGGAAATCCGGATGCCTTTAAATTCTCAAAACCACGCATTCCGGGTTTCAACTATAGTTTTAGCGGACTGAAAACAAGCTTCCTTTATTTCCTGCGCGATCAGTTGAAAGAGAATGGAAACTTTATTGAGGAACGAAGAGCAGACCTGTGTGCATCGCTTCAGAAAACAATTATTGATATTTTACTCGATAAACTGTTGAAGGCAGCCAAAGAAACTGGTGTAAGCGAAATAGCTGTTGCCGGAGGTGTTTCAGCCAATTCAGGATTGCGGAATGCCCTGATTGAACTCGCTGTAAAAAAACATTGGAAAATGCATATTCCCAAATTCGCTTTTACGACTGACAATGCTGCCATGATTGCCATTACAGGACATTACAAGTACCTGAAGGGCGAATTTGTTGGCATGGATGCGGTGCCTTTTGCACGAATGGATATCCGGGTGTAGCTCATTATTTTTTTTCTAAACTTTATACGTTAAACTTCCGTTCGGACAGGCTGCCACACACTGAAGACATTTCGAACAGGTATAGCTATCTCCGGGTTTATCTTTCATGGGTTTGTATAAACTGTATTTGGCGGGCTCCATTTCAACGATGTAACACTTTTTATCGCAAATACCGCAATTTTTACAGGTATCCTCATTCAGTTTTATCCGGAAGAAAGAGTACTTGTTCAGGAATCCGGAAATCCATGCTATCGGGCATCCAATTTTATGGTATTGGTACATTTGCCGGATCTTTCCGTCGCCACTCATGCTCATCATAATTTCCATGATCAGTCCCATCGGGCAAACCCAACGGCAGAATACTTTGCCGAAGACCACACCCATCACAGCTCCGGCCAGCAGAATATACCACAGCGAAATGTCATATTTTGAAATGCCCAGGTAAAGTGCAACTCCCATAACTGACAGAATGATCATACGGCTGTCCGCCAATACTTTTAATACTTTTCTCATATTATTTCAATTAACATGATAAGACTGTTTGAAAATGAATTTGAATATCTCTTTGAGAATGAATTTCAAACAGTTGTTAAATGTTCGAGAAATGCCTTAGCAGGCCCACTTTGGTTATTTTCGAATAAGTTCCCCAGCCTCTTTTCATCCAGTGTCCAACTAAGGGCATTGGGATAATGAAAGATTTTTTATCATTCCGAAACACAAAAGCGGCTCCATTTCCTGTATCCATAACACAGATAATATTTGGAGATTCGTGATAATGTTTTTTCTTTCCTGAACCAGTTTCTGCTGACCTGATATTATATGCTGCAGTCCGGCCCATCAGTTCGGCTACATGTCCTTGTTTGGCAATCCAATCAGGACCTTCCATCGAAGAAATGTCTCCAATAGCATAAACATCTGTGAATCCATGAACAAGACATGAAGTATCTATTCGTACAAAACCAGCTTCAGACAAAGGTAAATCGCTCGACTGCAGAACATGATGACCAGCTGAAGCCGGGATAAATAAAATCAGATCAGAAGCCAGTTTCGAACCATCCTCGAATACCACTGCTTTAGGCTCAAAATCGGTTATTTTTTTACCTATCCGTTTCGCGATATTATATTTTCCGAATAATTTATCGATCATTGCCATCGAATTCTTTCCCATTTTTGCACCTGGCGATTCCATTGGAGCAAAGAATGTCAGCTCGTAATTATCCCTTATTTTTCTCTTCTTCAGCATATTGTGAAGATTAAAAATCAGCTCAAAAGCCGGTCCACCCCGAACTGCCGATTTATCTTTCGGATTTCCGCCAAAACCGATAGCGATTTTTCCACTACCTTTTTTGATCAGTTCATCAATTCCATCGCGGATTGAAACCGAGACTTCCGGTTTTCCGCAAATCGACAAGGTGTTTTCGATGCCTTTATGCTTCATTTTGTCGGCGCCAAAAGCTACCACCAGATAATCATAGGAAAGAACCTGATTTTGGCAAATAACCTGGCGATCGGCAGCATGAATTTCCTTTACCGTGTCAATAATAACCTCAAAAGGATATCTTTTTTGAATTTTAGAAAGGGGTACTTTCACATCTTTAAATTCCTTGAGACGAACCGGAACCCAAATGGAAATTGGATAGAGGTAAAGAAAATCCCGGTCAGAAACCAGGGTCACTTTAAACTGTTTGCTTTTTTGCAATGCAATCGCTGTCTCAATTCCTGCAAAACCACCACCAAGAATGATTACTTGTTTCATTTTTTTATGATTTGATTTTTAAAAACTGATCATCAAATTATCAGCATCTGCCCCTGCTGCACGGACTGTTGACAATAAAATATGCAAGAAAGCTGCCTCCGATAACGCTTGTGTATGGATTGCTTGTAATGGCACATTGCCCTGAAGTACAACCTACGAAATGATAATAGAGATAGCCTCCCAATCCGCCAACCAGGACCGTAAGAAAAGGTTTCCAGAACTTCCATGATTTTAAAAATTCTCCGACAGTGCGAACATCAATAATCATTGCGCCCTCTTCCATTAATTGGGCATAGTCGGTTGTTTTTATACCCAGGAGTTTTTTAATTGCTTCGATCATTCTATTTTTTGTTATTTATTATTTTCTCATCATTTGTGTAATTCCACCGCCATTTTTCACACTTGTAAAACCCAGTTGCTGCAACACCCGTTGTCCATAGGCAGAGCGCGCCCCGGAGGCACAATAGAGAGTTATATCTCTCGATGAATTTCCTAATTCTTTAATTCGTGCCTGAAATTCATCGAGGGGAATGTTGATGGCATCGGGATAAGCCCCATCCTGAAATTCTTCAGGAGTGCGTACGTCAACAACCACGGGTGAATTTACATCATGAACTTTCTCCACCGTTTTTTCTTCTGTCAGTGTAGTTTCTTCTTCCAGTGATTTTGGTTCAACCGCTAAAAGATCAATTTTCAGATGCTTGAATCCAACTGTTCGTGCCTGACGTTGCAGGGAAGTATGTCCGCCCGAGATGTTGATAACATCTTTAAACCCTGCGCCCAATAAGGTGCGAAGTGCCTGATGTCCTTTTTTCCCGGTTTCGTCGTAAACAATCACTGTATGTTCAGCAGGTATTGCATTGATTTGTTGCGTCAGGATTTCCAGCGGTATATGAACAGCTCCTTTCACATGACTTTTTTCGTAAGCAAAAACATCACGAACATCCACAAAAACAGGATTTTTGCCTTCGAGAAAATCATCAAGTTCTGAAACTGTAACCGATGGACTGAACCCGGAAATCCGGTTTTCAGCAGTATATGCAGCCATATTCACTGCATCGTTGGCTGTTCCGATTGGCGGCGAGTACGCAAAATCAATATCTGCAATATCGCTGACGGTCAATTTTGCAGCCGTAGCGGTTGCGATCACATCCAGGCGTTTGTCTGCTCCCTTGTATCCTGCAGTCTGACCACCCAGAATAATTCCGGTATTACGGTCATAAATCAACATCGTTGTTACTGTTTCAGCACCGGGATAATAAGAGGTATGATGTTCTTTATGAACCACAACCGAATCAGCATCCATACCGGCAGCACGGGCTTGTTTCAGCGAGAAACCGGTTATTCCGGCCACTGCTTCGAATACACGTACCACCGAAGTTCCAATTGATCCTTTGTAAGCGTGATTTCCGCCCAGTGCGTTTTCAGCGGCAATTCGTCCCTGACGGTTTGCCGGTCCGGCCAGCGGAATGCGCACTTTTTTGCCGTTTACGCGATGCTCAATCTCAACCATATCGCCTGCTGCATAAATATCAGGATCAGAAGTTTGCAATTGTGCATTGACCAATAATCCGCCAGCCTCACCAATTTCGAGGCCTGTATCTTTTGCCAGCTGGAGCGTTGGACGAACACCAACAGAAAGCAGAACCATATCGGCGTCAAGAATCTTTCCATTGTCGAGTTTTACTGAACGCGGTCTGATTTCGGTAACCCCTGCACCCGTGTGGATGCCCACTCCGTATGACAACAGTTCATTCTCAATAAATCCGGCTGTTTCGGGTTCCATGATGGCCATCACATGCGGCATCATTTCCACAACATTCACCTTCAGTCCCCTTTTAACCAATGCTTCCACCATTTCGAGGCCAATAAATCCGCCACCTACAACCACTGCATTTTTGGGTTGCTTTTTCTCTAAATGAAGTGAAATCTTATCCATGTCTTCCAAAGTCCAAAGCGTGAAGACATGATCGGAATCCGCACCGGGCAATCCTGGCGTTACCGGTCGTCCGCCTTGTGCCATAATTAATTTGGTGTATTCGAATGTTTTCTGTTCACCACTTCGGGTATCCAGGGTTTTCACCTGATGGGCAAACCGGTCGATCGACAAAACCAGTGTATTTATGTGTACTTCAACTTCGTATTGTTCGTTAAAACTTTCAGGACTCTGAAGAATCAGTTTCGATCTGCTTTTTATATCGCCTCCAATGTAATAAGGCAATCCGCAATTGGCAAACGAGATGTCAGGTCCGGCTTCAAGCATTACAATTTTAGCAGTGGGAGAAATGCGACGCGCTTTGGCAGCCGCGGTTGCTCCTGCAGCAACACCCCCTATAATTAATATTTTTTCCATTTTCGTTATTTTTTGTTTTAAATACTAATTGTTTATTTTAATTACATTAGTCAGGTTTTGCTGAAGGTTCGACTGAACTCACGTCGAAGGCTTGTTTCAGCATCTCAATTTTACAGAGACCCTGAAACAAGTTCAGGGTGACGTTCATGCAAAAATCGATTGAAAGGACTCTATCCTACTTTAGCAATCTCTTTTAATAAAAATTCCTTGGATTTAATTCCGACAAAGCGGTTGATTTCAGTTCCGTTTTTAAACAGGATGAGGGTAGGTATACTCCTGACTTTAAATTTGTTGGCCAACGATTGATATTGTTGAATATCAACTTTACCGATGTGTGAATTCCCATTCAACTCTGAAGCTACATCGTTTAAAACCGGGGCCATCATACGACAGGGAGCGCACCAGCTGGCCCAGAAATCGACCAGTACCACTTTATTCTTTGTTTTTTGCTGAAAATTCTGGTCAGTAAGTGTCAATACTTTTTCATGGTCGGCCACCATTGGCGTGTTTTTGATTTTCGCCATCGCGAAGTACCGAAAAATAAAAAAGGAGAAAATTAAAATTCCAATTACGATTAGTGTTGTTTGCATATTACTTGATTATTAAATTTTACTTTTTTGTAATTTATTGAGTTGCAATCGCCTGATCAGGAATTTACGGTTGCAACAAAAACGTTTTCCAGAATATCAGTTACCTGAGCTGTGGTTTGAATTCCCGATGTAGCTTTTACAATTATTCCGTTTTTATAATAAATGGTAAACGGAATACCCATAAAACCGTTGACTTCAGGCAAAGTTCGAATTACATGCGACTCAGGATTATCAAATTCCATGTCGTAGAATTTCACATGCGTATATTCTCTTTCCAATTCTTCAGCAATCCGGTAAACCGGGATACAGCTAAGTCCCATCCTTCCGCAGATTACCATTACGTTTTGGTTTTCTTCAATTATTTTTGCGTGATCAGCCGCGCTTTCAATATGTTTTAAATTGGTATACAACATGTCTTCAGATTTTCATATTTTAATTCTGCAAAGTTAAACCGGTTAAGTCCCCGATTCAAGCTTTTCCCCTTCGGTCTGTTCTGTCTCCGGATTGAAATAGCTTAACTTTTTTATTGATTTAATCCTACATTTGTCACTTACAAATTACTGACAGCGATGAAAACCATTATAGAAACCGATACAGGATTTATATGCGACATACAGGCACCATGCTTTCAAATGATTACCAGCGAGGAAGTCGGGCTGGTCAGAGCGAGCAAAACACAGGTGCTTTTCCGAAAAGGTGAGAATTTAACCAAACAGGGGGCATTTGCTTCCTATGTTTTATTCATCCTGACCGGCTTTGTCAAACAATATGTTGAAGGAAACGGTAAATACAACTACAATCTGCGGATTATTAAACCGGGTGAATTTGTCGGGCTTTCATCCGTTTTTGGTAAAAATATTTTTAACTACTCAACGGTTGCCTTAACCGACACACAGGTCTTTCTGATTGAAAAAGAAGCTCTTGCCCATGTTTCTCAACAAAACGGCCAATTTGCCTACACTATCATTCGCCGGTACAGCGAACAAAACGTAACGCTTTTTGATTCTATCCGGAGTTTGGTTTACAAACAAATGAACGGACGTATTGCCGAAACTTTACTCTATCTGAACCCTGACAACTTTGATGGTGAAGATATTCTTGCAATGCTTTCAAGAAAAGAAATTGCCGAATTTTCAGGGCTGACCAGCGAAAGTACGGTAAAAGTTCTGAAAAGTTTTGAGAAAGACGGGCTGATCCTGTTAAATGAAAAACACATTGAAATTCTGGATAGAAACCGGTTGGAGGAAATCAGCAAAACCGGGTAAAGCAAAATCTGAACATGCCATAATCCCTGATTATGCAAGAAAAAAACAGTCCTTCATATCGCCAACTTTTCTTCACCTTTTTCCGGATAGGAATTACAGCTTTTGGCGGACTTGCCATGACTGCGCATATCCGCAAGCATATTGTGGACAAAACCAAATGGCTGGACGGAAATACATTTGATTCGGGGCTAGCCCTTTGCCAATTAATTCCGGGTGCAATCGTCATGCAACTCGTTGCCTATATCGGTCTGAAAAAGAAAGGAATTCCAGGTGCAGTCATCAGTTTCATCGCATTCGGATTGACTTCATTTCTCGTCATGTTGGCTCTTTCTGTGCTTTACAAACATTCACAAAACATTGCCGTAGTCGAGAAAGTTTTGAGTGGATTAAGAATAATCATTGTGGCGATTGTGGCAAACGCAGCTTACCTTTTCGGCAAAAAGAATTTCGAAAATGTGAATGATTGGATTATTGCAATACTGGCTGCCGGTTTATTCTCAACCAAACTGCATCCGGCTTTTGTTCTGGTAATCGCTGCATTTGCCGGACTTATCATCACGAATAAAAACCTGGATCGACCAATAAAAGTGGATCGGATCAAAACCTTTAAATTCTTCCTGATTGTATTAATCTCAATACTAGCCATTGTCGGTATTTTATTTGTCTTTAATAAAGAATATTTCAACCTCACCACCATCATGCTCCGAATAGATCTTTTTTCATTTGGTGGTGGGCTGGCTTCCATTCCAATTATGTATCATGAACTGGTCGAAGTTTTTGGATGGTTCGATAAAAAAACATTCATGGATGGTGTAGTTCTGGGACAGGTCACACCCGGATCAATTATTATTGCAGCCACATTTTTTGGCTACATGCATTTTGGATTTTTGGGTAGTTTTTTTGCCACTGCCTGTGTTTTTATTCCTTCATTTCTGATACTGATGGGAATTATTCCATTTTTCGACAAGTTGAGGTCATATCCACAATTTAACAAAGTGATCAACGGAATCCTATGTTCATTCGTCGGCCTGCTGGCAGTGGTCACCTACCGATTTACAAACGGAATCGACTGGAGTATTTTCCATATTTCGCTGGCACTAATTGCGTTTATCCTGTTGATTCGAAAGGTTGATGTGATCTGGATCATCCTTGGTGAAGTCGCAATTTCGCTGATCATTACCTAAATTCATAACTTTTTGAGCATCCACAATCCGCAGCCGAAGTGTTTCGTAGTACCCATCGGCGCGGATAAATATTCAAATCCAAATTTAGCATAGATTTTCAGAGCCAGATGTAATTCATTCAGGGTTTCAAGGTAAACCTGCTTAAAACCAAATTCGCCGGCAGTTTCCAGGCAGCGTTCAATTAAAGTCCGGCCAAGACCAATTCCACGAGCTTCGGGTAGCAGATACATTTTAACCAGCTCGCAGGTATCTTCCGGTAAGCCTTCAGTAAAAAATATTCCACCGCCGCCTAAAATTTTTCCGTCAGCTTCAGCCACAAAATAGGCTGATTGATCGGTTTGAAACAGTTCGAACAGCGCATCGGTTGTTGGATCAAAATAGACCGTTCCGGGAACATTTGCACCAAATTCAGCCAGGGTATTTCGGATAATTATCGCCAATTCAGGATTATCTGAAGATTGGATTGGACGAATAGTAATGTTTGAAGCAAGTTGTTTTTCCGGATTGATCATTGATTTGGTCTTTTAATCGTATGGTAGCTCAAAGATAAAAAGGATTCCATCTTTACAATTCGCTGATTGCTCAATACGTTTTAAACGTTCGCCTGAAGGCGCTTTCCCAAAACTGGCCTGATTTAAAATAACAACGGCAGTGAATGATATCGCAAGTACAATAGCTAGCATGATGTACATCATTTCTTTTATCATTTCAAGTTCGCTTTTGCCAAAATCTTCATATCCTTCATTTCCAGGATATTTTTGGAATACCCAATCAGGGAGGCATTAATCATGGCAGCGGCCAAATCCTTCAGGGTAATGATATATTTTGGTGATATTACTTTCATGATTGAAAAGATCCATTTCAAATATTTATAGGTTTTGTAATATGTTTGCGACGGCTTCAGTGGCAAAAATGGTTCGATACCACCAAGCCTGAAATTATAAACCTGTTTAAATGGTAATTTCATCAGATCGTTCTCAGTTTTTCCTTTTACCCGGGGCCACATCGTACTGCCTTTTTCGGTGCTGTCGGTGTTTGCTCCGGAAATAAAGCAAAACGTCATATCCGGATTTAGAGTTGCAAGTGTGCCTGCAAAATCCAGGGTCAGGCTGTAAGTAAGTTTGGCGTACTCAGCTTCGCTTTTACCAAGGGATGTAACTCCAATGCAGAAATAACAGGCATTATAGCCTGTCAGCCGATCACTCAAAGATGAAATATCTGAAAAATTACTGTGAATTATTTCCGTTAGTTTCGGATGTAAATAACCACATGAGGTTCGTGTTATGACCAAAACCTTTTCCAATTCATCGTGATGAAGACATTCAAACAAAACCCCTTCACCAACCATACCCGTTGCACCTGTGATAATGACTTTAAGTTTATTCATTGTTCCTGAAATTAAAATTATTTCATTTGGCTAAGCATTATCGCATCAAACATCCGATCAGAAAGTATACTTCGCATCAGCAATATCAATTTTGCACCTGCACCCGCAGCATATCTGGTTTTGGGTTTACTGGCAGTTACGGCCTTTACAATAACACGGGCAATCACCAGTGGATCCGAAGCCATTTTTTCATCAGCCCGCTCAAACATTCTGACATGCTTCAACACCAAATCACCATAAACGGTTTTTCCTGAAATCTTTTTCATGTTTTCGCGGGCGATGGTATTCCATTCCGTCTTAATTGCGCCGGGCTTTATTACAACCACATCGATACCGAATTGTTTTAATTCCATTCTCAAACTGTCGCTTAAACCTTCAACTGCAAATTTGGTTGCGTGGTACCATGAGCCATGAGGTTCACCAAAGCTTCCACCAATGGAAGAGACATTAATTATTCTTCCTGAATGTTGCGCCCGCATTGTTGGAAGCACCAACTGACAAAGCCTGGCAAGTCCAAAAATATTGACTTCGAATTGATACCGGGCTTCCGAAAGTGGCACATCTTCCAATGCGCCATACGAACCATATCCGGCATTATTGACTAAAATATCAATTCGTTTTTCTGCATTCAGAATTTCCTGAACGCCTTTAACCATGCTCCCTTCATCGGTCACATCCATTTCCAGAAGACGAACCCCATGGTTTTTCAGGTCCTGCATTTTCTCCACCCGACGGGCAGCACCATAAACGATAAACCCATTTTCAGCCAATAATTTAGCTGTTTCCTTTCCGATACCGGAAGATGCCCCGGTAATTAATACAACTTGTTTCATTTTTATTGTTTTTATTAATTTATTTTATCTTTAGATTGATCAATCACTCTATTTGGAAATCAAAAAAGATAAGTCAGGATTTCACCTAAAGTGAAACCCTGACCTATCTTTTAAAGAAAATCTTTCTTGTTTATTTTTCCTGTGGTTTCAAGTGCTTATTCAGAAATGCCAACATTGAACGGTAAAAATCGAAACGGTTTTCTTCGTTGTGAAATCCGTGTCCTTCATTATCCTTCACCATATATTCAACAGCAATTCCACGCTCCTTCAGCGCTTTAACAATCTGATCCGATTCATCTTTGTTTACACGCGGATCGTTGGCTCCCTGGGCAACAAAAAGCGGCGCTTTAATGTTATCAACCAGAAATGCAGGCGAAACTTCGGCCAGCATCAAACTGTCAGACTTCGGATTACCCACCATTTCGTATAACATGTCGAGCATAGGTTTCCAGTATGGTGGAATGGTTTCCATAAAGGTAAACATGTTCGAAACGCCCACATAATCAACACCTGCAGCATACAAGTCGGGTGTAAGTGTCAATCCGGCCAAAGTTGCATAACCACCGTAACTTCCGCCATAAATGGCTACCCGTTTCGGATCGGCAACTCCCTGATCAATCATCCATTTCACGCCATCCGAAATATCATCCTGCATGGTTCGTCCCCACTGTTTGAACGATGATTCCCAGAAAGCTTTTCCGAAGCCGGTCGAACCACGGTAGTTCATCTGTAAAACCGCGTATCCGTTATTGGCCAGGAACTGAACTTCAGGATTAAAACCCCAGTAATCGCGGGCCCAGGGTCCGCCATGAGGATTGATCACTACCGGAAGGTTTTTTGCTTCATACCCTTTGGGTAATGTCAGATACCCCTGGATGGTCATTCCATCGCGCGACATATATGAAATGGGTTTCATGTCGCAGAGATATTTTTCATTCAGCCACGGACTCAAATCGGCCAGTTTGGTCAATTCTCCGGAAGTTTTATCGTAGAGGTAATAAGCACCCCGGCTTTTATCACTGTATGTGCGGATCATAAACTTATCTTCAGCTTTATTATTACTGCCAATCCGAACCTGGTACCCGGGCAGCTTTTCCTGAAGTTTTTTCTTCATCGCTTCAGCGTCAGCATCAAAAAAGTGTTCCTTCTCGAGATCTGTGGTCCATGAGACTGACAATAACTTCTTGTCTTTTTTGGAATAGTTAACCCCGTCGATATCTGCCTCCGGAGTTTCAAATAAAACTTCAGTTTCCTTTCCGCTGGACGGATCAAAAGTCACCAGGACCGATTTATCCCGTCCCAGGTTTGAACCGGCATAAAGCATTTTATTGTCGAAGGTAAACAGGTATGGAGACAGACTTTCTTTGAAGTTCGTAGTCAGAACCGGGTGAAATTGTTCCTGTTCGGTATCACGGAAGTGTAAAGTCTGATTTACGCCATCCGTTGAAAATGCCACGCGAAGTTTCCCGTCATGATCAGTCATCCAAAGTTTTCGTCACCTCCGGTATCTTTCAGGAATAATACCCGGTTATTACCTTTCCAAAGGTATCCCGCAATATCCCTGGCAGTTTCAGAAGTAATCCGTACAGCCGAATCGGCTCCGACTTTTTGAACATATACGTTCAGACGCGATTCCCATGGAGCCAGATAGGAGAAAAATTCACCGTTGGGTGAAAGCCGGAAAGCTGTTTTTTCCGGATTACGGAAAAAATCTTCCATGGCAATCGGTGGAGCTTTTTGCAGGCCTGGCTGGCAGGCTGCAAAACCAAGAAGGAGAATAAAAACAATGAATAACCTGTTCATAATTTTAATTTTTAGTTAATAATACAAATTTCCTCATACATTCTGAACATTGAATTTATTAATGACCTACAAGTTAAGCATTTCAGCCGAAACGAATACCTTGAATTGAAACAAAATATTAAAAAAAAATGAGGATGAGAACATTTCAGTGAAGCAGGAGCACAAATAAAATTAAGATGCTAACCTGTCATAAATAAATTAACTTTAGTGTGTAATTTTAACCCGGTGTGATTAGTTTGATCAAGAAACAAAAATATTTTGTCCGTAAAACCTAAAATACCAGTTTTAATTGTCACCGGCTTTCTGGGATCGGGTAAGACAACCTTTATCAATGATATTTTATTGAAGAACAAGGGTATCAAAATCGGGCTGATCGAAAACGAATTCGGTGATGTTTCCATTGATGCAAGGCTCCTGGACAATAGTTTGCCCGAAAGTATCGTGGAACTGAACAACGGCTGCATTTGCTGTACCATTTTTAATGAATTCTCGCTGGCACTTCAGGAACTGGTAAAAAAGCACGATCATTTGGAGCAACTTATTATTGAAACCACTGGTGTTGCCGACCCGGGGCCCATCATCGAACCGTTTTACCAGGACGTTGATCTGGTACGTTTATTCGAACTAAGCGGAACAGTTTGCCTGGTTGATTCGATTAATTTTCAGGAACAAATCAGTGGATTCGAACAACAAAAACAAATCATACTGAGCGATCTGATCATTCTGAACAAGGTAAGGGATTCAGATTCACATCAGTTGGCCACCATTCGGAAAAAGTTAGCCGTCCTGAACAAAACAGCCCTTGTCATAGAAACCAACTATGCCAGGATTGATGTGGCACAACTCCATTTACTACAGCCGGGACTTCAGGACGAATTCATCCGGAAAATCCGAAAACCCTTTTACAGCGAAACCGGCGCTTCCGAATTCCACAGTTTCACCATCCGGTTCAGAGGTTTTATCAACGAACACAGGTTCCATGAATGGTTCATCTATTTTGCTTCCATTCACCGGATAAATATTTACCGGATCAAAGGCATTGTCAATTTCGATAATAATCCATTACTCGGAATTGTGCAGGCCGTTGGAGGCGCTGTTTCAATCTCTGAAGGGTCGGTCGTTAACCCTTATGAACCCATTGAAAACGTCCTGGTTTTTATTGGTAAAGACATTAGTAAATTTGAGCTGGAGAAAGAAATCGGACAGTTCCTACTTCAGGAAAACTAACCAAAGCGGCAAAGAAAGCAAGGCCAGTAATGTACTTATCACAACAGTTCTCGATGCAAATTCGGTATTTAACTTGTACTTCAGACAGAGAGCATAAGGAGTAAGTCCCAGGGGCATCGCTGATTCCAGTATCCAGGCCCGGCTTGTGTCCTGATCAAAAAACTTCCCGGAAATCAGGTAAAACAGGTAAGGCAGAACAAAAAGGATAATTAAACTGAAAACCAGAACAGGGTACCAATCTTTCAATTTTCCAACAGGTTGTTTGCCGACAAATAAACCCAGCGAAAACAGGACAACTCCTGTAACCGAACCGGCAAAAATATCGAGACCCGACATCAGGATTGACGGAACCCGGAAATGGGTGATTGCAATAAGAAGTCCGATAAAAACCGCGATCAGCAATGGATTTGTGATTAACCGGATGAGCAGGTTACGGAAGCTGATTTTTTCGTCGCCAAAATATTCAACCATAAAAATTCCAAGAGTGAAAAGCCAGAACAGGTAAACGGCAGAAATCATGGTGGCTTCCGGAAGAATCTGATCCCCGTATGCACTTCGCAATACCGGAATCCCCAAATAGGCTACATTTCCGAATGATACGGCCAGAAACAAAGTCCGGCGCGTACGATTCTGAAGTTTCAGGACTGCAGCTACCGGTAAAACGATAAATATGGAAACAACCAAACGGATGGAATTGCCTAAAATCAGATTGCTGTACAACTGAAAGTCCCACTCGAGACGTGACAAGGCCACCAGGATCAAGGCCGGGAACCCAATCCAGAGGGCATAATTGTTCAGGATTTCGATCCATTGATGGGTGACCGATTTATTCCGGCTTACAATCATTCCGGCAAAAATGACCAGAAATAATGAACCAATGGATTGAAAAGCGATGATAAATGAGTCCATACCTAAACGTTTAGATTTTTATGCATTTCATTCAATGGTCATTGATTGTTAATCCAGCGTTATTTCGCTGACAAGAGTGTTTCTTCCAAAAAATGAGGTGAAACAAATAACTGTTGAATGATCACTTCATCATGACCCACCTGAAGATTTATTCAACCGTCGAATACGGATCGGTTACAAACGGACGGACATCGGTAAGTAACATCCCGGCAGTAGTGGCCGCCTGCATGCCCAATTCCCCATCTTCAAAAACCTGACAAAACTGAGGTTCTACTTTCATCAGTTCAGCACATTTCAGAAACGTTTCAGGTTCCGGTTTATGACTGGTAACATCATCAGCAGTAACAATAAAATCAAACAAATGATCAATCATCAGTTCCTTCATTTGCAGCATCGCGCTGTTTCTGCCGGCGCCTGTTCCTATGGCCATGGGGATTTTCCCGTGTGCGTTTTTCATTAGTCTGATCACCGCCTGATGAGGTTTTATGTTGTTGATATTCCGCCAGAACTCCTGTTGCTTCATGGCAACAATTTCTTCGGCGTCAATGTCGAGCTTTTGTTCCCTTTTAATTCGTTCAGCAAAGCTTATGGTAGGCATGCCGGTCATTTCAACCAGAATACGTTCATCAAAAGTACAATTCAGTTTTTTACATACCGAGTGCCAGCTTGCAATATGCACGGGTAAAGAATCCGACAAAGTTCCGTCCAGATCAAAAATAAGAGCCTTTGCCCTTGGATGTATTTCAAGTTTCATGAAGTTCTGATATTAATGGACACAAAAGTAGTAAACTTTTGTATTCAACTGTCGGGTTGGTTTTTTTGCTGACCGATCTGTTAATTGATAACGAATATTTGTCTATACAAAGAAAAATTCTCATTTTTGCATGCCTACCAGTTCCTACCGGTAGGGACGCCGGTTTTGCCACTTTAAAAACTAAAATCAAATTCCATGAAGTATTTTTTATTCCTGATTTTTGCTACACTTGTTACCATAACATCCTGTAAAAGCAAATACACCAATGTACCATTCGAGGAAAAGACTCCGCATGACTGGGAGAATCCTGCAGTCAACGCCATTAACCGGGAAGAAGCCCGTGCCTATTTTATACCTTATGCTACAGCTGAACAGGCTGAACAAAATGATATCTGGCAATCGCCGCTTATCCAATCGCTCAACGGAACCTGGCAATTTCACCTGTCACACACGCCTTATGTACGTCCGTTCTATTTTTTCAAGGATGATTACGATACAGGTGACTGGACAACCATTAAAGTTCCGGCCAACTGGGAAATGGAAGGATTTGATGTACCCATCTACGTCAATGTTCAGTATCCGCACGAAGCAACTCCTCCGACCATACAAAAATTTTACAATCCGGTAGGCTCCTACAAACGCACTTTCACCATTCCTGAAACCTGGACAGGACAAGATATTTACCTTCATTTTGGCGCTGTTTCATCGGCCATGTATGTCTGGGTAAACGAGCAAATGGTTGGATACAGCGAAGACAGTAAAACACCTGCTGAATTCAACATCAGCAAATACCTGAAAAAAGGAACCAATTCGCTGGCCGTTGAAGTATACCGCTGGTGTGATGGAAGCTACCTGGAGGATCAGGATTTCTGGCGATTGAGCGGAATGACGCGCGATGTATTCCTGATGGCGCGTAATCCGCAACATGTCCGCGATTTCAAAGTGTCTTCACCTCTGGTCAATAATTATCAGGATGGAGATTTAAACCTGAATGTTGAAATTGTTAATTCAGCTCAGACGAATCCGACAGTATCTTTGGACGCCGTTCTGATGGATGGAGCGACAAAGGTTGCAGAAATGACAAGAACCATTCAGGCTTCCGGTCAGCCGGCTTCCGTAAATCTCAAAGCTTCCGTACCTTCAGCCAGACCGTGGTCGGCTGAAAATCCAAACCTTTATCAGTTACTGATAACCTTAAAAGACGAATCCGGAAAAATTCTGGAAGTTATACGGCAGGATGTTGGCTTCCGCACTGTTGAAATTAAAAATGCACAGTTACTCGTGAATGGTGTTGCCATCAATGTAAAAGGAGTAGATATTCACGAACACAACGATACCACCGGACATGTGCAAAATGAAGCAACCATGTTGAAGGATATCCTGCTGATGAAATCATACAACATCAATGCGGTACGTACTTCGCATTATCCGCAACCTGAACGCTGGTACGAATTGTGCAACCAATACGGTATTTTCCTGGTCGACGAAGCCAACATCGAATCGCACGGCATGGGTTACGGGCCAAAATCACTGGCAAAAGATCCTGTTTGGAAAGATGCTCACCTTTACCGCACCCGCAATATGTTTGAGCGGGATAAAAACCAGCCATCTGTAATCATCTGGTCGCTTGGAAATGAAGCCGGAAACGGTGTAAACTTCGAAGCCACTTATGCCTACCTGAAATCGGTTGATTCAAGTCGCCCGGTTCAGTACGAACAAGCTCACGGAGGAGCAAATACGGATATTGTTTGCCCCATGTATGCACGAATTAAAAACATGGAAGATTATGCCAAAGGCAATCCAACCAAACCTTATATCCAGTGCGAATATGCACATGCTATGGGAAACAGTGTTGGTAACCTCCAGGATTACTGGGATGTCATTGAAAAATATCCATCATTACAGGGTGGATTTATCTGGGACTGGGTTGACCAGGGGATTCTGACCAGGGATTCGGCCGGGAATAAATTCTGGGCATACGGAGGTGATCTGGGAGGCGATACACTCGCCAATGATGGAAATTTCTGTCTGAACGGAATCATCAATCCCGACCGAACCATTAAACCAACTCTGATTGAAGTGGGCAAAGTATACCAGAACATCGGTTTTAAAGGTGTAAATCTGAACCTGGGTGAAATTGAAATCCTGAATAAATATTCATTCACCAATTTATCGGAATTTGCCTTCAACTGGGAAGTTGTTGCTGACGGACAAGTACTGAAATCAGGCGAAATTAAGGACCTGGAACTGGCTCCAAACACGAGTAAAAAAATGAAACTGGATCTGGCTGTTGATGTAAAACCTGCCACGGAATATTTTCTGAATATTTATGCCAGTCTGAAAAATGAGAAAGGGATTCTGCCGGCCGGAACCAAACTGGCCTACGAGCAAATTCAGCTTCCATTGGCCAAAAAAGCGGTATTGGCATCGATCAACGATTTACCTGCAGTTACTTCAAGAGAAGAAGGAAATAGTATTGTGGTTGAAGGACCAGGGTTTAAAATCAATTTCAGCAAAGATGAAGCAAGCCTGAAAAGTTACCTGCTGGATGGCAAGGAAATGCTGCTTGCCGGACCAGTTCCGAATTTCTGGCGTGCACCGATCGATAATGACTTCGGGAACGGGCTGGACAAAAGAAGCGGCGTATGGAGAAAAGCGGGCGAACGAAAAACTGTAAAATCGACAGCTGTAAGAGAAATCAGTAAAGAAGATGCGCTCAGTCTGTATGATTCACCCCGGGTACCGAAAATGAAACCTTCTACTTCAAATACAATGGGCAACGGAGTTGTTGTCAGCTTTAACTTCGATTTGAATAACGATAAAAATCAGGTTATTGCCAATTACAATTCAATTTATACAGTTCTGGGTTCAGGTGAAGTGATTGTAAACAACAGCTTCAAAATGATGCGCGACTCATTGCCTGAAATCGTTCGTTTTGGAGTAAACCTGGTTATGCCGCGCGAGTTTGACCAAATGAGCTGGTTGGGTCGCGGACCACACGAATCGTATCAGGACCGCAAAACCAGCGCTTTGGTTGGTTTGTACTCGGGTTCGGTTGCCGACCAGTATTTTGCATACATCCGGCCACAGGAAAACGGGAACAAGACGGATGTTCGCTGGATGACCATCGCCAACAAAGAAGGTTTAGGATTTGAATTTATCGGGATGCCTTTAATTTCGGCCAGTGCCAGTCACCAGATCATGGAAGATTTTGAATCACCGGGACGTACCGATGGACGGGTAAAAGAAGGCCAGAAGATGGTTCGGCGTCATACGACAGATGTGAAACCCCGCGACCTGACTTCAGTCAACATCGACTACAAACAACAGGGAGTTGGCGGCGACAACAGTTGGGGCGCCCTTACTCACGACGAATACCGTTTGAAGGATAAGGAATATAGCTATTCCTTCCGGATTTGCCCTTTAAGACCAGGCGAAAAGCCGGTTGAAAAAGCGAAAATCTTTTACCAGTAAAAAGTTTAAGTCTGAATTTTTAATCGCTGTAAAATATCAAAGCGGGAGATTCCGAAAGGAGTTTCCCGGGATCAAATGATATTCTTGTGGGGAAGGAGAAAAACATGACAAAAATGATGATTTAGAAAACCTTATTCCCCTTCCAATAACCTTAGTAACAAGCACAAACACCGCCTACCCATACCTTATCTACTCATTAATATTTTATCATCCCCAATAAAACTGGAGGAAAAGATCAATACCAGTGCAGTCAAACCGGAAGCTGAAACTCTATTTATACCATCCGGAATACATGCTGTAGGCTTTGGCAATTCGCTTGATTTCGCCTTCAAGCAGTTCAGGGTTGATATCTTTAATCTTTCTTGCCGGGATGCCTCCGTAAACGGTTCCGCTTTCAACAAGAGTACCCTTGCTGACAACCGCTCCGGCGGCAACAATACTATTGCTTTCAATCACCGCATCATCGAGTACAACTGCATTCATTCCAATCATGACATTATCGTGAATGGTACAGCCGTGAACAATTGCCCCATGCGCAATCGTTACGTTATTGCCAATGTTGGCAGGCGATTTCTGATAAGTTGCATGTATCACCGCATTATCCTGAACATTCGTGTTATTTCCTATCCGGATATAATGAACATCACCGCGAAGTACAGCTCCGTACCAAATGCTGCAATCATTTCCCAAAACCACATCACCAATAAGAGTTGCAGTTTCGGCTAAAAAGCAATTTTCGCCAAATTCCGGAGTTTTACCTAATAGCGATTTAATAAGTGCCATATTAAATATTTATAAAATTGAACCACAAAGATATTAAATAGGAAAACAAATAATAAACAAGCTCAAAACTTATACCTGAAGAAAACTTCATTCAGGCAGCCATTCTCGGGTATAAATTTAGCTTGAATTCTGTTTCCGGCGAATCATCCTGCTATTTAAAAATATTTAAATTTAGATATCTATATAAGTCACAATAAAAAATTAAGATTATACTGCCACTCTTATTAAATAATGGTTATTTTTGCTGCGTTTTTACAAAAACTTACCCACAGGAAATGGGTTGATTTTTTAATTATTACTTAGATAGTTTCAGCATTAAGCGTTAGACAAAAAAAATCAATTATTAATTACAATATTTTCGGATGAAAAATACAAAAGTAATCGAACTCGAAGAAGTTGCCATTCGGTTTTCCGGAGATTCGGGTGATGGAATGCAATTGACCGGAACGCTTTTTTCGGATACTTCGGCCCTATTAGGAAATGATATTTCAACATTTCCTGATTATCCGTCTGAAATAAGAGCTCCCCAGGGAACTGTAGGTGGAGTTTCCGGGTTTCAGGTTCAATTTGGAAGAAAGAGAATTACGACTCCCGGCGATCTGGCCCATGTGCTGGTCGCCATGAATCCGGCAGCACTTAAGGCTAATGCTGCATTTATGAATCCGGGTGGAACCATCATTTTTGATGTTGATTCGTTTAGTGAGAAAAATTTCGAAAAAGCCCAGTTTAAAACAAACGACCCGTTTACAGAGCTAAAGCTGAATGATTATTCGCTGATTCCTGTTCCGGTTACCAGCATGACCAAAGAAAGCCTTAAGGAACTTGAACTCGACAACAAAAGCATTTTACGTTGCAAGAACATGTTTGCTCTTGGATTAATCTGCTGGATGTTTGATCGTCCGCTGGATTACATCGAGAAGTTTATCCAGTCGAAGTTCGGTAAAAAAAGTCCTTTGGTTGCTGAAGCAAACCTGATCGTTTTGCACACCGGGTACAACTATGGGATGAACCTGCAACACATGACACCACAGTATATTGTTCATCCTGCCCCGATTGAAAAAGGGATTTACCGCAATATCAACGGGAACAATGCTACAGCGTGGGGTTTTATTGCCGCGGCTGAGAAAGCAGAACTGGAACTGTTTATCGGCTCCTACCCCATTACACCGGCTACGGATATTTTGCAGGCTTTGGCCGGACGAAAAGATCTGGGTGTAAAATCATTTCAGGCCGAAGACGAAATTGCTGGAATCTGTACCACTATCGGAGCTGCTTTTGCCGGCGATCTTGCTGTGACTTCCACTTCAGGACCAGGTTTCGCTTTAAAATCGGAAGCGCTTGGTCTTTCAGTAATGGCTGAATTACCTATTGTAGTGGTTAATGTACAGCGTGGTGGTCCGTCAACCGGATTACCCACCAAAACAGAACAATCCGACTTGTTGCAGACACTTTACGGAAGAAATGGCGAGAGTCCTGTGGTAGTGATTGCTGCCAGTAGTCCATCCGACTGTTTTTATTATGCATTTCTTTCAGCAAAAATCGCCCTCGAACGGATGGTTCCTGTGGTACTGCTGACTGACGGATTTCTGGGGAACGGCAGCGAACCCTGGAGAGTCCCAACGATGGATGAACTGCCCTCCATCACTCCCCGGAAAGCAACCAATCCGGAAACATTTTTACCCTATAACCGCGATTCCGAAACCCTGGCCAGAGACTGGGCCGTTCCGGGAATGGAAGGTTTCGAACACCGCATCGGTGGATTGGAAAAAAACAATGCCGGGGGTGTGAATCAGGATCCGGATAATCATCAGCGAAACAGCGAAATCAGGGTAAACAAAGTTGAAAGAGTGGCTGAAATGATTCCTGAACTTGCAGTTGTTGGTGAACCCGAAGGAGATTTACTGGTGATTGGCTGGGGTGGAACATACGGTCACATGATCAGTTCGGTGCATGCCATGCAACATGAAGGTAAAAAGGTGAGCCTTGCTCATTTTAATTACATCAAACCATTACCAAAAAATACAGCAGAGGTCTTTGGCAAGTTTAAAAAAATCGTTGTCTGCGAATTAAATATGGGTCAGTTCGCCAGCTACCTGCGCGATAAATTACCGGAATTTAAGTACCACCAGGTGAACAAGATGAAAGGATTACCTTTCTCGGTACATGAATTAGTTGAAAACTTTGAAAAATTACTGGAGGCTTAATCATGACAAAATTTAATTATACTGCCAAAGATTTTAAAAGCGCTGCTGAAGTTCGCTGGTGCCCGGGTTGTGGCGACTATGCCATCATGATTGCAGTTCAAAAAACAATGGCCGATATGGATATCGCGCACAAGGATTTTGCCGTTATCTCCGGAATCGGATGTTCTTCCAGGTTTCCGTATTACATGAGCACTTATGGTTTTCATACCATTCACGGCAGAGCTGCAGCTATTGCTTCAGGGGTAAAAACAGCCAATCCGGACCTGACGGTTTGGGTAATGACCGGTGATGGTGACTCACTCGCCATCGGTGGAAACCATTTTATTCACCTGGTTCGCCGAAATATTAACCTGAACCTGGTTCTTTTCAACAACAAGATATACGGACTGACCAAAGGACAGTATTCCCCAACATCCGACCGTGGCAAGATTACCAAAACCTCTCCGTTCGGAACCATCGAAGATTCCTTTGTTCCGGGACAGCTTGTTTTGGGCTCACGCGGTACTTTTTTTGCCCGTGCGGTTGACAGCAATGTTAAACACACCCAGGAAGTACTTGCTCTGGCAGCCAGGCACGAGGGTACTTCGGTTGTTGAAGTATTGCAAAACTGTGTGATTTTTAACGACGGAATCCACGAATTCATTTCAGATCCGAAATTCCGCCCGGAGAGGCAGCTTTTCCTGAAAAAAGACCAGCCAATGATTTTCGGCGCAGAGGAAGATAAAGGTCTGATCCTGGAGAATGGGAAACTGAAAGTGGTGAAAATCGGCGAAAACGGAATTACACGTGATGATATTCTGGTTCACAATCCAGCCGAAGATAACCTCGGACTTCAGGTGGCCCTGATCAATATGACGCTGCCGGAATTTCCGGTTGCCATGGGCGTTATCCGCAGTGTTGAAGCGCTGGTTTACGATCAGGAAATGACTAAACAAATTGAAACGGTTCAGCAGAAACGTAAAATTACCTGCATGGACGAATTGCTGCAATCAGGCAATACCTGGATAGTTGATGGAGAAAACTGCGATGAACCGGTTAAATTCTTCGACAACAAATGCTTCGGATAAGATGATATCGTATCCATGGTAAACTTAACCGGATGATCCGTAAAACGGTGATCCGGCAAAATGAATAATAAAAGGCTGAATGGGATTTTCCATTCAGCCTTTTATTATTGGTTTTAAATTTTCATTAAATGGATTTCCGCTTTGCTCCAATTCACTGCGTTCAATTCGTTTTCAATTTCAGGAAATATTCCTTCTTTTTTCGTCAAACTCGTCTTTGCTGATTTCACCTTTGGCATATCGGGTTTTCAAAATATCGTGCGGCGAATTAAATTTTTGCACATCTGGTCTTTTCCGATTCATCATACTGGTTATCAGGATAATGAGAATAGCTAATACAACAAGTACGATAATCCAGCCATACCCCATGTTCCAGGCACTACTCATTCCGTCGATCATAATATTTGTTTTTAGAATTAATTATTAAATAAAACCGAACGATTCTTGCCTGAATTAAAGCGATGCAATCGCACGTTCAAGTTTTTCCTTTATTTCTTTGGCAAGTACGGCAAGTCCTGGATTTTTAACGATTCGGTTACAAGCAGAACAGCCTGATCAAAATCCGTACTGATTTTTTTACTGATGTAATACTTCATGAATTAATGCCGATTGTAACTTTCGTCAACCGAAATCAGTTTCATGTTGCAATCCGGGCAATTCCCAGGCTGATGATATGTTTTGTTGCTCTCACACTTCAGCAGGCATTGATACTTAGTATTGTATTGATACCTACTCTCGTGCTGGCTATTTCCATCATCATCACGATTTACATCCATTTGGCTCCTCACAGTATCATCTGCGAGTCTGATTAAATAAAAATTCTCTGTTTTCATGTCTTCTGTCTTTAAAGTTTATCATTTATTAATTCAGCTTATAAAGGTGATAACCTTGACTTAAAAAACGTTACACAATTTTGGAAATAAGTTACAAAAATCACACATACAGAGTGTAATGTGTTGTTGCTGCCTACCCGGATTCACGAAATACGGATATCTTCCTGATTATTATTTCCGATACAGGCAACACTCCGGAAGTTTTTTCAAAAATGACATTTTAAGAATACTCCAACAATTTCCTTATTTTCGTTTAAGCCTTAACGCATTCGAGATTACTGATACTGAACTAAAACTCATTGCCGCGGCCGCTATCATAGGGCTAAGTAATATCCCGAAAAACGGAAACAAAATACCAGCTGCGACAGGAACGCCAATTGAATTGTAAACAAATGCAAAAAACAGGTTCTGCTTAATGTTTCTCATTACTTTTTGACTTAGATCTCTGGCTCTTACAATACCATTCAGGTCGCCTTTCACCAAAGTTATTTCCGCGCTTTGCATGGCAATGTCGGTCCCGGTTCCCATGGCTATTCCCACATTGGCTTGTTCAAGTGCCGGTGCATCATTTATTCCATCGCCTGCCATTGCTACAATATGACCTTGTTTCTGTAATTCTTTTACTTTTTTATACTTGTCTTCGGGCAGGCAATCGGCCAGATAACCATCCAGTCCGAGCTCGTCGACGACTACTTTTGCCGTTAATTCATTGTCGCCTGTAAGCATGTACACTTTTACACCCAATTTCTGGAGGGATTTGATGGCATCGGCAGATGTTTCCTTTATTTTGTCGGAAACACTTATAATTCCTTCTATTTTATTTTTGAGGATTAAATACATGACTGTCTGTCCAATCATTTGCCATTCTTCAGTCAGTTTTTTCTGTTCATCTGTCAATGTCGCTTTAAAATCCTCTATTAACCGGTGATTTCCCAAACCTATTTTTTCGCCTTCATAAACTGCCTGCACGCCTTTCCCTGTAACAGATTCAAATTTATCAAGTTTCAGAAGCTTCTGTTTATTGGCCTCTGCACCTGCCACAATCGCGTCAGCCAACGGATGTTCACTGTTTGCATCGACAGACGCCGCCAGTTGCAAGACTTCAAGATCACTTCGTTTACCAAAGGATTTGAATCCATTCAGGCTTGGTTTTCCTTCGGTGATGGTACCGGTTTTATCAATAATAAGAATATCTACTTTATTCATTTCCTCGATGGCCCTGGCATCTTTTACCAGAACACCCGATTGAGCTCCGCGGCCTGTTCCAACCATAATTGACATGGGTGTTGCCAGCCCCAGCGCACAGGGACATGCAATAATCAATACAGCGACTGCATTCACAAACGCATAAACATACGATGGTTCAGGTCCCCATATCGCCCAAACCGCGAAAGTAATGATGGCAACTGAAACCACAATCTGGACAAAATATTTGGCAACCGTGTCTGCCAGTTTCTGGATCGGCGCGCGGGAGCGACTGGCCTGATTCACCATTTCGATGATCTGTGCCAGCAAAGTATCATTGCCAACCTTTTCGGCCTTCATTTCAAAGGCAGTTTTACCATTGATCGTTCCTCCGGTAACTTTATCGTCCTTTGACTTCTCAACGGGCATAGGTTCTCCTGAAATCATACTTTCGTCAATGACTGCATCGCCTTTAGAAATCAACCCATCAACAGGAATTTTTTCACCTGGTTTTACTTTTAGTAAATCACCTACTTTAACATCTTCCAACGGTATTTCTTCTTCTTTGCCGTTGCGGATAATCCGGGCTACAGGCGGAACCAGCCCAAGCAGTGCTTTAATTGCAGAATTGGTTTTACTGTGAGCGCGCAATTCCAAAACCTGGCCCATAAGCACCAGTGTTAATATGACTGCCGCCGCTTCAAAATAAAGGTGGACATTGCCATTCGCGTCTTTAAATTGAGCCGGAAAAATGGATGGGAACAAAAGGGCAAAAACGCTGAAAAGGTAAGCAGATCCGACACCAATCGAAATGAGTGTCCACATATTGGGCGACCACCTTCGAACCGAACTGTAGCCCCGTCTGAAAAAATCCCAACTACAGTAAAAGACCACAGGTGAGGCTAATAAAAATTCGATCCAGCCCCATACTTTTTTCGGTGCAAGGGCTTCAAGGTTCATAAAACTTACCATATCCGACATCGCAATCAGGAACACAGGAATACTCAATGCCAGTGCAATCCAAAACCTTTTCGCCATTTTTTTATAGGCTGTTTCTTCTTCACTGGATTCAACTCCTTTTTCAGGAACCAGCGTCATGCCGCATTTCGGGCAGTCGCCCGGATGATCCAGCTTCACTTCAGGATGCATCGGACAAGTATAATTGACTTTCGAATGCGAAGTACTTTCTACTTTGTTCAGGTGCATTCCGCAAACCGGGCAATCGCCTGGCTTGTCGTATGTTTTATCGCCTTCACATCGCATTGGGCAATAGTATTTGTTCTCATTTTCAGTATGCGTTGGATGTGTTTCGTGGAGTTTGTGATTAACTTTATTTACCATGACAGATATGTTTTTAGAACTGTTAATAAAATTGCAATTACAGCGATATAAACCAGCATCTGTTTTTGAATGGCAAAAGCCATGAATGTTCCTTTACCGTAAGCCATTTTCAAATACATAGCTATTAGGGTAAGACTATTTTTTTTATAGTCATTCATGGGCTTAGAACCTTATAGTTAAACCTCCACCTGCACCAAAACGGTTATCGAAGCTGGCCATTAATGAGAAATTTTTCGATAACATGTATTCGGCTCCGGCACGCCAAACGGTCTCATCTTTAAAATTGGTGTCCGTCCCGAAATTGTTGACCCACCCGAAATCCATTTGATATTCATAATAACCGAAAACAAACAACCTTGGGAATGCCATCAATTCCCGTCCGATGGCCAAACGTGGCCTTAATTCGTTATCAATCCGCACATCGAGCTTAAACATGTAAGGTGTAAACCAGCGGAACCCGGCCACGGCGGTGGTCGAAATTTCATCGAGGTTTTCGGGCTGTTCATTTTCCATGTTCACCCCGCCAAATACGGTAAAATAATCATACAAATAGCGTTCGTAGGTAAATTCAGCTTCCATGTTTTGGTTCCATCCATATTCTGCGCTCAGGTTTAATTGATTGCGAAGGTTGGAAGCAACCAGGTTCAGCTCTGTGAGGTGCGAAGCGACATCCGCCAATCCCCACGAATACCAGCGGTTGGTTTCGTGAATGAATTTGGAAACCGGGAAACCTCCAAGTCTGGGGTCGCGGGGTGTGTCGTAACTAAATATCCGTGCCATGCCTCCCATCATGTGGTAGAGGATGTGGCAATGAAAAAACCAATCGCCATATTCACTGCCATAAAACTCAACCGTTACCTGCTGCATGGGCGCCACGTTTACGGTATGTTTAAGAGGTGAATATTCCCCGTTTTCGTTGATTACCCTGAAAAAGTGGCCGTGCAGGTGCATCGGGTGGTGCATCATAGTGAGGTTGTTGAAAGTGATGCGGGTAACCTCATCTTTATTGATTTTTATTTTGTCGGTTTCGGAAAGCGGGATTCCGTTCATGCTCCAGATGTAGCGCTGCATGTTCCCGGTGAGGTTGAGCAGAATTTCTTTCACCGGCGCATTTTTTGGGAAACTGGTTTTTTCGGTCGATTTCAAAAAATTATAGTGGTATTCGTCATACATCCCTTTACCGCCCATATCCATGTCCATGTTCCTCCCATCGGCATCCATTTGTTGCTCCTGTAAAGTGTCATGGTGCATTGTATGCATGGGTTCCGTCGCTATGTCCTGCATCTCATGTTTCATTTCAGAACTTTGTTGCATGTTCATTTTTTCCATACCATCCATTTCGGGCATTGTCATTCCCCAGTTTTTGCGCATCCGGTGCGGGTCGTCATGTTTTGGCCTGAATTTTATGGCGGGTGCGCCCATGCCCATCTCCATCTTGGCCATTTGCTGCATCATTTTTATTTTATCGGGTTTGGGGATATTCAATGCAGGAATTGGTTGCCCCTTGCCAATAAATGCAGAAGTTTTGCCTGAACCGTCCTGTCCGGTTGCCCGGAATTCAATTTTGCCTTCCTGTGGAATAGTTACCAGAAAGTCGTATGTTTCGGCAACAGCGATAAACAATTTGTCGGTTTGGTAGGGTTCGACACTCAATCCATCAGCCGACACCAGCGTTGGGATTCCACCCCCAATTGTCAACCAGAAAGCAGTGGATGCGGCAGCGTTCACAATACGTAATCTCACGGTTTCACCCGGGTTAAAATCAGGGTATTCCTGAGTTCGCTGACCATTAATTAAAAAAGCCTCGTAGTAAATATCGGCAATGTCAGTACCTTCCATGCGGTGTTTCCAAAAGTTGAGTTGTGCGCCCAGCGCACCCCGGGCAATTACCTGGTTAAGGGGTGTAGCCGCTCCTTTTTTGATGGTGTACCACTCGTTTCCGCGTTTTAGATTGCGCAGCACATTTTGTGGTTTTTCATTGGTCCAGTCGGAAATCACCAATACCAGGTCTTTATCATATTCAAGTGTTTTTTTACGGGGCTCGATGACCAACGCACCATACACGCCGCTTTGTTCCTGCAACATGGTGTGTGAATGGTACCAATATGTACCGGCCTGTTTGAGCCGGAACTCGTATTTTTGTGTTTGCCCGGGCAGTATGGGCGGCGTGGTCAGGTACGGCACGCCATCGAAAAAATTAGGCAATAAAATCCCGTGCCAGTGGACAGATGTTTCCACATCCATTTCATTTTTCACATAAATAACTGCGTAATCACCCTCGGTAAAACGCAGGGTTGGGCCTGGTATCT
>JBBSBP010000003.1:0-129913 GCA_038251165.1 Bacteroidales bacterium | reverse complement strand
GGGAAGACGGATCAGCCAAGGTGATTAATCTGGCTAAAATATTTAAAGTATCGGAAGTTACTATTCGTCAGGATCTTGAGAAGCTTGAGTCGGATGGTTTTATTCGGAGGGAACATGGTGGGGCTTATCTGAAGAATGTGGAAGCCAGTGTGAAATCCTTCACCTTGCTCAATCAGGACAACCTCGATAAAAAGAAACTAATCGGAAGAAAAGCGGCAGAGTTGATTGAAAAAGGGGATTCGATTATTTTGGATTCCGGCTCAACAACAACCGAAATAGCCCGAAATTTAATTGGTCGCAACGGATTGACTGTGATCACCAATGCGCTCAATATTGCCATGTTGCTTGGCGCTGAGCCTGGTATTGACGTGATTGTTACAGGTGGCGAATTCAAACCGCCAACACTTTCGCTCACCGGCCTAAAAGCTGCGACTTTTTTCGAAGATATTCATGTCGATAAGCTTTTCCTTGCAACGGCTGGGATTTCACTGCGTTCGGGTTTGACTTATCCAAGCTTAAGCGACATTGCTGTGAAAAAGGCAATGATAGAAGCCGCCGATGTAACCTACCTGGTGGCAGATTCTACTAAAATCGGATTGAATGCTTTTGCCAGTTTGGGAGCACTTTCATTGATCGATTATATTATTACTGATCCATTTATTGATCCGGATCACATGCAACTTTTCCGGGACAATGAGATTGAACTGATTATTGCAGAAGAAAAAACAAAACCCGGAAAATCTTAATTTAAAAAATATGAAAAAGTTCATCTTTCAATTCATTGTTGCGATTTTAATTACGGCGTGCGATCAATCCAAAGAAATAGCAAAAATAGAACAATGGGATGTTTTTGAAATTGAAATCAAAGGACCTTCAGCAGGAAGTCCATTTATTGACGTTGAATTCAATGCAATTTTTGAATTAAAAGAAAAAAGCATTAAGGTACCAGGTTTTTATGACGGAAACGGAATTTATCGTATTCGGTTTTCTCCTGATACTGTTGGTGATTGGACTTATAAAACCATAAGTAATGTTGAAACTCTTTCAGGTAAAAAAGGAAGTTTCGAGTGCGTACCTGCCACCAATAAAAATCACGGTCCAGTCGAAATTGTAAATACATTTTACCTGAAATATGCTGATCAGACTCCATTCTATTCCATCGGCACTACTGCTTATCAATGGACTAGTGTTAAACAAAGTATCCAGGAAAAAACATTGGAAACTCTTGCCAGTGCACCATTTAATAAAATAAGGATGTGTGTTTTTCCAAAATGGTATAAATATGGTAATGAAACTGAACCGTGGATATATCCATTCAAAAGAAATGGCGATGAAAACGATTTATCTCAGCCCAATTATGAGTTCTTTCAGAATTTTGATCTCCGCGTTAAACAGCTCATGGATATGGGTATTCAGGCTGACGTAATTTTATTCCATCCTTACGACAAATGGGGATATTCTGAAATGGGAGATGAAATGAATGAACACTATGTGAGGTATATGATTGCCCGGATTTCAGCATACCGTAATGTATGGTGGTCGCTTGCAAATGAGTGGGATGTTCCCAGTATAAAGGATACTATTGACTGGGAAGGAATTGGTAATTTACTCCAAAAGGAAGATCCTTATCAGCATTTGAGGGGAATCCACAATTGGTATGATACGGAGGATCATTTTTATGATCATACAAAACCTTGGGTAACTCATGTCAGTACTCAAACTTCTCAATTTTACAATGCCATAAGATGGCGAAATAAATATCAAAAACCGTTGCTTTTTGATGAAATGCGATACGAGGGCGATGTCCCAAGTGGATGGGGACGTTTAACCGCACAGGAAATGACCAGTTATTTTTGGATGGCTGGTTTAAGTGGCGGGTATCCAATGCATGGAGATACTTTCAAAAATGATTCTGACACTACTGAAGTTCGATGGTGGGCAAAAGGCGGCACACTCATAGGTGATAGCCCTAAACGCATTGCATTTTTCAAATCCATTATGGAACAGGCTCCGGTTAAAGAAATGAACCCGATACTCTTTGACAACGGCGACCCTGAAAATTTGAATAATAATATTTACCTGTTTTCAAAACCTGGCGAATATTATCTGGCTTATGTTGCAAATCCTGACGAAACCATGCAAATTGATTTACCTGGCGACCAGGATTATAAACTTGAAATTATTGACACATGGAATATGAAGATTACTGAACAATCATTGATTAAGCCTGGTCATTTTGAATATAAAACTATTTTTCCCTTTTGCGCTTTAAAAATTACTCAAAATCGTGAATAATAAAAAATACATTCTGGCAATTGACCAGAGTACTTCGGCCTCGAAAGTGATGCTTTTTGACAGGCAAGCCAGTTTGGTCGATCGGCTAAGTTTTCCACATCAACAATTTTATCCTGAAGCGGGTTTTGTTGAGCACGATCCGGAGGAAATATTCGCAAATACGCAGAAAGGGCTGACCGAAATTCTGGCGAAAAACAAATTGACAACTTCAGATATTGCTGTTATTTCGATCACCAATCAGCGCGAAACCAGCATGATTTGGGATAAAACCACCGGAAAACCAATTGCCAATGCTGCAGTCTGGCAGTGTCAACGCGGAAGAGAATTTTGCAACGCATTAAACGAGCAGGGTTTAGGACCAAAAATTCAGGAAAAAACAGGATTGATTATCGATCCGTATTTTTCGGCCAGTAAATTACGTTGGATTATCAACCATGTTCCGGGCGCTAAAGTAAAAGCACAAAACGGCGATTTATTGTTAGGAACAATGGACAGTTGGTTACTATGGAAATTAACCAATGGAAAAGTTCATGCCACCGATTATTCAAATGCCTGCCGTACCATGCTTTTCAATATCAATACGTTGAAATGGGACGATGAGCTGATTACTATTTTTGATTTGGATCCATCCATGTTTCCGGAAGTGAAATTCAGTGATGAAATATTTGGCTACACTGAACCTTCCGTGATTTTTGATCAGTCTTTGCCAATTGCCGGATTGCTGGGCGATTCTCATGCCGCTTTGTTCGGACAAAACTGTTTTGAACCAGGAATGGCCAAAGCTACCTATGGAACAGGTTCTTCAATCATGATGAACATTGGCAATAAACCACTGCCTTCTCCAAAAGGCCTGGTTACTTCAATTGGCTATGGAAGGGCAGGAGTGATTGATTATGTGTTCGAGGGAAATATTCATTGCACCGGCGATACAATCAAATGGTTGATTAATGATGCCGAACTGATAAAAAACGCTGCGGAGTCGGAAGAACTGGCACTTTCAGTAAAAGACAGCAATCAGGTTTATTTCGTGCCTTCGTTTGTTGGGCTCGGTGCACCATACTGGGACAATCAGGCCCGGGCCTGCATTTCGGGAATGGCCCGCAATACGAAAAAAGCGCATATCGTGCGTGCAGCTCTTGAAGGAATCGCCTATCAGGTGAAAGATCTGATTGACCTGATGGTTCAAAATGCCAGTATTCCTTTCCGCGAAATGCGTGTGGATGGTGGCCCAACCCGGAATAATTTCCTGATGCAATTTCAATCAGATATGCTAAACAAAGAAGTTGTCAGAAGCAATATTGAAGAAATATCTGCTTTGGGTGCTGCTTTTATGGCCGGACTGGCAGTCGGCTTCTGGAAAGATCCCGAAGAAATAAAATCACTCCGGAAAGTGGATCGAACATTTATTCCTGAAATGCCGGCAGAAGAAATAGAAAAGTTGTATTCAGGATGGAAAGTGGCCGTAAGACGCTCACGATTAGTGGAGTAGAGGAACTGTTGCGGGATACGGGATGCGGGTTGCGGGATACGGGTTAAATGAATGCGCCATCGAACCCAACTTGGAACCTGGAATTTGGAATTTGGAACTTGAAACAAAATGGTAAATAGAAAATAGAAAAATCGTAAATAGTTGGATATGAAACAAAAAAAACAAACATTCGGAGTAATCATTGCCACCCGCAATATTTTCAACTCAAAACTGGCCGTTGAAGCACGAGCCAAAGTGCTGGACAAACTTGGTAAAATGGGATTCAATACCATCATCCTGCCTTCGGAAGAAACACCAACAGGCAACATTGAAGGTTATGCCGATGCAGTGAAATGTGGCGGGCTGTTCCGCAAAAACAGCGATGTGATTGAAGGAATCATCGTGGTTCTTCCGAATTTTGGAGATGAGCTGGGAGTGGTTAATTCGATCAAAATGTCGGGATTGAAAGTACCGGTATTGGTTCAGGCAGTCGACGACGATAATGATAAAGTGGATGTGAAAAGCCGTCGTGACGCCTTCTGTGGAAAACTTTCGGTTTGCAACAATTTTTATCAGTATGGAATTAAATTTACCGATACAATCTATCACACCTATAGCCTCGAAAGCAAAGAATTCACCAAAGATATTTTGAAGTTTGCCGGAATCTGCCGCGTGGTAAAAGGAATGAAAGGCCTTCGGGTGGGCGCCATTGGAACCCGTCCGATTGGTTTCCAGACGATGCGTTTCAGTGAAAAACTTTTACAGGCTTATGATATTACGATTGTACCGGTTGATATGTCGGAAATTATTGCAGCCGCCGAAAAAATCAGCGAAACAGACAAAGCTGTTGTTGATAAAGTAGCTGCTATTCAGGAATATGGAAAATGTAACATTCTACACAAAGGACAAATTGCCAAACAGGCACGTTTTGGCCTGGCTGTCGAAAACTGGATTCAGGAAAATAACATTGACATTTCGGCTATTCAGTGCTGGGAATCGATTGAGAAAAACTACGGTTGTGCAGCTTGTGTAACCATGAGTATGATGGGCGAAAAACTGATGCCATCAGCCTGCGAAGTGGACGTTGCCGGAACAATCTCCATGTATGCTTTGGCTTTGGCCGCACAAACTCCATCGGCTATCCTTGATTGGAACAACAATTTTGCTGAAGATCGGAACAAGGTGGTTTGTACGCATTGCAGCAACTATCCAAAATCATTTTTCCAGAGCGAAATTGAAATCGGGACACTGGATGTGTTGGGTACTGTATTAGGTCATGAAGACACATTTGGCGCCGTAAAAGGCAAAGTTGCCGCAGGTAAAATGACCTATTTCCGCATCTCGACTGACGACATGAAAGGCGCCATCAAAACCTATATGGGCGAAGGTAACATGACCGACGATCCGTATGGAATGGATGGTGGTATCGCTGTTTGTGCAATTCCAAATCTTCAGAATTTAATGAAATACATGTGCAAAAATGGATTTGAGCATCATGTTGCCATGGTTCGTGGACACGTATCTGAAATTCTGGAAGAAGCCATTGGCAATTACATGGGATGGGAAGTATACACTCATAAATAGGAAGTAGAAAAGAGAAAGATGAAAAAAAAATATACTGATCAGGAACTTCAGCTTAAATCGGTCAATTACAGAAAGGCATTGCTGAAATACATCAAAATAGCCAAAGCCGGTCACACCGGGGGAAGTCTTTCGTGTACCGATATCCTGAATGTTTTATACAACGATGTCTTAAATGTTTCGCCTGAAAATTTTTCGGACAAAAACAGGGATCGTTACATTCAAAGTAAAGGTCATACGGTTGAAGCGCTCTACGTAGTTTTAGCAGAACAGGGTTTTTTCCCTGAAAGTGATCTGGAAACAATGTGCAAATTTCAGTCGAAATATGTTGGACACCCGACCCGGAAAGTGAAAGGAATTGAGTTTAATACCGGTGCGCTGGGACACGGACTTCCTATTTCAGCAGGAATTGCTTTGGCTTCGAAAAAGGACCATGCAGGCTTTCGGGTTTTTACTTTGCTTGGTGACGGCGAACTGGCTGAAGGTTCGAACTGGGAAGCTGCTATGATGGCTTCGCATTACAAACTGGACAATTTAGTTGCTATTCTGGACCATAACACCTTACAGATTTCAGGTCGAAACCGTGATGTTTGCAGTCCTTATCCGATTGATGAAAAATTCAAGGCCTTTGGCTGGTCGGTGATTTCGATTGATGGAAACAGTATTCCTGAATTGCGTGAAACATTTCAGAAAGTGCCTCTGGAAACAAACAAACCAACGCTAATCATTGCCAATACGGTGAAAGGAAAAGGAGTGAGCTATATGGAAGATGTAGCAAAATGGCACCATGGTGTCCCGTCAGATGAGCAGTATAAACTGGCAATGGAGGAATTGGATCACCAATATGCTGAGTTGGAAGCGCTAATAATCCATTAGGGAGGGCATCTTAGTAACTTTTGCATTAATATGTCAATCAATGGTCAATCAGTAGTCATTGATAGTCATTCAATTGTTCTTCAATCAACTGATTTGCAGCTAATATAATCAATGACGCGTAGCAAATGACAATAAATGACAAGAAGTGAATAAAAATACAATTGAATCAATAACATGACATTCAAAACATTAAATATGGGGAAAGCCAATCTGGAAATATTTTCCGCTACCTTAATGGAGCTGGCTGAAAAAGACCGCGATATCCTTGCGGTAACAAGTGATTCACGGGGATCGGGCAAACTTGTTCCTTACGAAGTAAAATTTCCGGAACAAATTGTTGAAGTTGGAATTGCCGAGCAAAATCTGGTTGGCGTGGCTGCAGGTTTGGCTTCTGCCGGGAAAAATGTATTCGCGGTTTCACCGGCCTGTTTTCTGACAACACGCGCACTCGAACAGATTAAAAACGATGTGGCCTACTCCGATCAACCGGTTACACTGATTGGAATCAGTGCCGGAGTGAGTTACGGAGCGCTGGGAACAACGCATTTTTCCATACACGATGTGGCCGTTTTACGCGCGATAAACAACATTCAGATTGTTGTGCCGGCTGATAATTTTGAAGCCAGGGAAGCTGTTCTGGCAGCATCAAAATCAAGCAAGCCGATCTATTTGAAATTCGGTAAGAAAAACATGCCTGACCTGCCACGGATAGAAGAGAAATTTGAAATCGGCAAAGCATCGGTTATTTGCAAAGGAAACGATGTGGCTTTTATTGCCTGTGGCGAAACGGTGGCGCCTGCTTATGAAGCAGCCAAACTTTTGGATAGCAAAGGAATCAGTGCTGAAGTCATCAGCATGCACACGATTAATCCAATGGATAAAAATGCGATTACCGAACTTGCAAAAAGATGCAAAGCAATAGTTACCGTTGAGGAACATTCTGTCAACGGAGGTTTGGGCGAGGCCTGTGCTTCGCTGCTGATGCAGGAAAGATTGTATGTTCCGTTTAAAATTGTCGGTTTGCCTGTTGAGGATACGGTAAACGGATCGCAAACTGAGATATTCAACTATTATGGAATTTCAGGAGAAGGATTGATGGAAACTGCATTAAAAATGTTAATCTGAGATTGAATTAAACACTAATGTATAAAAACTCACATAAGCCTCATCCCCAGCCCTTCTCCGAGGGAGAAGGGAGTAGAAAACCGAAGTTTGAAAAGAGTCGTTTCAAACTTGGTTGGCGTAAAGTCCCCCGTTTGGGGGATTTAGGGGGCAATCAAGGAAACGCTCATTTTGTTCTTAGATTTTCAATAAATATTAAATTGAATTTATGCTATTAGAAATGTGATATTATGAACAAAACCGTCTTAACTAAAACTAAACTTGTCTTTCTGTATCTTTTGATTTTTGGCCTGAACGCCTGTAATCAAACTTCAGAGAAAAAGAAATCGAATAAAATTGCCGTGGTGATTTCAACCCTGAATAATCCATGGTTTGTCGTATTGGGTGAATCGGCTGCCGGTCGGGCCCGTGAGTTGGGTTACGAAGCCCAGATTTTCGATTCACAGAATAATTCGGCCAAAGAAGCCGAGCATTTCGATAACATTATCGCGATGGGCTATGATGCCATTCTCTTTAATCCGACGGATGCCGATGGTTCGGTGCTGAACGTAAAACGAGCCAAAGAAGCCGGAATCCCCACATTTTGCATGGACCGTGAAATCAATTCACGCGATGCTGCTACCACGCAGTTGTTGTCGGATAGTTTCACCGGCTGCGTGAAACTGGGGCAGTATTTTGTTCGTCAGGTCGGCAAGAAAGGAAACTATGTTGAAATACTTGGATTGGTTGGCGACAACAATACCTGGAACCGTTCAAACGGATTCCACAGTGTGGTGGACGAATTTCCGGGCTTGAAAATGGTGGCTCAGCAAAGTGCCGATTTCGACCGGAACAAAGCCATGGACGTGATGGAAACCATCATGCAGGCCAATCCGGATATTGATGCCGTTTTTTGTGGAAACGATGCCATGGCAATGGGTGCTTACCAGGCTGTTCTGGCTGCCGGAAAAGCCCACAAAGTGAAAATCTTCGGTTTTGATGGGTCTAAAGATGCCATCGACGGCATTGCATCAGGAAAGATTGCCGCTACCGTGATGCAATTCCCCATTTTGATGGCACGAACTTCGGCCGATCTGGCTGACGAATATGTGAAAGGCAAACGCGATTTTAGTACCAAAACTCCGGTAGAGGTGGTGTTGGTTACTCCTGAAAATGTCGCGAAATATCAATCCGAAAAATAAGAACCATGAGCAAAATTTTTAACTATTCGATTGGAATACTTGCTGTGATCCTGGTTATTTATCTTTTACTGGATATTCAAAACCTTGAAAAACACCGTGCAGCCAATCAACCAGCAGTTTTTAATGCAGCAGATTATGCCGCAAAATTCTGGAACGACAGTCTTCCGGTAAGCATCGCGAATGCAACTCAAATAGGTGATATACTGAAATCTATCAATCAGAATCCTGAAGATGCTTTTAATAAATTCGGACATAAACTGGGGATTTCGAAAACCTGGTATTTTATGCTGAAAGGAAAAGGACGAATTGAACAGGTTGATCCTGAATTTTTAGTTCTGGCGCTGGATGATAACACGAAAATAAAAATCGCGACCGATTTCATTTATGGAAACGCTGTTCGCGACGGTTCAGGAAAAGTAAACATCAACTACTTCCTGAATATGACCGATTTTAATGCTGTTTCGGTAGCAATCAATAAACTGGTAAAAGAAAAAGTGGTTTCGCGCCTGAGGAATTCGGCTGAAGTTGGTAAAGAACTTGAATTTGCCGGTGCAATCGAAATCAGCGAAGAAAATATTGATTTATCTGATCTACGTGTCCTTCCTGTTTCAGTAAAAATATCCGATGGAAAATAAGAATAATCAAGCGGTTCCGGTTCTGGAAGTCAGAAATGTTTCCAAGGACTTTTCAGGAGTTTATGCTCTGAGAAATATCGATCTGCAGATTTTTCCGGGAGAAGTGACTGCTATTATTGGTGAAAATGGCGCCGGGAAATCAACCCTGATGAAAATCGTTTCAGGAGTTTATACGGAATATGAAGGAGATGTAATCCTGAACGGAGAAAAAGTCAGTTTTAAAAACCCGAAAGAAGCCAGCGAACAGGGCGTAATTATCATTCATCAGGAATTGAACCTGATTCCATATTTAAGCATCACTGAAAATCTTTTCCTTGGCAATGAAATGATCAACCGACTGGGTTTTCTGGATTATCAGAAAATGCATAAAAAAGCCAAAGAATTGCTGAGCCGGCTTCATCTGGACATCAATCCGGAAACTCCCCTGAATCAGCTTCGGGTAGGTCAGCAGCAACTGGTTGAAATAGCCAAAGCATTGTTACTCGATTCCAAGGTGCTGATTATGGATGAACCCACTTCAGCAATCAGTGATCAGGAAGTTGAACTGCTTTTTAAAATCATTAATGACTTAAAAGCCAAAGGTGTAGCTATCGTTTATATTTCGCATAAACTAAAGGAACTCTTCGAAATTGCAGATCGTTTTACGGTGTTACGCGATGGTGAAAAGATTGGGTCCGGCATCATCAAAGGAACATCGCAGGAGCAATTGATCCAGATGATGGTTGGACGGAAACTCTCTGAAAACATGAGGACGGGTGAAAATATCCAATCTCATGAAATATTGAGGGTTGAGAATCTTTGCTTCCAAAATCCGGAAAACAAAAACGATCTGCTGGTCAACAAAGTCAGTTTTTCATTGAAAAAGGGCGAAGTTCTGGGTATTTGCGGACTAATGGGAGCCGGACGTACGGAAGTTCTTGAAGCTATTTTCGGTCTGTATCCCAAATTGACTTCAGGGAAAATATTCGTTGAAGGAAAAGAAAAACAATTTCGGAACGTTGCCGATGCCATTGCTGCCGGAATTGCTTTGGTTCCTGAAGACCGCAAAATCCAAGGTTTAATCCTGAATATGAATGTGGCAAAGAATACCAGTCTGGCCAGTCTGGAGAAAATTTCCAGGTTCAGTTTCATCAATAAAAAGAAAGAAACAGAATTAAGTCGCGATTACATTCAGAAATTAAATACTCAGGTCAAGTCGCCGCAAATGGAAGTACATAAATTAAGCGGCGGAAACCAGCAAAAAGTGGTCATTGCCAAATGGCTTGCTACCCATCCGAAAATATTGTTGCTTGACGAACCTACCCGTGGAATTGATGTTGGCGCCAAAGCCGAAATCTATAAACTCATCAACGAACTGGCGGAAAAAGGTATGGGAATAATAGTCGTTTCGTCTGAATTGCCTGAAATACTGGCTGTTTCAGATACGATCCTGGTATTGTCGGAATCGAAACAAACGGCCACTCTGAGCAGGGCCGAAGCAACTGAAGAACTGATTATGAAGGCTGCATTGAGTGAAAAAGAATAAAACTAAACTTATGGATACTTTAAATTTAAAAGATAAACTCGTAAAATTTCAATCGATCATTGCTTTGCTGGTCATGTGTATTGCCTTGAGTTTTCTTTCAGATCGGTTTCTTTCGGCTGATAATACCTGGAATGTGATGCGTCAGATTTCGGTGAACATGATTGTTTCGGTGGGGATGACACTCGTTATTCTTATTGGAGGAATTGATCTTTCGGTTGGTTCAATTTTGGCGCTTTCAGGAGCAATAACTGCAGTCATGTTAAAATACGGCACCGAAATCACCGGCTGGAATATGTACCTCGGATTTACACTAATGGGCGCGCTGGTTGGAGGAACCCTTGTCGGTGCATTTTTAGGCTGGTTTAACGGTCTGACCATTACCCGTTTCAAAGTACCGCCATTTGTGGCAACGCTGGCCATGTTAACTATCGCCCGCGGTTTAACCATGTTGCTCACCGGTGGTTTCCCGATAACCGGATTCAGCGATCAAATGGCCTTCATTGGCACAGGCTGGTTCCTTGGAATTCCGATGCCTGTCTGGATATCAGCCATTGTGGTGTTGGCTGCCGTGGTCATGACAAACAAAACACGATTGGGCAGGCATATTTATGCTATTGGCGGTAACGAAACTGCCGCGGAACTTTCAGGCCTGAAAATCAAAAAAATCAAGATGATCGTCTATTCCATTGCCGGAGCTTTGGCTGCTGTTGGTGGAATCATTGTCACCTCGCGTCTGGACTCTGCCCAGCCCAATGCCGGTATGGGTTTCGAACTCGATTCCATTGCTGCCGTTGTCATTGGCGGAACTTCACTTTCCGGAGGAAAAGGAACGATTATGGGAACTGTTCAGGGAGCGCTGATTATCGGAATCCTCAATAATGGACTGGTTTTGCTCAATGTATCTCCTTTCTGGCAACAGGTTATCAAAGGTTTAGTGATTTTGCTTGCGGTGGTCATTGAAAAGTTCAATTCGAAAGAAAAATAAAAAATCAGATATGAAGGTTTCGTCGGGGAAAATGATGATGATGACATCAATACAGAATTAAATGATTTGACAAAAAACTAAGCTAAAATGAAAATAAAATTTTCTTCTATTCTTTTTTTCTGGTTGGTATTTACTATTTCAATAGTAATTAATGCTGCTCCGTTTAAACCTCGAATAGTTGTTTTAACCGATATATCCACCTGGGAACCCGATGACCATGAATCGCTGATTCGTTTGATGGTTCATGCTGATCTGTATGAAATTGAAGGAATTGTAGTTACAACAGGTTGGAGTATGGATAATGTCAATTATCAAAAACAGTTTATCGATATAGAAAAAGGAGTAGTCGCTGCTTACGAAAAAGATTTGCCCAATCTGCTTAAACGCTCTAACCAGTCAGGAAATTGGTTACTGGCCAAGCGCTCAATATTTAAAAGACCGCCTTATGTTTGGTAGTATGCTTATGGGAATGAGTTTCGTAGGCGCAGCAAATAATTCCGACGGAAGTAATCTCATCATCAAACTGGTTGACGAAGATGATGATCGTCCGATCTGGGTAACTTTTTGGGGCGGTGGAAATACATTGGCTCAATCAATCTGGCAGGTTCAACAAACCCGAAGTGAATCGGAATTAAAAACTTTCCTGCACAATATCCGGACTTATGCAATAACCGATCAGGACCGGGCACAAAAATCCAGTTTCGAAACCAGCTCACATGCCTGGATGCGTCGTGAATTCTCAGATGAACTTCTTTTTATCTGGGATGATTGTGCCTGGAAATATCAGAATGGTACAGGGAAAAACAATTGGTCCCAGTATGAAACTAATATCCAGAATCACGGAAACCTCGGCAGTGACTATCCAAAATACGTTTGGGGCGTTGAAGGAGATACGCCGGCATTTTTGCATATCATGCCTAACGGACTTAACAATCCTGATGTACCAACTCAAGCGGGGTGGGGTGGTTATTCTGTATGGGGTAAGGGAGAAGACAACAATGGCTATTCGTATGTAAACTATACAGGAACTGCCTATAACATTTGTACGAATTACGAGAGCCGGTTTTATGCTGCAACATTTAATAATTTTGCATCCCGTATGGACTGGGCAAAAGACGGCGCCGGAAACCGAAATCCGATTGTTGTCGTTGATGGCAACAGCGGGATTGACATTATTACAAAAACACCACAGCCAGGCGCAACGGTAAACCTTGATGCATCAGCAAGCTCCGATCCTGACGGAAATTCACTGACGTACAAATGGTGGGTTCAACCTGAAGCTGGTACCTATACCGGTACCGTTTCTATCTCAAACAGTAACTCAGGTAAAGCAACACTGGTGATTCCTTCCAATTCTTTGGGAAAGAGCTTTCATGTTGTTTGTGAGGTAACAGATAATGGGACGCCAAACCTGACCAGTTACCGAAGGATAATTTTTGAACCACAAAATATTAGTTCAAACAAATTAGAATAACATGAGAAATAGAACTCGTTTTCAGGTAATTTGTGTAATTTTACTTTATAGTATTTTTCAAACTCGGGAAAATGATCTGTGAATTGGGAAAAATCAAGTTCAAAGTCCTTGAAAATTCTTTCAATTTTTAAGTTTTGGGGAATATAGCTAAATTGAGGTAAATACCTAAAATTGTTAGGGTTACGAAACCCATTAAAAATTGCTACTCCATTTAGTCTAACGGATTTTTCATTGGTGTCAAGTTCTCCATAAATGATATTCATTAAGCATGTTTTCCCAGAACCATTCCGTCCAAGAATACCCGTGATTTTCCCTGTCTCATTTTTGAGATAAACATCATGCAGTACTCTCTTTGTGCCAAATTCAAGGATAATGCTATCAACTTCGAGGGAGTGTCTCATGTAATTTTGTCGCTAAGATTATCGCTGAAATAAGAAAAAAGGAAAAATCAAAAATCAAAATTGGAATCCATAGTTTTTGTTTTGATATCCCAAGATTTTTATAATAATAGCATTCCGCTTTCTTGTAACTATTTGTATAGTAAAATATTAGCCCAAGTGTAACCAGTTTAAACCAAAAGAGAGCTTGTAGAATATGGATTCCATTCTTTCCATATTTATAAATGATAAATAGGCAAGTCAAAGTCAGCAATAAACTAAGTAATGCAAACGACTTGTAAAATGTTAATATCAATCGAAGTGTCTTCATTTATAATGGTTGCTAACTTGTAAACACCACCAAATATATACTACTTTTTCGTAATATTATTGATAAATAATCATTTTTTCAGAAGTGACAGAATGCTCAGCATGGCTGCAGCAAAATAGGTAATCCCGGCAATAAACAAGGCTGTTTTTAAACTGAATGTATCAGTGAGATAACCTAAAACCGGGCCGATAACTGCAAAAATGATGCGTATTTCGAAGTTCCTGACCGATAGTATGGTTGCCCTCACCTTTGAATCGGTGTATTGATTGATATAATCTTTCAGAACAGGTGTGGCGATTCCGCGTACCATGTAAAACCCGAAAAGAATAGCGATTCCTGCAAAACTGATCTCCAGCGATGCAAGGATAAATCCGAGCGAAAGAAGGACCACAATCAGTAACAGGGTGTTTTTCTTTCCAAGACGTCGTTCAAAACGATACGAATACATCGAAAAAACACCGGCCGATAGATTGAGCATGGTCCATAAAATTCCAAAAACCGAAACGGGCACGCCGGCTTCCTGAAAGTAAGGTTGTACAAACCAGGCATAAGTTAAAGTTGCGGCTCCCGTAAACGAAGAAATCATAATGGCGCTTCTCATTTCCGGTTGCATATAAGTCAGCCTGACAATGGACCAGATTTCCTTCATTTTCAAATGAGATCTTTCCAGAACATGCAGCGGTTCCTGCAGGAAATAAGCTCCGGGAATGGCAATGGCTGACACAAAAATCTGAAAATAATAGGGCGTCCTTAAACTGAAAGTAGCCAGTAAACCGCCTGCAACTCCGGCAAGCGCTTCGGCAAAGTTTCCTCCGGAAGTAATCCGGCCTTCATATTTTATGTATTCATCTTCCCGGTTTTCGGCCTTTAACGAATCATATAGCATCGCGGAGTCAGCTCCTGAAACAAAACTAAATCCGATTCCCAGAATAATTTCAGCAACAATAAAACTTCCAAAACTGGCCGAAAAACTGTAAATGATAATACCAATTGTTCCCAATATGGCACCCAGAAGTAGCGTTCGCCTGCATCCCCAGACATCAGCCAGGTAGCCTGAAGGTAATTCGGTAACTACCATCGCTATGGAATAAATGGACTTTAGAATAAAAATCTGCGACATAGTCAATCCGTTCTCCTGGTAAAACAGAACAACGATGGGCATGACCAGATTAAACCATTTGGCAATCTTGATCAGGTATAACTGAAGGACATTTGATGGCAGATTTTTTAGCATAAATACGAAACAAAAATAGAAATTTTAACTGTTGGAATTCGCTGAAAAATATTGAAATGAATGGTTGAAGCTAAATATACCGGATAACCTGTATTGAAATCTTTAATTTATTGTTTGATTGAAATCTTATTGGTAAATGATCACAATAAGTGACAAAAAATAATAAAATGTACCGAAAAGTGTTCAGAAATCTTTCAAAATGATTCATTTGTTGTTATTTTTGTTCGATAATATAAGATTTTCGATAATTTCATTTATTAATCAATAAAAATAAGAATTAATGAAACTAGTAATCCCCCAAAACTATCTGCCTTTGCTTGATGTCAATCAGACCGAAAAGGCGATAAAGCTTGTAAAAGACAGTTTTCAGCAGGATCTGGCATCTGAATTGCGTTTGCGCCGTGTTACCGCCCCCTTGTTTGTGATGAAAGGTACCGGTATTAACGACGACCTGAACGGCATTGAACGTCCGGTGTCATTTCCTGTAAAAGAATTAGGTGACCATGTGGCTGAAGTGGTTCAATCGCTTGCCAAATGGAAACGCATGACCCTGGCTGATCTGAAAATTGAACAGGGTTACGGGCTTTATACCGATATGAATGCCATCCGCCCTGACGAAGAACTGACGAATATTCATTCCCTTTACGTTGATCAGTGGGACTGGGAACGTGTTATTTCGGATGATGAACGCAACCTTGATTTTCTGAAAAAAATTGTCCGGAAAATTTATTCTACTTTTTTACGCACTGAGTTTATCGTATTCGAGAATTTTCCTCAGATTAAACCTATTCTTCCTGAGGAAATTACGTTTATTCATGCTGAAGAACTTGAAGAACAGTTTCCGAAGCTGACACCCAAAGAACGCGAACACGAAGTTGCCAGGAAATACGGTGCAGTATTTATAATTGGCATCGGGGGGCTTCTACCGGGTGGCGAAAAACATGACGGACGCGCACCTGACTACGACGACTGGACAACTCCAACAGTCGGCAACCGCAAAGGATTAAACGGCGATATTCTGGTCTGGAACCCGGTGATGGAAACCTCGCTCGAATTATCATCGATGGGAATCCGGGTAAACAGGGATACGCTTCTGAAACAGCTGGAAATGACCGGAACAGAAGATCGTAAAAACCTGTACTGGCATAAACGACTGTTAAACGGAGAACTTCCGCTTTCGGTTGGTGGCGGTATCGGCCAGTCACGTTTGTGTATGTATTTTCTGCGGAAAGCTCATATCGGTGAAATTCAGTCGAGTATATGGCCCGATGAAATGAAAACTATCTGTAAGCAAAATAAGATTGAACTGATTTAAGAATCTCAATGATTCCGGCAATTTCAGCTCATTTTGAGTGGATTGCCGGAATATTTTTGATTTTTAAAAATTGATGACTGAAGGTCGGCTAATTTTCATATATTTGCAACCGCTAAAAAGGATGCCTCGGTAGCTCAGCTGGATAGAGCAACGGCCTTCTAAGCCGTAGGTCTTGGGTTCGAATCCCAACCGGGGTACATATTCAAATAAAAGCCTTGTAATTATCTGAATTACAAGGCTTTTTTGTTTGCCTTAAAATCCGTGTTTCCAGATCGTATGGTTATACATTTCCTGATTTTACTCCTATAATCCGCATATATCCGACAACCCGCGGGTGAATAGGAACACGTAAAAATCTGCAAAAAACTATCTGTTTATGCAAAAACCTGGAGCTTTAATCTACTCCTGAATGGTGTATTTTTACATTTTCCGGGTATTGTACCGAAATAAACCGTGATCAGTACCAAACCAGATGAATCCTTTTGCATCTTCAGCAATTGTTTTAACTGAACCGTAGGTAAAACCTCCTGCAGGAGAAACTGCACGAAACTGTATATCATCATTTTGAGCCTAAAATGGACTAATCGTTATAAAATTTGCAGATATTTAAGCTTTTCTAATTAACCTGTAAATCTGAAATATAAATCAATAACCATTTTGACCCGAATATTGGTTTTTGACTGATAATTACACTAAACCTTAACCATGAAGAGATTAAAATCCATTTATCTGCTCTTTATCCTGATGATCTGGTCGGCCGGCAGTAATCTGGCACAAAACCCGAAATGGGAGAAAGTGGCGCCCGGTGTTTGGAAAACAAGCTTAGGAACTCCTGACGAATATAATTTACTGAAAGCTGCCGGCAGCACACCTTTGTTGTCAGGACTCGATAAAATGTCGCAGCCGGGTTTTCCACTGAGCCTTGACAAAATTACCTTCAGTATTAATGAAGGTCAGGTAGCGCTGCGTTTCCCATTGCAAAAGGAAGAACAGATTTTTGGTTTCGGATTAAATTTCCAGACCATCTTTCAGCGTGGTAAAGTGCTCGAATTGCATGTTGATCACTACGGTGGAAAAGACAATGGACGCACCCATGCACCGGTTCCGTTTTATGTTTCCGATCTTCGGATGGCTTTGATGCCGTATTTTTATTCTGAGTTCGCCAGGTATCATTTTGAAGGAACCCCACCGTTTCGTGCCATGTACCTCGAGCCAGGATTTTCCATACGCCGGGCGGAGCAGTCCGGTTCAGCTGATTTGAATGAGAATCCATATGCAGAGGCGGTCCGTAAAGAAATTAAAGATCAGTACATGGCTGGCGGAAATCTCCTGGTTGCACCAATGTTTATCGGCCAAACCAGCCGGAAAGTAGTCCTTCCGGAGGGAAAATGGTTCGACTTTTACACCGGAAAGCTGGCCGGTGAAGGTGAAGTGATTACCGTTGAGCCCGGATTGGCTATTATCCCGGTATTTGTAAAGGACGGGGCATTGATCCCGATGATGAAACCCCGCCTTCGGGCGCCCAAAGCCGGTGAAACGATTGATCTGGAAATCCGTCATTACGGGACTAAGGATGGAATCTACCGCCTGTATGATGACGATGGCGAAACCTTTGATTATGAAAAAGGTGCCTTCTCATGGCGTGAGCTGAAGTTCGAAGGATTGCCAAACGGGAAATTCAAAACGGGTATTTCCAGGGCTGAGCCGGGGAAACCTGATAACCTTGGAAAAATAAGCTGGATCATGATGCCTGGTGCTGAAGAAACTGAAAACTCCAACTAATGATATGGAAGCGAATTCATAAATTTAGCTGGTTTTTTGAGCTTGAAGTTAAACCGATACAACTAAGCCGTGCGTTGAAAAGGTGGTTTTGAATTACAATAAATAACGGAATAAAACGATAATGATGAAAAAACATTTACTGATCCTGTTGTTCGGATTATTTACACGACTAATTGTGGAATAATGATGGGTTAGATTGAATTGCGATGATTTCAATACGTTTAGAAAAGTAGATGGGAGCCGGGCGGCTCCCAATTAATCTACATTATTGCGATTTGCGTAAAGGGCTTTTTCTCTCTGACCGAAAGACATTCTTTATGTCTGTTTATTAAGGATTTTTTTTCCTCCAGGGTCAGTGCGTCGTAATATGTTAGTCTTTCTCTTGCTGTTAGTTGCCTTAGTTTTTTAAACATGCAACTGTTCAACTCGTGATCAAAAGAACAACTGAATAATAAACCGTAATAATCGGTGTAACTCTTTTCCATTCTTTTTTATTTGGATCAAACTAAACTTTCTACACTGTTTATTCCCAAAAAGCAGAAAAGGTAACCCTCAAAATTCAATTATTTTTTAAATTTTTAAGTTTGAAGAGCTCTATGGCTTATTTTTATATTTTTGCAGAAGTTTTATACCATATGAAACTACCATGAGATAATCATTCTCATACTGAGATCCGCCAACTGGCTGAACAGGAGTATCATGTAGTAATTATAAAAAAATATAAACACCTGAAAATCATTTAATTAGATATGTTTGAGAATCTGAACGAAAAGCTGGAACGGTCATTTAAACTTCTGAAAGGTCAGGGGAAAATTACCGAAATAAATGTCGCGGAAACCTTGAAAGAGGTAAGACGTGCCTTACTTGATGCCGATGTTAACTTTAAAATAGCCAAATCATTCACTGAAAGTGTCCGTAAAAAAGCGCTTGGACTTGATGTCCTGAATTCACTCAAGCCTAGTCAGTTGATGGTAAAAATCGTACACGACGAATTGGCTGAATTTATGGGTGGAAAATTTGTGGACATCAATTTAAAGGGAAATCCTTCTGTTATTCTTATCGCGGGTCTTCAGGGATCAGGGAAAACCACTTTCACCGGTAAGCTGGCAAAAATGTTGAAGAGTAAAAAAGGTCGTCACCCCTTGCTTGTAGCCTGTGATGTGTACCGTCCTGCTGCAATTGAGCAGTTAAAAATTCTCGGACAGCAGATCGATGTACCGGTATATACGGATGAAGGTAACCGTAATCCGGTTAAAATCGCGTTGGAAGCCATCCGTCAGGCTAAAATAAATGGAAATGATGTCGTGATCATTGATACTGCAGGTCGTTTGGCGATCGATCAGGAAATGATGAACGAAATCAGTGCCGTTAAAGATGCTGTCAAACCGCATGAGATTCTTTTTGTTGTTGATGCAATGACCGGACAGGATGCGGTAAATACTGCGAAAGAATTTAATGACAGGCTTAATTTTGATGGCGTTGTATTGACTAAGCTTGATGGAGACACCCGGGGTGGTGCTGCCCTTTCAATTCGTTCGATTGTTGATAAACCCATTAAATTTGTTGGAACAGGTGAAAAGCTTGACGCACTCGATATTTTTTACCCTGATCGTATGGCCGACCGTATCCTGGGTATGGGAGACATCGTTTCTCTGGTAGAAAAAGCCCAGGAACAATTTGATGAGGTAGAAGCAAGAAAATTGCAGCAGAAACTGGCAAAAAATCAGTTCAGCTTTACGGATTTTTTGAAACAGATTCAGCAGATCAAAAAAATGGGTAACCTGAAAGACCTGGCAGGAATGATTCCCGGAATGGGAAAGGCATTGAAGGATGTTCAGATTGAAGACGATGCCTTTAAGCACATCGAAGCGATTATTTATTCCATGACTTTGGCTGAAAGGGAAGATCCAAATCTTCTGAATGGTTCTCGCCGAAAACGAATTGCTGACGGTTCAGGAACCAATATTCAGGAAGTAAACCGGTTAATCAAACAGTTTACCGAAACCCGTAAAATGATGCGAATCGTTTCTCAGGGTAAAAATATGAACCGGATGATGGGAAATGCTGGTCCCAAAAGATAACCGAATAAACTGATTTCTATGATATTAATTGACGGAAAAAAAACTGCTGACGAAATAAAAAAGGAAATTGCGGTCGAGGTTAAAAAAATAGTTTCGACCGGAAAAAGAGCTCCGCATCTGGCTGCAGTTTTGGTTGGACATGATGGGGGAAGTGAAACTTATGTGGCTTTTAAAATTAAAGACTGTGAAGAAGTTGGTTTTCGTTCATCGCTGATTCGTTTTGAAGATGATGTAACCGAAGCCGAATTGCTGGCAAAAGTTATCGAACTGAATAATGATCCGGATTTGGATGGATTTATCGTACAATTGCCGCTGCCTAAACATATCTCTGAACAAAAAGTCATTGAAACTATTGATGCACGGAAAGACGTTGATGGTTTTCATCCGGAAAATGTCGGCCGGCTGGTTCTTGGCTTACCTGCTTTTTTATCCGCAACTCCTTTTGGAATTGTCGAATTACTCAAACGCTATCAAATACCGACTTCAGGTAAAAATTGTGTTATTGTAGGTCGCAGTAACATTGTAGGTCGTCCGCTAAGTATTCTGATGTCCCAGAAAAGTGTTAATGCAACGGTAACCGTTGCTCACAGTCAGACTAAAAATCTGGCCCGGGTTTGTGCCGAAGCTGATATTCTGATAGCAGCCCTGGGTTCACCAGAGTTTATTAAAGCCGATATGGTCAAAGAAGGAGCTGTAGTGATCGATGTGGGAACCACCCGGATAAGTGCGCCTGAAACCAAATCAGGCTGGCGCTTAAAAGGAGATGTCAAGTTCGACGAAGTTGCACCCAAATGCTCATACATTACGCCTGTTCCGGGAGGAGTTGGCCCAATGACCAGAGTTTCACTTTTGCAAAACACTTTACTTGCTGCTAAAAAGAACAGATAAAAATACGCTGTTTAAAAATATGAGTTAGGAAAACCTTTTTGGACGGCCTTTTCCACATTCTCCGTAAAATCAAAAATAACAAGTGAATCTTTGTTCAGCTTATCAGTATATTTTATGTTAGCGTGTTTATTAACATTTTTTAATATTTATCGGAATTTTTGTTTATTTTTGAAAATGTAAGCATGGAATAAACTTAATAAGAGTAAGATGGAAGATTTAGACAGAAATGAGGATCAGGTAGGAAATGACAGCAGATTTCGAGAAGAGATTTATTCTAAAGCTGTCCGAGCTGGGAAAAGGACCTATTTTTTCGATGTTAAATCAACGAGAAGAGAAGAGTTTTACCTGACTATTACCGAAAGTAAAAAGCGATTTGAACAGGATGGAAACTTTCATTTCGAGAAACACAAGATTTTTCTTTATAGGGAAGATTTTGAAAAATTTGTTGAAGGATTGCAGGAAGTGATCACTTTCATTGATCAGAATCAGCAAGAGGATTACGATATTCAGGCTGATTATCTTGAATCTGGTAATGTTGATGAAAACGTTATGGAGGAGGCTGGTGTAAATAAAAATTTCACCAGTCTTGACTTCGAAACTTTGTAAGTTATTTGCACGAACCTAATTTGTTCATTTCTGAAGGAAATCTGTATTTACATTTTTCCTTATTCTTTTGAATAAAATCAAAAGAAATATTTTATTGCCTGCTAACTCTTACATCTCTATTATAAAAAAGCAACCGGATGAGTAAATCCGGTTGCTTTTTTTGTACCTGTAATGTCATTGATTTAATCATAAATAGTGTTGCAACGTTGCATCCGGCCTAAACAGGAATAAAACTTTGTTAGGTAATCATTTATTGAATTAAGAATTTAGACTGAATGATGAAGTGAAACGGCAATTCGTTTAAAAAAGGAAAGGATTATCATTTTATGATAATCCTTTGTTCCAAATTTAGTTTAGTTCGATCGGAAAATAGATATTGGTTAAAAGAGAAAAGGTTTCAATCAATTTTCTAATGCGATGCTAATATAATAGTTATTTAAGATTTCCTTTTAAAATTTTTTAAGAATTTATTAATATTGGAAATCCTTCATTTTTATATGATTTGTAAGTGCCTGTAATTCAAGTGATCAAATTTTTTTGTATGTTTTATAATATAATGTTGTATTTTTCCGCTTCGTAACCGATTATTTCTGACTTTTCAGAAAGGAAAATCCAGCTTATTAATATATGCAGATCGTAAAGTCTGAAATAATTTGCCGTTTTATTATCTTTGTGGCAAAAAAAGCAAATGCGTTTGTATAACACCATTGACAGTAAAGTATTAAAAGCAAACCTGACAGCTGAATCCTTTGTTCGGAAAACAATTTCGTTTTACCGGTATTATATTCTCGAAAATCCAACAGAGATCAGGGATCAAATTTATAACGAGTGGGCTGCTTTAAATTGTTTTGGCCGGATTTATATCGCCAGAGAAGGAATTAATGCTCAGATGAGTGTACCTGTGCATCATTTTGATGCTTTTCTTCATACCCTGACCAAATTCCCAATCTTCGATCAAATTCCAATCAAATACGCCATCGAGGACAATGGAAAATCTTTTTATAAACTTGCAGTCAAAGTCAGGCAGAAGTTGGTAGCTGATGGTTTAAACGATTTATCCTTCGATGTAACCAACGTTGGCAATCATTTGAGTGCGGAAGAATTCCATTCTCTGGTTGATTTAGGGGAGCACATTGTGGTTGATATGCGGAATCATTATGAGTCAGAAGTTGGTCATTTTAAAGGTGCTATATGTCCGGAAGTTGATACTTTCCGGGAAGAAATTAACCGGATAACCGATATGCTTGCCGGGCAGAAGGATCGGAAAGTTTTGCTGTATTGTACAGGTGGTATCCGATGTGAAAAGGCCAGCGCTTACCTGAAACATCGTGGATTTAAGGATGTTAATCAGTTGCACGGTGGAATTCTGGAATATGCCCGGCGTATTAAATTGCTTGATCTGGAATCGAACTTTGTCGGAAAAAACTTCGTGTTTGATGAGCGAATGGGTGAATCAGTCAACGGGGAAGTCATTTCTTATTGCCATCAGTGTGGTAAGTCCTGCGATGTACATTTAAATTGTGCCAATGAATTGTGCCATCTGTTATTCATTCAATGTCCTGAATGTGCCGATATATATGAAAAGTGCTGCTCGTCAGAATGTTGTGATGTCAAAAATGCCACGGAAATAGATAAACAACACTTCAGGCTTCTTGCCAGGCGCAAATTCGGGAATAGTAAACTATACCGAAAAAGCTACCGCCTTGTAAAAAATGATACTTTTGCCGGTTCGAATTCGGGTATGGAACAAAAACCTTTAGTTTAGTATGGCCAATTTCTGGGAAACCCTTCAGAAACCAATTTTCGCATTAGCTCCAATGGAAGATGTCACTGATACTTCTTTTCGCGAGATTGTTGCCGGACTTGCAGATCCCCGATATCTGCATATTTTATTTACTGAATTTACTTCCGTTGACGGAATGAATCATCCGGTAGGAAAATTGAGAGTTGGGGAGCGTTTGAAGGTCAGTGAATCTGAAAAAACCATTTTAAAACAAAAAAACATCCAGTTGATAGCCCAGATCTGGGGTAAACGACCTGAGTTATTCCATAAAATTGCCCGGGAAATTACGGATGAATACGATTTTGATGGTTTGGATATCAATATGGGTTGTCCGGTTAAAAATGTCGTTAAAAACGGTTGTTGTTCGGCTCTGATCAACGAACCTGAACTGGCCAAAGAAATCATCCTGGCCACCAAAGAGGCTACGCATTTACCGGTATCGGTAAAAACCCGTACAGGGATAAAATCACATGAAACGGAGAACTGGATTGGCAACCTGATGGAAACCAAACCTGCTGCCATTATACTTCACGGGCGAACCCAGAAACAACAAACCGATGGATTGGCCGATTGGGATGAAATTGCCAAAGGAGCACAAATTCGTAACCAGATTAATCCGGCAACCCGCTTTATTGGTAATGGGGATGTGTTTTCGGTTGCCCAGGGCGAAGAACTTTGCCTGAAATACGACCTCGATGGAGTCATGATCGGACGTGGAATTTTCCATAATCCCTGGTTTTTTAATCCTCAGCACACAACTCCTTCAAAATCTGAAAAAATGGCTCAGTTACTGCTTCATACTCAATTGTTTGAAAAGAATTGGGGAGGCAAAAAGAATTTGAATATACTGAACCGGTTTTATAAAATCTATACCAACGACTTTCCGGGAGCAGCCAGATTGCGTTCCGATCTGATGGAAGCAAATACTTACGAGGCTATTTATAAGATCGTAATGAATGAACAAAACCAATCGATTCCAGGTTAAACGATTGGTTCTGGTCCTGGTACTCATCGATTCTTAAATTATTGTCCAGCCAGTTAAGCAGATGAAAATTCAGCTGGATAAACCTTTTTTACTTACCTTTTGATCATTCGTAAGGATTCCGGATACAGAAGTTTCGATTTTCATAAAAACCCTTTTGTAACATTTGTTTGTTATGCCAAATTAGCTTTAATTTGACGTAATTTTGAACATATGTATAATTTGGTCGAATGAATTTGTGGAATATTAATCTATTAACACAGTTATTATCTTATGAACATTCGGAAATCTTTACGGTCACTGCATCGTGATTTTGGTTATTTGGTGGTTGGAATCACCTTTATTTACATTGTTTCGGGCATTGCCATGAATCACAGGCAGGACTGGAATCCACACTATTTGCTGATTTCGGAAGAACTCTCGATACCTTCTTCAGATAAAACGGAATTTTCCAAAGAAGAAGTTATCGCTTTGCTGGATCAGTTTAAATCCTCACCGATTTACAAAAAACACTTTGTAACCAAGACCGGCATAATCAAAGTTTTTGTTGAAGAAGGTACAGTCATTTATAATGCTCAGGCTGGTAAAGCTGATCTTGAACTGCTGAAAAGAAGACCTTTCTTTTTTCAGATCAATAAAATTCACCTGGCACAGACCGGGTGGTTATGGATCTGGATTTCGGATATTATGGCCTTATTTCTGCTTTTTGTAGCCGGTTCAGGATTGTTTTTAATAAAGGGCAAACATGGTATTGGAAAACGCGGACTTTGGCTTACAGGTCTTGGTATTGTAATTCCACTGGCAATCATTTTTTTCTATTTAAACTGAAATACTAATCTTTAAATTAAATACTATGAAAAAATTACTGTGGTTATTTTTAAGCCTGATTGTGTTATTTTCGTGTAATAATGAGGCCAAACAGAAAAAAGATCAAAAATCAGCCGAATTGACTGTTTTAACTGTTGATGAACTGATGGCACAGGGGAAAGACCTTGTTGGAAAAGAGGTGCTGATAAAAGGAATGGTTACCCATGTATGCAAGGAGAGTGGTGCACGATGTTTTATTATGGGAAGCAACGAAGATGTCAGTATCCGGATCGAAGCCGGTAAAATCGGTTCATTTTCGCAGGAACAAATGGGAAGTGACATTCAGGTTCGTGGAATCCTGCATGAAGTTCAGCTGGATGAAGAAGATCTGGAGGAGATGGAAAAATCAGCAGCGGCGGGAGAATCAGCGAACAAAGGTCATGCGTTGGGCCACGATGCACCTGACATGCATGCCGTGGATGGCGGAAAACATGATAGTATAAATCAGGCTCAGAAACTGGCTGAAATGAATCAGAAACTGGCTGAAAGTGCAGAAGGTTATGTCCCTGTTTATTACCTGAATGGCATGGAACTTATTCAACAAAAATAGCATGGTTAAAGCAAAAACTTCAGGATAAAAGTCCTGTGGCTGATAAACATGATTTAGCTCTAAAAAGAAACAGGTCAGTCAATCGATGAAAAAAAACTGCGATTGACAGACCTGTTTTATTTTTCAGGTTCTGCCTGAAAATTCAGGGACACCGAATTAACACAATGCCGGATGTTTTTCGAGGTTAAACCTTCGCCTGTAAATACATGTCCTAAATGGGCTCCGCACTTTGCACAGGTTATTTCAGTCCGTCTACCATCGGAATCAACTGTCCGCTTTACAGCTCCCTCTATTTCATCGTCAAAGCTGGGCCAGCCGCAATGTGCATCAAATTTATCGGCTGAACGGTAGAGTAGGGCATTACATTTTTTACAGAGATAAGTACCGGTTTTTTCATGGTTGTGATAAATTCCTGAAAAAGGCCTTTCAGTTCCTTTCCCTTCAATAACCGATCGTTCAAATTCATTTAATTTATTGAAATTCATAGTATTGTTAGTTTTTGAGTTGTTTTTATCCTGAGCATTGGCCAACATTGCCCAGCTTAACAGGATGAGAATACCTGGCTTTTTCATAATCTCTTTTTTATAGAATACAATTCAATCAGTCGAATTGTTTAGGATATAGATAACAATTATTTAAGGCTAACTGAAAGTTCATTTTGAATTGAGCGAACTAAAAGTTGTATCTTTCGCAAAAAAAAAATGAAACGTCTTTTTAAGTATTTTTTACAGGGATTATTATTGTTAGGTCCTTTAGCTATGACATTATATTCAGTATTCCTGATGTTTAATTATGCCGACCAGCTGATCGGAGATCCGCTGAAAGAACATTTTCAACTCGATATCCCGGGAATCGGAATTATTATTTTATTCATTTCACTAACCATTCTTGGTCTTATAGGCGAAACAATTATTGCACGTCCGTTTATTTACTTTACACGAAGACTTCTTGCCCGTGCACCGCTTCTTAATGTTATCTATACCTCTCTTCAGGACTTATTTACAGCATTTGTTGGTAAAGAAAAAAAGTTTAATATTCCTGTTGTTGTATGTATGAATAAGGAAAATGATTTATGGAAACTGGGATTTGTAACCGAGAAAAATCTGGAGGAATTTGGAATGAATGAGATGGTTGCTGTTTATTTTCCTCATTCCTATGCCTTTTCGGGGATATTGTATTTTGTACCTGAAACATCGGTCAAATTGGTTGATTTAAGTCCTTCAGATGTAATGAAGTTTGTGGTTTCAGGAGGAGTAACAAAAGTTAATTAATACATATGGCGACTGAAGTAATTTTGATGGGTGGATTTTTGTTGTTGATCATTCTTGTCTTAATGATTGACTTGCTGGTTGTTGGTCGTAAAACACACATTGTGTCGACCAAAGAAGCATTGACCTGGACGAGTGTCTGGTTTCTGCTTTCTATGGGATTTTTTCTGTTCCTTTCTTATTATGGTCATCTGCTTCATGGAATTAATACTCCTGAAAAACTGGCGGAAATTGTAAATAGTTATACTCCTGAACTAAGATTCCGGATGACCGATTTTGAAGGAATGCTGGGAGAATACCGTAATCATATGGCGATGAGCTATCTGGCCGGTTATTTTATTGAACAAACACTTTCAATCGACAACGTTTTTGTAATTCTGCTAATTCTGCAGGGATTTTCGGTTCCTCTGAAAAATTATAAAAAAGTATTATTCTGGGGTGTATTGGGTGCCATTATTTTAAGGTTCATCTTCATCTTTGCCGGGGCTGCCCTCATTCACCGTTTTGCCTGGATTCTTTATATTTTCGGTGCATTTTTAGTGTTTCAGGGAATTAAAATTCTGATTAAAAAAAATGGGCATACCAAAGATCCCCACGATTATGCCATTGTTAAATTTCTCTCGAAATACCTCAATATACTGAAAGAATATCATGGCGACAGGTTTGCCCTGAACTACCATGGGAAAGTGTTTTTTACACCTCTGATGCTGGTTTTAGTTTTGGTAGAGTTTACCGATGTTATTTTTGCTCTTGATTCGATTCCTGCAATTTTTTCGGTTTCGCTCGATCCGTATGTCGTATTCTTTTCGAATATTTTTGCCATCATCGGACTTCGTTCCTTATTCTTCCTGCTGGCAAATATGGTTGATAAATTCAGGTTCCTGAATATTGGAGTGAGTGTTTTATTGATTTTTGTAGGTGTAAAATTACTTGCCCATCACTGGCTCGTTGAATTTGGATGGAAATCTTCCTACTCGCTGTATTTTATCGCAGTAACTTTAATTTTAAGCGTTGTTTTATCAGCAATTTTTCCGGAAAAAGGAAAAGCTAAAGCGCATTAAAAATATTACAAAAATAAAAACCTCCGGAAAATATTTTTTCGGAGGTTTTTATTGGGGTAAGCATTCAGGATTAAAAGACTACCCGGTAATTTAAACCAACGCCTCCCTCTCCCAAATATACAGGCATTAGTGAAGAAGAGGCACCGTGGTCAGCACCTTTTTTCTGAATGACCTGATGACCGCGTGAAAGGGCGATTTTGCCACAGGTATAACCAATTGCAATCGCCAACGGATAATCACTGATCCAATGCACTCCGTTGTTGAGCATCGCATAACCCAATACACCCATAAGCGAGTATCCAACCGGCTTGATGTATTTATTGTCAGGATAATTACCCGAAAGTATCGTTATGGTGGCCATTGCTGTAGCTAAATGCCCGGAGGGAAATGCGTCATAATTGGAAACATTTTTCTGGTATTTTGCCGGAGCAGGAAACGGATGCCAGTCGCCACCCGGTACGCCATTGGGCACATCCATGGCCCTGAAAGGGCTCTGGCGACCGCTGATTCGTTTTAAAAACTGTGTGGTTATGGCCAGGGTGAAAAACATTTCAGATAACTGCGATGTCGTCTGCAGGGCCCGGTAATCATTCGCGATCAGACCATAACCGTAAAATCCGGTAGCCATCAGGATGCTGGGCCAACCTTCACCAATAAAATACATGGCTGAGTTTACATTTTGCGGAAGGTCTAAAACATCCATGTTAAAACTTCCAAGCTTAACTTCAATTACTGTTTTTGATTTACGGGCCGGATCCAGATTAATGTACCGGCCAAACTGTTGTGCCGCATCTGTAATGGGTTGATCAACAGCTACAAGAAGTGCTGTTCCAGCTAAAATAGCAGCAAATTTCGGGAGATTTTTTTTCGAGAATGTGGTTTTCCCCAGCTGGTATAAATCGATGGGTACGTTCTTGGCAAACCGAAAGGGCCTGGGCCGGTAAAACAACATTGAATACGTTGAATCAATTTCAATCCGCTGAGCTTTTTCAACACGAAAAGTATCCCGCCAGGCTTTGTTAATCAAGGTATCTTTTTTTGTTTCAGCAGTCAGATTTAGATTTGAAAGAATAAGAAAAAGGAAAAGAATAAATCCATCGGGAAAAATCAGTTTCCTGTAAGCTTTAGTCTTGTTGTAATTATATTGCATCGTTTGCTTTCATTCAGATAGTTTTAACTTCAAACATCAGGTTAAACGTGAATTGACTTGTATTATGGCTTCACCACATCCCATTTATTCAGTTTGTTTTTGTACACGTAATTCGCCGATTGGTAATATATTATGGTTTCTTTTTCTATCTCAGGATCAGCCGGTTCAACTTTCATTTCGCCCGTTTCCGGATTGATATGGTAATTGGTGATTTTTTGTTGCGGGCTAAGAATGGTCAGATGATTGTTCCGGATGTAGCCCAGTTTCTGGTAATTCGAAATAAATGCACGTTCTTCGTCAGGTTTCATTTTCAGGACGTCTTTACCAAAAAATTTGGTGTCATAGGTCCAGTTCATAACACCCAAAAGCGTTGGACCCACATCAATCTGACTGCAGAGTTTACTGATCTGTTGTGGCTTTACCAATCCGGGATTGTATATGAGAAACGGAATCTGGTAGTCCATAAAAGGCAATTCATTCTGCCCTGCACTTCCGGCGCAATGATCGGCCAAAATTACAAACAAGGTATTGCTGAACCAGGGTTTTTCACTGGCTTTGCGGATGAATTCACCGATTGAAAAATCACAGTATTTTACTCCGCCGGCACGGCTGGTATGTGAAGGAATATCAATAATACCCTCCGGATAGGTGAATGGCCGGTGGTTTGAAGTGGTCATGACATGGTTCATGAATGGTTTTCCGCTGGCGAACGATTGATCACATTCTTTCAGTGTACGGTTAAAAAGATCCTGATCACAGACTCCCCAGGTATTGGCAAAGGTGATTTCTTCTTTTTTCAAATCATTCCGGTCGACAATTTCATAGCCATTGTTGGAAAAGAAACTGTTCATGTTGTCAAAATATCCGTATCCTCCGTAAATGTATTTCAGGCTATAACCCCGTGCCTTAAAAATCTGACCGAGTGAGAACATGTTTTCGTTGTTGGGTCGTTTAATTACACTTTGACCCGGTTTTGGAGGTGCAGCAAGTGTAGCAGCTTCGAGGCCATAAACTGTTCGCGTACCAATGGCGTATAAATTGGTAAATAATAACGAACTATCAGCAATGGCATCAAGTAATGGTGTAATACTTCCTTTAATGTTTGTTACATTTCCACTAAAATTTGAAATCCCGTCCTTTTTATTTCTTTTAAAACCCATGAATTCAGCACTTAAACTTTCGACCGTAATAAATACCACATTGTATCGTTTTTCCTCTCCTGAATTGGTAATCTGCCTTGAAATATCAAAAGGTTGATTACTCATATATTCACTGTTTTCACTTTTCAGAAGAGTATGTAGTTGTTTGAAATTTGCTTCGTTATTTTGGGTAGCATAAAAGGTTTCGTAATCAAGATCGTTGTTCAGAAAAGCAGCAAACAAGGAATGAATGCCGTTTTTGGCCAGTTCATTGTTGTACCGGTTTTTAGTTATTTCGACAGTAGTATTTCTGATCAGGAGAAATGAAACAACAGGAATGGTCAACAAGGCCAATCCGCTTAAAATGCGCCGTTTTCGATCGCTTTTGCTTTTAAGTGAGTCAAGTAGTAGTTTCTTTTTATGAACAAAGAACATTAGGGCAATATCGGCAATCAATATTGCCGAAACAATGAAAGGTATAGGATATGATTCTTTGATATTTCCCAGTACTTCGGTGGTATACACCAGGTAATCAACTGCAATAAAGTTGTACCGGACCCCGAATTCTTCCCAGAAAAAAAATTCTGAAACGCCATTAAATATCAGGATATAGAAAATAATAAAATAAAAAATCCAGGCTAAATATTTATGAACTGCTGAATTGAAAATCCGGTTTGGGATAAAAGTCAAATAAATTACAAACGGGATCATGAAATACGAATAGGCCACCGTATCCATAAACAGTCCGGCACCATACGACCATATCAGATTCAGTGGATTGAGACTCACTTCAGTGATTGACATGAAGAGCAAAACGGTCCGGCTAATCAGGGATATAGATATAAAAACCAGATACAGTAACAATATCCCTCCAAACCGGCCATGCAGGATTTTTTTTAGATTTATTGTATTCATTATTACATTTTTAATTTTCAGAATGATCAAAAGAGAAATTCGATCATTTTTTATATACATTCCGGCAAATATAGAATATTTCTGTATTTTAAGGGCAAGAGTCAGTTTGTTCTGCCAGGGAATTATTATTAATGAATAAGAATCCTTATTCCGGAGATCAAAGAAATTATCCTGTTTATCAACTTCCCGTTTAACTCCTGAATTATGTGTTAAAACTCATGCGGTAACAGGAATGGTTCTCTGATTTTGTCTGTTTATCCTTCCGGATTGACTATATTTGTTTCCGTTTCAAACCGTTTGGTTTGTTCTGAATCTATTTATTATTAACTCATTTACAGTACAATAAAATGGCAAAATTTGCTTATCAAAAACCATTTCCAATTACGAAAGATACTACCACGTATCGCCTGCTGACCAAAGATTTCGTTTCGACGATCGAATTTGATGGTCGTAAAATTCTTAAAGTTGCTCCTGAAGGTCTGGAATTACTTGCCAAAGAAGCTTTTGCCGATGTTTCGTTCTACCTGAGGGCAACACATCTCGAAAAACTGGCTAAAATATTGCAGGATCCGGAGGCTACGGATAATGACCGTTTTGTAGCCCATACCATGTTGCTCAACCAGGTTGTTGCTGCTGAAGGTGAATTGCCTACCTGCCAGGATACCGGAACAGCTATTGTCCTCGGTAAAAAAGGAGAAGATGTTTATACCGGAGTTAACGATGCGGAATACCTTTCCAAAGGTATTTATGACACCTATCAGGATCGTAACCTGAGATATTCCCAGGTTGTTCCGTTTTCCATGACCGATGAAAAAAATACAGGTACTAATCTTCCTGCCCAGATTGATATTTATGCTGAAAAAGGCAATTCATACGAATTTTTGTTCATCACCAAAGGTGGCGGTTCTGCCAATAAAACCTACCTGTACCAGCAAACCAAATCGTTGCTGACCGAAGAAAACCTGAGTAAATTTATTAAGGAAAAGATCGGGGATCTGGGTACATCCGCTTGTCCGCCTTATCATCTGGCCGTTGTTGTTGGAGGAACGTCAGCCGAATCAACCCTTGCCACGGTTAAAAAAGCCTCAGCCGGATACCTGGATCACCTGCCAACCGAAGGAAATGAAGGCGGTCAGGCTTTCCGAGATCTGGAATGGGAAAGCCGGATTGAAAAAATCTGTCAGGATAGTGCAATCGGGGCCCAGTTTGGAGGTAAATATTTCGTACATGATGTCAAGGTAATTCGTTTGCCACGACATGCTGCTTCATGCCAGGTAGGTATCGGAGTCAGTTGCAGTGCCGATCGCAACATCAGGGCAAAAATAACTGAAGACGGGATTTTTCTTGAAGAACTGGAGCGAAATCCGGCCCGTTTCCTTCCTGAATCTGCTCCACACATGCAACCTGCGGTGGATATTGATCTGGATCAGCCCCTGGACGATGTGTTGAAAATTTTGTCGAAATATCCGATCAAGACCCGCCTGAATCTCTCAGGAACCTTGATTGTAGCCCGGGATATGGCTCATGCCCGTCTGAAAGAAATGCTGGATTCCGGTTTGCCTATGCCTGAATATTTCGAGAAATACCCGGTTTATTATGCCGGACCTGCCAAAACCCCCAAAGGTATGGCTTCAGGAAGTTTCGGCCCGACAACCGCCGGACGAATGGATCCTTACGTTGATTTCTTTATGAGCATGGGCGGTTCAAAAATTATGGTTGCCAAAGGAAACCGAAGCCAGCAGGTTACTGATGCCTGCCGGAAACACGGCGGATTTTATCTCGGTTCCATTGGCGGTCCAGCTGCTATTTTGGCCAAACAAAGCATTAAATCGGTTGAGATTATTGACTTTGAGGAACTTGGAATGGAAGCAGTCCGGAAAATCCGTGTCGAAAACTTCCCGGCATTTATCATCGTTGACGATAAGGGAAACGACTTCTTTAAACAGTTGTAGTCAATTAAAATATATCAGATATTTTAGTGAGGGGGTGACTTGGAGTCACCCCCTCACTATTTAGTACCGGTTCGGTTTGAACACAAAATCACCTGAACTGTTATTCTGGCAATGAAAACAAGAAACCAAAAAATTGTAGGATGAGTGAAGTTGAAAAGAAAAAAATAACCCGTGAAGGTCTCCGAAATGCCTTTAAAATCTACAAATACCTGAAACCCTTCCAACGTGATTATTATTTTGGAATGTTCTTTTTGCTTGGATCGAGTCTTGCCAGCCTTGCATTTCCAAAATTGCTTGGTGAGCTGGTCAATTCAGGAAACAAGGAAGTCGCTGCACACAGTTTAAACCAGATCGCACTTTTACTGGGACTGGTCCTGCTGGTTCAATCCATTTTTTCGTATTTCCGGATTGTACTCTTTGTTAATGTCACCGAAAAGACCCTGGCATTTTTACGGCAGGATACCTACAATCATTTGATTAAGTTACCGCTTAAGTTTTTTGAACAGCGCAGGGTAGGAGAGTTGAACAGCCGAATCTCGGCCGATATTATTCTGCTTCAGGAAACGCTTACCACAACGATGGCGGAGTTCATCCGGCAAATCATTATCATTATTGGTGGTATTGCTTTGCTGGCCATCACTTCTATGAAACTTACACTTTTTATGCTGGCAGTTTTGCCGGGAATTATGATTCTGGCACGTATTTTTGGAAAATTTATCCGTAAGTTTTCCAAACAGGTTCAGGGGCAGGTTGCCGAGTCGAATACCATTGTGGAAGAAACCTTACAGGGCATTCAGAGTGTGAAATCGTATACCAATGAGTATTTTGAAATTGTCCGTTACCGGAAGAAAACCGAAGAAATTGCACAGGTGGGAATTAAAAGCGGCAGATATAAAGGCGCATTCTCTGCTTTCATCGTATTTGGCCTATTTGGCGCTTTGGTGGCTGTAATCTGGCAAGGATCAATCTTGCTTTCGAAAGGTGAGCTGATTGCCGGCGATTTGTTTTCGTTCGTGATTTATTCAGCATTTGTAGGCGGAACCATCGGGGGACTGGCTACCGTTTATACCAGTATTCAAAAATTTATCGGGGCTACCGAAGATTTATTTGCCATATTTAATGAACCGGAAGAAGATATTCAGAAGATCTCTGTCCTTGACCAGGCTGATAAACTCCAGGGTGCGATCAGCTTCAGAAACCTTACATTCGCATACCATTCGCGGCCCGATGAATTGGTACTTAAAAACGTTGATGTCAGTATTTCTGCAAACCAGATGGTTGCACTGGTAGGTGCCAGCGGAGCTGGAAAATCAACCATTGCCTCACTACTGCTGCGTCTGCATGATCCGATTTCCGGAGCTATTTTATTTGACGATAAAGACAGCCGCGAATATTCGCTTTCAGCCCTTCGCAGCCAGATTGCTCTTGTTCCGCAGGATATTTTTCTTTTCGGAGGCACCATTCGCGAAAACATTGCTTATGGCAAACCCGGGGCTACCGATGAAGAAATTACTGAAGCAGCTCAAAAAGCCAACGCGATGGAGTTTATCAGCCGTTTTCCTGAAGGACTGGATACTTTAGTTGGAGAACGCGGAACTCAGCTTTCAGGTGGTCAGCGCCAGCGAATTGCCATTGCACGGGCCGTATTGAAAGATCCGAAAATCCTGATTTTGGATGAAGCTACTTCTTCTTTGGATTCTGAATCAGAACGATTGGTGCAGGATGCCTTGGAAAAACTGATGACCGGTCGAACATCGGTAGTTATTGCTCACCGCCTTTCCACGGTCCGAAAAGCCGATCAGATTCTGGTTCTTGATCAGGGTCAACTGGTTGAAAAAGGAACTCACGAGAAATTGATCCAGGTTCCAAATGGAATTTATCGTAATTTAAGTGATTTGCAATTTAATTTGCACTAAAAATATTTTGACCACTGGTATTTTTCATTTAAACATCTGGTGTTTATATCATACGCCTTCCTTATTTCCACCGGAATTTTTCCATTGGAAAGCATGGGGCCATTTGGACGTCTGAATTGTAATAATTTATGAATCAAAAGAATTTGTTGGGAGGATTACGTGGAATTTGATAGAACGATTTTTAATTAACTTTCAAACACAGTAAACTGAATTCATAATATTTTTTAGGATATTTGCAGCATACAAACACTATACAATGAATTTACCTGACCTGCAAAACAACAACCTGGCCTCTTTTCTGAACAAGGCTGATATCATTCAGGAAACAGCTGAGCAAATCATGAAAGATTTTGGGATGTTTGGCATTGAGATTACCTTCTCCGGAAATGTGGAAAATGCCTACCACGAATTGCACGAGCAGTTAATCAACCAGATTTCGGTTTATCTTGATCGCGATTACAGCCGTTTAATGGCAGTTTTGTATCAGGTTGACATAACCGAACCTGAAATTGCCAAAGCATCGCGTGAATTGCCGCATTACAACGATCTGGAAGTCCTGGCTCATCAGGTAATCTTCCGTGATTTGAAAAAAGTACTTTTCCGCAGGTATTACAAATCAAAATCAGAATAGTCCTTATGCTAACCTTTTGGGTGTATGCAGCAGGTTCTATGATTTTCCCTTATGATTTACTAAGTCTTTTTCGTGTAATACGGACGATGCCAGCGATTTCGTTTAAGGCTAAGCTCCCGTATGGCTGTATTCATCGGTTGTGCTGAAAATTAAATACATAGATTTAAATATCAATCGCCTGGCACCGTAATTTCTCAGGATATATAGTTAAAATCATTAATATTATTTTTAACTTTATTAATTGTTTTCTGCGAATACTGAATCATTGATCGTTTCTTCAAAAAACTGAATATTATGGCTAAAATAACGAAAGAAGACGCCCTTCGTTATCATAGTGAAGGCCGTCCCGGGAAACTCGAAGTAGTACCAACAAAACCTCATACCACACAGCGTGATCTTTCATTGGCCTATTCGCCAGGGGTAGCATTTCCTTGTCTGGAAATTGATAAGAATCCGGAGGATGTCTATAAATATACTTCAAAAGGAAACCTGGTCGCTGTTATTTCGAATGGAACTGCCGTACTTGGATTAGGCGACATCGGTGCAGGCGCTGGCAAACCTGTAATGGAAGGTAAAGGTCTTCTTTTCAAAATATTTGCCGATATTGACGTTTTCGATATCGAAGTGGAAACAAAAGACGTCGACCAATTTGTTGAAACGGTCAAAAATATTGCTGTTACCTTCGGTGGCATTAACCTGGAAGATATAAAAGCACCTGAATGTTTTGAAGTCGAAGAACGGTTGAAAAGTGAGATCCAAATTCCCCTGATGCACGATGATCAGCATGGAACAGCCATTATTTGTTCAGCAGGAATAATTAATGCGCTGGAGCTGGCAGGGAAAAACCTTCAGGTAGCAAAAATTGTCATTAATGGGGCAGGTGCAGCTGCCATCGCTTGTGCGAAACTGATTGTATCATTGGGTGCAAAGCGGGAAAACATTGTTATGCTGGATTCCAAAGGTGTAATTCGAAAAGATCGCACAGACCTGAATAAATATAAAATTGAATTTGTTACCAGTCAGGATATAAGCACATTAGAAGAAGCCATGAGAGGTGCTGATATTTTCCTTGGCTTATCGAAAGCCAACGTTGTGTCAAAAGAAATGGTGCGATCCATGGCCAAAAAACCCATTGTATTTGCAATGGCTAATCCTGATCCTGAAATAGCATACGATGATGCCATGTCATCGCGCGATGATTTGATTATGGCAACCGGACGTTCGGATTACCCGAACCAAGTAAACAATGTTCTTGGATTCCCCTATATATTCCGGGGAGCCCTTGATGTTCGTGCCACCTGTATTAATGAAGAAATGAAACTGGCTGCAGTCTATGCCCTTGCCAGTCTTGCCAAAGAAGTGGTTCCCGAAAATGTAAGTAAGGCATATAATGTTACAAACCTGGTTTTCGGGAATGACTATATTATTCCAAAACCTCTCGACCCAAGGCTTATTGTTCATGTTGCACCTGCTGTTGCCAAAGCGGCAATGGAAAGTGGTGTAGCCCGCAGTCCAATAGATGACTGGGATCAGTATAGACTTGAGCTAAGCCAGCGTCTTGGGTTGGATAACAAGTTGTTTCATGGTATTGTCATCAAAGCAAAACAAAATCCCAGGAAAATTGTATTTGCCGAAGGCAACAACCTTAAAATACTGCGGGCTGCAAACGAAGTGGTGCATGAAGGAATTGCACTTCCTATTTTATTGGGAAATGTGGAGGAAATAAAACAACTGATAGCTGAGAACCATCTCGATTTAAACCATACTGTTATTATTGATCCGCATTCAAATGGAACCGAAGAAATACGGAAGTCTTTTGCCGGCTTAATATGGAAAAAACGCCAGCGCAAGGGTATTACCCTGGAGGAAGCTCATGAATTGACTTTCAATCGCAATTACTATGGTATTATGATGGTAGATACGGGATTGGCCGATGCAATGATATCGGGTGTGACAAGCCATTACGGCGAAGTAATGGGCCCGGCCTTGAAATTAATAGGACCAAAATCCAATATTAATCATATCTCCAGCATGTATATCGTCATGACAAAGAGAGGACCGCTTTTCTTTGCCGATACTACCGTTAACCTTGACCCGGATGTTCAAACCTTAATTGAAACCACCTTACTGGCTGCTGATGAAGTAAAAAAATTCAATCTGGAACCTGTCATTGCTATGGTATCATACTCGAACTTTGGTTCAGTAAAGTCATCGGATCACACCAAAACCCTGGACAGGGTGAGACAAACCGTAGCATTTCTGCACCAAAACCACCCTGAACTAATTGTAGATGGAGAAATTCAGATGAATTTTGCACTTAATAAAGAGCTGCGAAGTCAAAAATTCCCGTTTTCCCGTTTAGAAAACCGGGATGTTAATACAATCATATTCCCCAGTCTCACATCAGGCAATATCGCTTACAAAATGATGTACGAAATCGGTGGGGCAGAAGTAGTAGGCCCAATTCTGATGGGCATGAAAAAGCCGATACATGTAGTACCCATGGAATGTTCGGTACGTGAAATCGTTAATATGACAACCATTGCTGTGGTAGATGCTCAATGACAGAACTGATAAGGGTGATCTCCAGGGTTCAAAGTTATCTTAACGGCACCGGTTCAGGATTTGATATCATTTGACTGAAATTCTGCTTCACCGGGAATAAACCTCCATTTACTCCATATCCTGCTCAAACCGGCTGATTCAAATCCATCGTAAACGTCTGTTGTATCGACACGGTGGCAGTCAGTAAAGATTATAATAAGAAATATAACCAGTAGTCTGAGGATGGTATCAGTTATCATTTTTCCCTGAAGTGTATTTTTTGATTTCTATCGCGAATGCTTTTGAAGGATTGGCTGAAACCAATAAATTAAATTCATCATCGGTAAATCCCCTTGATTTTAGTTCCGGATAGAGTTTCCTGAAGATAGCTGTGTAGGATTTTATCGCTTGTGTTTCTTTTTGCGGATCATACCAACCTGCATCGTGTGAAATTAAAATTCGGTTTAAAATTCCATTTCTTTTTGCGAATAAGATTTTTTCAACATGTTTATCCAAATCCCAGCCTAATCCGTCAAGACTTATCCAGCATCCCATTTTTGCTGCTTTAAGATAACTGTCATTGTTGTTTTCCTGCTGTGCATGTACCCAGATAAAAGCTTCAGGCGAAACGCCAGTCTCTTTAAGAATACTCAATTGCGGCCATAAGCCGGCCGCTTTTCCTGTATGTGAAGCTATGGTTAATCCGGTTTTTAAATGAGTCAGAGCTGCTGCTTTGACCAGCTTTTGATGCATCACACTTAAGGTATCAGAGTTGTCAATGCCAATTTTTATAAAACCGGGTTTTACCGAAGTACCATCAATTCCATGCTGATATTCATTAATCCACATTGCTGCAAGTTCTTCTGCGGTAATTTTCTTTGCATATTCAGGAATAAATTTATCATTTCGTACACCATAAAGGCCTGTGTTTGTTATAATCCGAATACCGGTTTTACTGGCAATTTTTTCAAGGAGAAGTGGATTTCTTCCGAGGTAATCTGGTGTGGCATCGACAAAATAATTTACATTGAATTCTTTAAGCTCTTCGAGATACGGCATCACTGCCTGAATTATGGTATCCTGGTTCCAGCTGTCAGGCTGTATACTGTCTGCTCCTGAAAAATCGACCAATATATGTTCGTGCGATAGCCATATTTGATTTGAATCCAATTGATGAGTTCCGCTAACATCCTGGATAAAGGGTTGTTTATTTGACGTTGAACATCCGTAACCTGCTATTAAGGAAAAAAGTAAACTATAAATTTTCAGTTTATTAATCATAGAATTTGGATTTATTTTTTATCAAATAACCTGTAGTCTGGCCAACCTGTTTTTCAGATGCATTTTCATTCAGGTACGTACATCAGAACCATTCATTTCGTATTGTTTTAACTGCGTCTGAAGCTAAAACAGTATAATTTGTGCCGCTGACTTTAAAATGTCCTAATTTATTTTCCCCGTCGGCATCAAAAAAAGAACATCACTTGCATAGCGATTGCCGGTTTTCTGATATTGCCATGCGTGGGTTGTTTCATGTACTATTCCTGAAACAATGATGATGGAACCGAAAACCGGAGAGAATATATCCCAGGTTCCTTCCAGTATCAGCGGTCCATGCCAGGTTATTATTCCTCCGATAATCTTTATAAGCCCGCACGCAGTTCCTCCAACTATACCAAACACTCCTTTGATAACTGCTCCCCCTATAGAGAATATTCCCTTAATTATGCCCCCGAACCAGGAGAAAAAAGGTTTGATTCCAATTTTGTCTCCAACCCAATTTAAGGCATCATTTATTCCATCTCCTAACTGATCCTAGCAGTATAAAAACCGTTTGATCTTCTGTGTTGCAGTCTTTTCAAAAGGTTCCGGTTGCATTTGGATCAGCTGAACCTGCGAAAATTTGTTCACGTTCTGATTGACATACGTTTGAAGGTCCTTCAGTAATTCGTTCATCTTTTGTTCCGCCAGACTTGAGCCTTTTTCGAGCAATTCGGTATACTTCGATTGCATCTCATCCAGGTTAAAATGAACCAGGGCCACAATCCGGCCTTTTTGCTGTATAACCAGAGATTCGAGTACATCGGGATAATTGTTTATCAGCGATTCAATGTCTTCCGGATAAATATTCTCGCCACTGGCCCCAATAATGATATTCTTGATGCGTCCGCGGATGTAGAGGTACTTATCCTTGTCGAAAACTCCCAGGTCACCGGTTTTGAACCATCCATCCGGGGTTATCACATCGGCAGTTATTTCAGGTTCTTTGTAATAACCCTTCATCACGTTTGCTCCCCGGGCCCAGATTTCGCCTTCACCGGTTTTGGGATCCGGATTATTGATTTTTAGTTCCACCCCGGTAATGGCAGGTCCGGTTGACTGCAATCGCGGAGCATTTGTTTTCATGCCGGCCAGGAGTGGTGCCGTTTCGGTCAGACCGTAGCCAATGCTGTACGGAAAACGGGCTTCAATCAGGAATTGTTCCACCTTGCGGTCAAGTTTTGCACCCCCGATTCCAAAGAACTCCAGTTCACCTCCAAAGGTTGCGAGCAGTTTTTTCCCTGCCACCCGGTTTAAGGCCTTCCGGATAAATGGTATTTTATACAGCTGACGGATAACCGGTTTTTGGGTAAAGGCAGGAAGTATTTTAAGCCGGTATATCTTTTCAATAATGAGCGGAACAGTAAAAATCATGGTTGGTTTTACCTCCAGTAAAGCTGGAAGTAATACCGATGGAATAGGCTGTTTACCAAGATAATAAACACTTGATCCTTTCAGCACAGGCATCACAAAACCAAGCGAGTTTTCGTAGGTGTGCGACAAGGGCAGAATGGAAAGGAACCGGTCGTTTTCAGTAACTTTACGCACGCACAAAGCCTGCTCGGCCGTAATGCAAATGTTTTTGTGACTCAGCATCACACCTTTCGATTTTCCGGTTGTTCCTGAGGTATAAATAATGGCAGCCAGATCGTCTTCATCCACCTTGTAAGAGATCGAAGGTGTTGCCTGGGGATTGAATACAGGAACCGGTCCGGGAGTCCCGGTTACCGTAAAATCTTCAATTCCGATCCGGTGCAGCAACTTATTGTTCTGAAGGGATTCCAGTTTGGAAGTAAGTTTTTCAGAAATAAAAATAGTACTTGTTTCGGAGTGATTTAAAATATTTTCGATTTCAGAAGGTAAAAAATCGGGTAACAACGGAACTGCGACTGCTCCCATAGAGGTAATGGCCAGGTAGGCAATTCCCCAGTTAGGTATATTGCTGCTTAATATCGAAACTTTGTCACCTGGTTTAATATTCAGATCTTCCATCAGCCGGATCAACGCATTGGTTTTCCGGTTCAGCTCGTTGTAGGTCATCGGTTTTTCACCCACAATCGCAAGTGCATTCCTGGTTCCGAAATTCCGTACAATTTGAGCAAACTGGTCGGGTAGAGTAAGCTTTACTGTTTCCATCATTTCTAATCTTTTAGGTATTCAAAAGTACTAATAATTTGCGTTGTTGCATAACGGTAATTCAGCACATCTTTTTACCCTGTTTGGATACGCGGTATGAGGTGCACAGGGCTTCCGGTTTTAAATAAGTCAGCCAGTTACGTCTATTAGTCCTGATCCATCCGATTCATTTTTCAAAAAAAATCCCGGATTCCTGAACCGGAACTTCCATACTCTTTGGAATAAACTTATATTTATCACCCATTTTGAATCGTATGTTTTATTTGCGGATATTTTTTGTGATTGGTTTTGGATTGCTGTTCTCCGGAGCATTCTCTCAGCAGAAGTATACGCTAAGCGGTACTGTATCAGATGCTTCAGGTGGTGAAAACCTGGCAGGTGCAATCCTTGTGATTCAAAATACACCTTTCAGTACGCTTTGCAATCCGTATGGTTTTTATTCCATCACTATTCCTGAAGGCGAAAATGTGCTTTCAGTAAGGTTTATCGGTTACAAAGAGCAGATCATTCCGTTGAATCTTCAGGCATCGCAGGTTTTGGATGTAAAAATGAAAGCCCTCAGTTATACCCTGGATAACATTGAAGTTCAGGGTAAGCGATCGAATCAGAATCTCAGTTCATTCGGGATGGGGAGTACAAACCTGAATCCCAAACAGATTGAAAATATCCCTGTTTTATTTGGAGAACGCGACCTGATCAAAACGATGCAGTTGTTACCTGGAATTAAACAGGCAGGCGAAGGGAATACCGGTTTTTATGTCCGGGGAGGAGGGATTGACCAGAACCTGATCCTGCTCGATGAAGCCCCGGTATACAATGCTTCACACTTGCTGGGGTTTTTCTCCGTTTTCAATTCCGAAGCCATCCGCGATGCAAACATAATGAAAGGTGCAATTCCTGCCGAATACGGCGGACGTGTCTCTTCTGTTCTCGATATCCGGATGAAGGAAGGAAATCTGAACGACTACCAAACAACCGGAAATATCGGTCTGATTTCATCGAACCTGAGTTTCGAAGGACCAATTAAGGAAGATATCAGTTCGTTTATGGTGAGCGCCCGCCGGACTTATGCCGATTTATTCCTGAAAATTGCACCCGATAAGGATTTGCGCGATGCACAGCTCTATTTTTACGATCTGAACCTGAAAACAAATTTTAAACTCAGCGATAACAGCCGTTTATATGTTTCAGGCTACCTGGGCCGCGACAAATTCAGGATAGAAAATGAGATTGGATATGAATGGGGAAGCAAAACTTCAACCATAAGGTTAAACCATACATTCAGCGAAAAGTTGTTTTCGAACAGCTCGTTTATATACAGCGATTATTCCTATCAGATTGATATTTCGGGCGATAAGGATGTGCTACTGGGGTCACGGATTCAGGATTTAAACCTGAAACAGGATTTCAGCTGGTACCTGAACTCCGGAAATACCTTGAAATTCGGAGCTAACCTGATCGCCCACAAAATTGTTCCCGGCGAAATTGAGTCCCGGCACGGAAGCCCTTACGACTCATTGGCTGTAAGGCCAAGAAGAGCTATTGAAACAGCTGTTTATGCTTCCAACCTGCAGCATATTTCCTCCCGGCTCAAACTGTATTACGGGCTGCGGCTGGCCTTGTTTACCAATGTCGGTCCCGGCGATTTTTACCGCTTCGACAGCGAAGGAAATCTTATCAGGGCCATTAGTTACGAACGGTTTAAAACCGTAAAAACACAGGGTGGTTTCGATCCGAGACTGGCACTGAATTATCAGCTTGGAAGCAGCGGTGCACTTAAGGTTTCGTATAACCATATCCATCAGTTTATTCACTTGCTGAGCAATTCCATATCATCAACGCCAACCGATGTCTGGTTACCAAGCAGTGATAATGTAAAGGCACAGATTGCCGATCAGTGGTCGGCGGGCTGGTTCAGGAACAGTAAGGATAACAGCTATGAGGGGTCGGTAGAAGTTTACTACAAAAATCTGCAAAACCAGATCGAATATAAAAATGGTGCCGATTTGATTTTCAACTCAACCATTGAAGCCGAATTGGTTTACGGACGCGGATGGGCCTACGGGGCTGAATTTTTACTCCGGAAAAATGCCGGAAAACTTACCGGATGGCTGGGTTACACCTGGTCGGAAACCATGCGTCAGTTCAACCAGATCAACAACGGTGATCCGTTTCCGGCCCGGCAGGACAGACGTCACGATATTTCCGTAGTCGGCCTGTACGATTTGAGCCGGAAAATAAAAATATCGGCTACATGGGTGTTCAGTACCGGAAATGCTGTAACTTTCCCGAATGGAAAATATGTGATCGACGGAAGAATTGCAGGCTATTACACCCAGCGAAACGGTTACCGGATGCCCGATTATCACCGGCTCGATCTGGGCCTGACCTGGATACGCAAACAAACCGAAAAGTTTGAATCGAGCTGGAGTTTTTCGGTATACAATGCTTATGGCAGGGAAAATGCCTATTATATTTCGTTCAGGCAAAGCAAGGAAAATCCGGATAAAACTGAAGCAGTTCAGATTTCATTGTTTAAGATCATTCCTTCAGTGAGTTATAAATTTAAATTTAAGTAAGGCTTGAAAACAGTATCCTACTTTACAATCTTCTTATTGGGCATGTTTTTGCTGAATTCATGCGAAAAGGTTATTGAAATAGATCTGGCCGGATCGCAGGAAGCGATCGTCATTGAAGGCACCATTACGAATGATAATATGTCCTTTACGGTATTAATCAGCAAAACCTCTCCTTTTTTTGAATCCAGATCCGGTAATCCGGTTTCAGGTGCAAAAGTTAGTGTCAGGGCCGAAAAAGGAAAAACAAAATATTTTGAGGAAATTGAACCTGGTGTTTATAAACTGGACAAGGTTCTGGCCTTTGCCGGTTATTGGTATGTAATGGAGGTTGAATATGAGGGAATTATTTATTCGGCCCGTTCTTTTATGAATGAACCCGTTAAAATCGTTGACCTGTCTTTTACTTATTTCGATGGATTTGGCTTTTTCGAAAACGGCTATAATGTAAACTGTTTTATTCGCGATCCAGCTGAAGCAGAAAATTATTACCGCCTGAAATACTTTGTGAACGGATTGCCGGCCAGCGATCAGGGCGAAATGAGTCTCTTTTCGGATAAACTCATCAATGGAAAGGAAATTGGCCTTGGTCAGCGAACACTTGTATTTCAGGAAACCGACACCTTAACGGTCGAATTGCAGTCGATTGACAAGGCCACTTACGACTATTTCTCAACCCTCGATAAAATAACCGGAGCTGACTGGCAGCAAAATGCAGCACCAGCCAATCCAACCAGTAATTTCAACAACGGAGCCCTGGGGTATTTTTCAGCCTATTCGTATACCCGTAAAACAGTTATTATCAAGGATTATATCAGGAATTAGCAGACTACTGATTCAAAATCTCCGCACCCGGGGCTTTTAATTTTTCCCAACCACCCTTTTTCGGTAATTTCGCGGCGACAGGCCAATTTTTTTCTGAAAATCTTTTGAAAAATAATACGGATCTGAATAGCCCATCATAAACGCTATTTCCTTGATTTTTAATTTGCTGAAGTCAAGGTATTCACAGGCTTTGCTGATCTTCAGGTGAGAAAAATAACTTAGCGGACTGTATCCGGTTTTCCTGCGAAAAAGAGTGGCGAGGTAGGAGGCGGAGTAACCGGCTTCATCGGCAATCTCGTTTAAAATCAACTTTTTATCCAGGTTTTGCTCCATGTATTGAATAGCGCGTGAAATTCCTGGATTTTGTTCCTCCATAAAATCGTCACTGGTTTTGCTGGCATAGATGAAAGTTGCCAGTAAATGACCGAATGTCAGGTTGATATACTTAAAATTGGCATTGTAAAATCCTTTGGTCAGGTTGTTGAACAATTCATCGAAAAGCATAATCCGATTGGCAACCATGTTGTTACCCGAAGGAATTAAATCTCTGACCACCGTAAAATCCTTCTCCATGATTTTACTTTTCTCTCCGTTAAATTTGCAGGTGTAATAAACTGATAAATCATTTTTCCCGGTCTGTATTTTAAAATTAAATCCTTCCGGAATAATGCAATACTGGTTCTGACTAAACGGAACCATGTCGCCGGCAATCTGTAAAATGCCTCCTCCTTTGGTGCAAAAAATCAACAAATGATTATCCAGCTTGCTGTTTTCAGACCATAAAACTTCAGGGTTCACCAGAGTTTCTGCTAACTCACACAAATACAGGTCTTTGGTCAGGTTATCAGCCTGTTGTTCTGCCACAATGTACGTGGGCAATTTGAAAAATCGTTTCTGAATGATCATTTTAAATTTATTTAGTACAAAAAAAGTAATATTTTACATCTTTATCAGAGAAAATACTATTTTTTACTGAGAAATAAGCGCCTACATTTGAGTACTTAATTTTCAAAAACTGTTTTACCATGAGCGAACTTTTAGCTAAACTGTCCGAATGCATTGAATTTGGAAAGATTAATATGGCTTCTCCCTATCCGCCACAGATGAAAGGGCAGGAAGGAGCTGACGAAATTACCCGGAAAGCTTTGGAAGAAGGCATAAATCCACAGGATGTATTATTGAAGGGATTGATGCCCGGGATGGAACGGATAGGGGTTAAGTTTCGCGAAAACAGGGTATTTGTTCCGCAGGTCCTGATGTCGGCCAAGGCTATGAGTACAGCCATGCTGCACCTGAAACCACATTTTTTATCGGGAGCTGCCAAACAGAAAGGAACCTTTATTATTGGCACCGTTTTAGGCGATTTGCACGATATAGGTAAGAACCTGGTGGGCATGATGGTTGAAGGCAATGGATACAAGGTGATCGATTTAGGCACCGATGTGAGTTCTGAAAAGTTTGTTGCTGCTGCAAAAGAAAATCCGGATGCGGTTATTGGATTATCAGCTTTGCTCACCACGACCATGGTAAACATGGAAAAAATCACCCGGGATATCAAGGAAGCGCTGCCCGGAACCATTGTAACCATAGGCGGGGCACCAGTTAATAGCGATTTTTGCGCAAAAATAGGCGCCGATAATTATTCTCCTGATCCGCAGGGTGTGGTGGAATATCTGAACCTGAAATTTGCCTGAAATCCGGAGTCTCTGTAAAAACCTGATCTGATGCAACAAATCTGATTCAGGTTATGTAAAAGCTCTTTTTTCGATGGATTTTTTTGGAAGACGCTGTTTGAAAACAGGATCTTCTGCTTTGCTGTTGTCCTGATTTAAGTTAATAATCCCGGATTAAGTACTTTAAAATCAGTTGGCTGAAAATTAAAAAACCTTAAATTAATACGATGTACGGACTTTCATTAATCAAAAAGGTCATCAGGCTCGAACCCGTTGAACGGGTACCCTGGGTTCCATTTGTTGGTGTTCATGGAGCATTTTTAATCGGTACCGATGCCGGGCAATATCTGAAGTCGTCTGAAAATATGATTGCAGGCCTGACCAAAGCGATTGAGTTATACAAGCCGGATGGCATTCCGGTAAATTTCGATTTGCAACTTGAAGCTGAAATTTTGGGTTGCCGTATCCATTGGGCAAAAGAAAATCCACCGGCAGTTGTTTCGCATCCGCTGTCCGAAGGTGTTCTGCTAAGTTCACTGAAGCTTCCGACTGCAAACGACGGACGAATACCAATTGTTCTGGAAACAACGCGTGTTCTTCGTGCCGCGAATCCCGAAATTGCCCTTTACGGTCTGATTACCGGTCCGTTTACACTGGCCCTGCATCTGTTGGGAACCGAAATTTTCATGAAGCTTTTTGAAGATCCGGAGTATGTCATGAAACTGATGGAATTCTGCACCAAAGTAGCCATCAGCTACTCCGGAATGCTGCTTGATGCCGGCTGTGATGTTATCGCCGTGGTTGATCCGATGACCAGTCAGATTGATCCGCTTTCATTCGAAACCTTTGTCTCTCCTTATGTGAGCCGTATTTTCGATTTCGTCAGGGAAAAGAAAAAACTGAGTTCGTTTTTTGTGTGTGGCCATGCCCAGCAAAATATCGAAGCCATGTGCAATTGCCATCCCGACAATGTTTCGATCGACGAAAATATTCCACTCGATTTTGTGAAGGAAATCGCCCTTTCGAAGAAAATCAGCTTCGGGGGAAACCTGAAATTAACCGTGGTTTTGCTCATGGGCGACTCGGATGATGCCAAACAGGATGCGCTTGCCTGTCTCGATCTGGGCGGAAATCAGGGATTTATCCTGGCCCCGGGATGTGATTTGCCCATGCAGACACCTGTCGGAAATATCCAGGCTGTTTCGGAACTCGTATTTAGTCAGTATCTGCAGGACCTTGCCCGAAACCTGGATAAAAAGGAGAGTAAGCTTGATATCCTGAATATGAAAGACTACGGACAGTCAGACAAGGTTATCGTCGATATTATCACGCTCGATTCTGAATCCTGCGCCCCATGTCAGTATATGGTTGAAGCGGTTAAACGGGTTGCTCCGCATTTTGAAGGTGTGGTTGAATGGCGTGAACACCCGATTAAAAAAATGGAATCGGTTTCGTTTATGTCGTCGCTGATGGTGAAGAATATACCGACTATTTGTATTGATGGAAAGATTGTATTTGTTTCGCAGATTCCGCCGCAAAACCTTCTGATTGAGGCTATTCAAAAACGAGTCAATGAAAAGCTGAAGCTGAAAATTAAATCGAAACGAAGCGAAATTCTTATTTTGGGCGAAACAGAGAAGGAATGTAAGGAAATTACCCGACGGGTTAAGCGTGCCGCTGCTGAACTGGGTAAAACGACCACAGTTACGGTCATCACCGATAAAGAACAGATGACCTCGTTTGGCGTAAAGAAAGGGCCCGCCGTGGTGGTCGTCAATTACAGGCTGAAATCAGAAGTAACCATTCCCTCACTCGATGTGATTAAGGAATGGATTAAAGAAATTTAAAATGAACAGTTTTAAAAAATAATCACCCCTGCAAAACTGCATAACCGTTAATTTTCATGAAAACGATTAACTTTAGGCTTTTCGTGCCTGCCAGAGGCCTGGCACTTTTTAAATATTAATACAATTTGGGTTATGAGCAAAATAGTTCAGGAAATACAAAAAGGCCGGATTCTGGTTTCTGATGGAGCCTGGGGTACCTTTCTTCAGCAAAAAGGATTAAAACCCGGTGAATGCCCTGAAGAATGGAATATTACAAGGCCGGATGACGTGTTCGACATTGCCCGGAGTTACGTCGAGGCCGGAGCCGATACCATTGAAACCAACAGTTTCGGGGGAAGCCGCTTTAAACTGAAAAATTACGGACTCGAAGACCGGGTTTATGAATTAAACCGGGCTGCAGCTGCAATCAGCCGGAAAGCTGCCGGTCCTGATCGTTTTGTGCTCGGTTCGGTGGGCCCGACAGGCAAACTGCTGATGATGGAAGAAGTGACTGAAGATGAGCTTTACGAGGCCTTTAAAGAACAATCAATGGCCCTTGAAGCGGGCGGCGCCGATGCCATCGTGATTGAAACCATGACTGACCTGGAAGAAGCACGGATTGCCGTGAAAGCTGCAATTGAAAATACAGCCTGTGAAATAATCTGCACGATGACTTTCGATAAAATCCTCAGCGGCGAATACCGCACCATGATGGGAATTTCACCAACAGAAATGACTGAATCACTTGTTGAAGCCGGCGCTTCGGTTATCGGAGCCAATTGCGGAAACGGAATTGCCGATATGATCGGAATTGTGAAGGAAATCAGGCAGGTTAATGCCTCTGTTCCAATCCTGGTACATGCCAATGCCGGTATGCCACACTATTGTGACGGTGAAACTACCTTTCCTGAAACGCCTGCCGATATGGCCGGACGTGTAAAGGAAATTATTCAGGCCGGTGCAAATATTATCGGAGGATGTTGCGGAACTACTCCTGACCATATCTGCGAAGTTCACCGGGTGGTAAAAACCTTGATTTAACTGATTCTTCATGCCATCGATTCCTTTACAACTGGTTACCGGCTTCCTGGGAAGTGGAAAAACAACTTTCCTGAAAAACTACCTGCAAGAATTCTCCGGCTCCCGCAAAATTGGTGTTATTCAGAATGAATTTTCGGAAGTGAATATCGACAGCCTGGAACTCAGACAGCAAAATTCAGGATATAAAATTCTGGAAATTAACAATGGTTCGGTATTCTGTGTCTGCCTGCTTGGCAGTTTTGTTGATTCCCTGGCTGCATTTATCGACGAAGTTCAGCCCGATGAACTGATCATGGAAGCCTCCGGAATGTCTGACCCGCTAAGTATCGGTCAAATATTGCAATCGGTTAAACTAGAACAAAAAGTATATCTCAATTGGGTCTGGTGTTTGGTCGATGCGGTCAATTTCGAAAAAATAACCCGACTTCAGACACGGGTAAATCATCAGATCCGGATGGCAGACACGGTCATCGTAAATAAAACAGATCTTATTGACGGAAAGCAGGATAGGTTGATTCAATTAATCCAAAACCTGAACCCTTTTACAGATGTGATCCTGACCACTTTTGCCCGGATCAGATTTGAATCCGGGAAGCGGATTATGAAGTTTATGCCTCCCGGCGAAAAAGCAGAAAACGGACCTCCGGATCTGGAATCACAGGTGATTAAAAGTACCAGGCAGATCTCTCCGGAGAAACTGGATGAACTGATGAAACTAATTCAGCCGGGATGTATCCGGTGTAAAGGATACGTTAACCTGACTTCAGGTAAAAAAGTTTTTGTACAGGGAAGTTTTGAACAGCTGACACTTCAGGAACAGGAATTTTTTACATCGCCAACCGAATTGGTTGTTATCGGGAAATTTCCGGAGAAACAATCCTTTCAAAAATTATTTGACTCATTTTGTGCCTTATGATACAGAAATACTCCTTTTCATTCAGCGAACTTGCTGTAAATCCTTCAGAAGTAGCTGTTCTTCTTGGTTATCCGGATGGTATGCTGCCCGAGCCGTTTTCAGAATACCTGGCAGAAGCCATGCGTGAAGCAAAACTTGTTTGTGATATCCGGGGCGCAATTTCTTTTGCCGAACCTGTCCGGTTTTCAGAAACAAAAGAAATAATGACTGTTCGGGGAGTGGATTTTCTGACCGGGAAAACGGTAGCAAAAGAACTTCGGAATTCAGATTCGGTCTATTTATTTATTTGTACTGCCGGCGACGCGATCAGCAGACTTTCGCAGGAAATGCTGATGGGCGAAAATCCTGTTTTGGGCTATATTTACGATATTTTAGGCTCGGTAACTGCTGACGCGGCTGCTGAAAGAATGTACACGGAAATGAAGATACTGGCAGCTGATAATGGACAATTAATGACCAATCGTTACAGTCCTGGTTATTGTCAGTGGAGTGTTGCTGATCAGCCCAAATTGTTTTCATTCTTTCCGGATAACTGCTGCGGAATAGGCCTGACCGATTCAGCCTTGATGCTTCCGGTAAAATCGGTGAGCGGAATTGTTGGATTAGGTAAAGAGGTTAAATTCAGGGAATATACCTGTGATTTATGCCATTTGACCGAATGCTTTTACCGTGTTCGGCTTAAGTAATACGATTCCGCGCTTGATTAACTTCATTTTTTAAGTTTCCTTTATCATCCATTTAAATCTGTAAGCTTTGAAAATAGTTGTATTGGACGGATATGCCCTGAATCCGGGGGATCTGTCGTGGGATAAATTGAAAAACCTGGGCGAATGCCAGATTTATGACCGTACACCGGCTGCTGAAGTATTCAACAGAATCAGTGAGGCTGAAGTGGTGATTACCAATAAAGTGGTGATTGATAAGACTTTAATTGATCGGCTGGCTGCACTGAAATACATTGGCGTTACGGCTACCGGCTACAACGTCGTTGATGTTCAGGCAGCCGTCAGGCGGGGAATCATGGTAACCAACATTCCGGCATACAGCACCGATTCGGTTGCTCAACTTGTTTTTTCCCATATACTGAATGTGGTAAACCGTGTTGAATGGCATGCCGGTTCAGTAAAAGAAGGACAATGGTCCCGAAATCCTGATTTTTCGTATTGGAAAACTCCACAAATCGAATTGGCAGGAAAAACACTGGGCATTATCGGGTTTGGACGTATTGGCCGTAAAGTGGCAGAAATCGGAAAGGCATTCGGTATGAAGGTGATCTTTCAGAACCGCTCACCAAAAGCTGAAATTCCTGAAGGTATCCGGCAGAAAAACCTGGACGAAGTTTTTTCCGAAAGTGATTTTTTAAGCCTTAACTGTCCGCTCACGGCCGAAAACAATGCCTTTGTAAACCATAGCCTTTTAAAAGTCATGAAACCAACAGCAGTGCTGATCAATACGGGCAGAGGGGGGTTGATCAGTGAATACGACCTGGCAGAAGCGCTGAATTCAGGGCAAATAAGCGCGGCTTGTCTGGATGTGCTGTCAACAGAACCACCTTCGCCTGATAATCCGCTGATTACAGCCCAAAACTGTTTTATTACCCCGCATATAGCCTGGGCAACCTGCGAGGCCCGCCAACGGTTAATGAATATCACGGTTAATAATCTGGAATGCTTTCTTTCGGGTAATCCCCAAAATGAAGTTCAGGCATAAATTGCAGGTCTGCCGGGAAACCTGCATCATTTTGTTATCGTACAGGATACTGAAGTCATTGTTAAAAACAGGGCAAAATGAAAAAGATAAGCATTCTTATTTTAGTGGCCGTCTTCCTGGGTATTTCAGGTTTTCAGGATGAAAATAAAAAAGAAAAAAAGGCAAGGCAACGTTTGGAAATGGCGCAGCTGATTCAGAATGGCCGGTTTCGGTTTGTAGCCCGATCAGTCAATTCAGAACTGGGCACATTCAATCATCTTACCACCTCTTACGATTTGGTTATCGACAGCATGCAGGTCAAGGCTTTTTTGCCTTATTTCGGAAGGGCATATTCAGTTCCGTACGGAGGAAGTGGAGGAGTACATTTTGATTTAACTGCTGAAAGCATCGAAAAAAACTGGAACGAAAAGAAAAAATTGTTTACCATTTCAACCGAACTGTCTGATTCAGAGGACTCGTATTCACTATACCTGACTGCCGGGTTGGATGGTTATGCTGATCTGAAGATTAATTTCCGCAACCGTACCTGGATTACTTATTTCGGTACCATTGAAAAGATGGAATCAAAGGAAAAATAACAGACATGAAAAAGGACCAGATTTATCTGGTCCTAAACTTTTATTTTTTTAAATGGAACCCCTTGGGAAACATTTATTTATGGTTAGTAACTTTTATTCTTCATCAAGCTGATCGTTTCTAAAGTTATAGTCAATGTTTTCAGGATTTTCATCGTAAAAATCGTCATAAATAGATAATTTCCTTTTTGCGCTTTTATCCTTCGGTATTTTGGTGTTTTTTACAGATTCACCATCTGATCTTAAAGGATCTATACCCTTTTTTGTGATTTTCAGATTCTTGTTTGTTTTCATCGCGAAAAATCTAAAAGTTTGATAATTAGTGTTTTAAATGTTTATAAATAGAGTTATATTTCGTTCGTTAAACTATGAAAAAAAAATTGAAAATCTGACTATCCGGAATAAAAAAAATACGTTTTTTTTTTGATTCCCTGAAAATCTGATTATTATGCTTCATACCTGAAAAACCTCTTTGTAACATTAAATTAAATAAAATGTACTGATTCGAATGAAAAATATGGAATTAGTCTTAAATTCGTCGGTACAAGCCAAACTGTTAACATGTTCGGAAATGAAAAAGATAATCAGCATTAAAAAATTCAGCCCTGTTTTCCCGCCACAAGTATCAGAAACGATGTTTTTGACGTTTTATTCTAATTGACACTGAATGATATGAAAAACTATTTTGTCATAATCATACTGCTCACTTGCAATGTAACCTTCGGACAGAGTCCTTCGACTGAAAATAAAAGGGTCCTGAAATTGTTTGAGCAGGCCAAGGTTGCCTATGAAAACAGCTTATTCAGCAAATCGCTTATTTTGCTCGATGATGCACTGATTCTGGATTCGTGTTTTCTGGAGGCCTATCTCATGAAGTCGGATGTTTATGAGGAGCTGGGTTTAATCGAACTGCAGATTAAATCCATCAATTCGGCCCTCCGTTTTAATCCGGAAAAATTCCCGAAGTTGTACTTTGTTTTAGGTAATGCTTATTACCGTTCAGGCATCTACCAAAAAGCAGATGATGCCTATCAGAAATATCTGAAACAGGTGGATGAAAAAGCCTCATTTGTAGTTCGTGCCCGCCAGGGCAGGATTAAATGTGCCGGAGCAATTAATATACTCAATCACCCTGTTCCTTATGAAGCTGTAAACATGGGGGATAATATCAATTCTGCTGATGATGAATACTGGCCGAGCCTGACTGTCGATGGTAAAACAATTATTTTCACCCGGCTGGTAGGATCAGCTATTCCGGCTGATAAACGAAAATCCCACGTACAGGAAGATTTTTTCATTTCTTACCTCGACAATAACGTCTGGCTTCCATCTGAATCTCTTGCTGCCATTAACACCTTGAATAACGAAGGAGCTCAAACCATATCTGCCGATGGAAAACTGCTTTTTTTTACGGCATGCAGCAGAAGCGACAGCCAGGGAAGTTGCGATATCTATTTTTCACGAAACAAGAACGGAGCCTGGTCTGTGCCTCAAAATGCGGGTGATCGGGTAAATTCCCCGTCATGGGAATCACAACCTTCCATTTCGGCCAATGGTGAAATCCTGTATTTTGTGAGTAACAGAAAGGGTGGAAAAGGTGGAATGGATATCTGGCAATGTGAATTAAAGGGATTTTCAGATAGTGGAAGACCAGTTTGGGGTAATCCGGTAAACATGGGCGATTCGGTGAATACTCCTGGAAATGAAATGTCACCTTTTATCCATTCGGATGGTAAAACACTTTATTTTGCATCCGATTATTGGCCAGGTATGGGTGGTTACGATATTTTATACTGTAGGTGGATCAATGATTCCATGTGGTCGCAGGCTCATAACATTGGTTACCCGATTAATTCACACAAGGATGAACAAGGGCTGGTTGTTGATGCATCGGGAAAAAATGCTTATTATTCGTCTGACCGGCCCGGATCAAGAGGTATGGATATCTATTCGTTTGAATTGTATAAGGACGCACGCCCGAACCCGGTTTCCTACATTCGGGGAAAAGTGGTTGATGAAGAGTCGGGGGCCCCGGTTTGTGCCCAGGTGGAGCTGATTGATCTCGACAATTCATCATCAACCATTAAAGGTGAATCATGCTGGGAGAAAGGGGAATTCCTGATGTGTCTGCCACTTGGAAAGGAATATGCCTTTAATGTTTCAAAAGATGGCTATTTATTTTATTCCGAAAACTTTAAACTGAAGGAAATAACCGGGATCATCGATCCGTATATTCTTGAAATAAAGATGAAAAAGATAAAAGTCGGAGGTTCTGTTGTGCTCCGGAATGTCTTTTTCAATACCGGATCCTTTGAATTGCTGCCGGCATCAAAAGTGGAACTTCAGAAATTAATTGAATTTCTAACGCTGAATCGTAAATTGGTGGTTGAAATCGGCGGACATACCGATAATGTCGGAAGCCAGGAACTAAATCAGAAACTTTCGGAATCAAGAGCCAAAGAAGTGTATAATTACCTGCTTGATCATCATATCGATGCAGCACGGATGACCTTTAGCGGGTATGGTTATTCGGAGCCTGTAAGTTCAAACGAAACGGTGGAAGGAAGAGCATTAAACCGCAGAACCGAATTCAAAATCATTAAAAATTAAAATAACCGGTATAATTATTTACCATTTACCATTTACCATTTGGCTATTTGCTATTTGCTATTTAACTGGTTGCAATTCAGAACAAACCGATCTGCCCGTTAAATATCAAAACAAAGGTTATCCAGATTATAAGGTGTTGCCTGATAGACGTAATAATTAAGCCAGTTGGAAATAAGCAGGTTGGCATGGCCTCTCCAACGCATAACCGGCTCTTTTTCAGGATCATTATCCGTATAATAATTGGCTGGGATTTCGACAGGAAGTTTTTTCTTCAAATCCCGTTTATACTCGGCATCCAGCGTAAACCGTGAATATTCGGAATGACCTGTAACGAAGAATTGCCGGCCATCGTAAGTCATAACCATATTGACACCCGACTCAACCGATTTTGAAACAATGCTGAGTTCCTTCACCTTGATAATATCTTCCTCCAGAACTTCAGTATGCCTGGAGTGCGGAACAAAGTATTCATCATCGAACCCTCTGAAAATGGGTAAAGTATCGATGGTATTCCTGTGCCTGAAAACGCCGAACATTTTTTTATCCAGCAGATACTTCGGGATACCGTAGAAATGATGCAATCCGGCCTGGGCGGCCCAGCATATAAAGAGGGATGAAGTTACATGCTTCTTTGACCAGTCAAAAATTTCGGTAAGCTCTTTCCAATAGGTGACTTCTTCAAAAGGAAGCATCTCAACCGGGGCACCCGTGAAAATCATTCCATCGTAATTTCTTGACTTCAACTGATCGAAGGTTTTGTAAAAAGCCTTCATGTGTACATCGGAGGTGTTTTTTGACTGATGCCCTTTCATTCTCAGAAAATCAATCTCAACCTGCAGGGGTGTATTGGAAAGCAAACGGATCAGATCGGTCTCCGTGGTAATTTTTAAAGGCATCAGGTTAACAATGATGATTTTTAACGGACGAATATCCTGATGCGAAGCATGCGATTCGTCCATAATGAAAATGTTTTCTTTCTGCAGCAACTCAATGGCTGGCAATTGATCGGGAACATTAATAGGCATGGTGTCTGCTTTTATTTTAAATCCGGAATTTCAGTTTGTTGACTGAAATTCCGGAAAGAATGAAGGTGAAATTAAGCAATTAGATTCAAGGCCTGTTCAAAATCGGCAATTATGTCATCGATATGTTCAAGTCCAACCGAAACACGCAAAGATGTTGGATATACACCTGCAGCAAGTTGCGCCGCTTCTGACAATTGCTGATGCGTTGTAGCTGAAGGCTGGATGATCAGTGTTTTTGCATCACCCACATTGGCCAGATGGCTCACCATCTTCAGGTTGTCGACCACTTTGCCGGCTGCATCCTTGTTTCCTTTCACGTCAAACGAAAGAACCCCGCCGGCACCCCTGGTTAAATACTTTTGAGCCAGGCCATATGACGGACTGCTTTCAAGTCCGGGATAATTTACACTCGCCACTTTGGGGTGTTTCTGGAGCCATTTAGCCAGGGCAAGCGTATTCTGAATGTGACGCTCCATGCGTAACGAAAGTGTTTCGAGACCCTGCAGCAATAAAAATGAATTGAACGGACTTTGTGAGGGACCAATATCACGTAATCCTTCAACACGTGCTTTAATGATAAATGCAATGTTGCCGAACGGCCCGTCAAAATTGAAAATATCCCAGTATTTCAGGCCATGATAACCTTCTGAAGGTTCAGTAAATCCGGGGAATTTACCATTGCCCCAGTTGAAATTTCCGGCATCAACAATGACTCCTCCAATGGTTGTTCCGTGACCGCCTATCCATTTGGTGGCCGATTCAACCACGATATTGGCACCGTGCTCAATGGGGCGAAACAGGTAACCACCGGCACCAAAGGTATTGTCGACAATGAATGGGATATCGTATTTTTTGGCCAATGCCCCGAAAGCATCAAAATCGGGTATCACATAACCGGGATTACCAATGGTTTCCAGGTAAATGGCTTTGGTGTTTTCGTTAATCAGCTTTTCGAAGGCTTCAATACTCAGATCTTTGGCTAAACGGGCTTCAATGCCCAGTTTTTTGAAAGTCACTGTAAACTGGTTGTATGAACCGCCGTACAGGAAAGGTGATGTCACAAAATTGTCACCGATGCCCATGATGTTCGTGAAAGTTAAAAATTGTGCCGAATGGCCTGAAGCGACACCAAGTGCAGCGACTCCGCCTTCAAGTGCAGCTATTCGCTGCTCAAAGACGTCGGTTGTCGGATTCATAATCCGGGTATAGATGTTCCCGAATTCTTTCAGGGCAAACAGATTTGCAGCATGGTCGGCATTTTTAAACACATACGACGAGGTCTGATAAATGGGCACTGCACGCGACAGGGTAGTGGGTTCAACCTGCTGTCCTGCATGTAACTGCAGCGTTTCAAAATGTAATTTTCTTTCAGTCATGATTTTTATTTTAAGATTTAAAAAATATCTGGTGTATTTCGGTAATTGCTTTACGGGTATCTTTTTGGTCAATAATCAGGTAGCTCACCAGGTCCGAAGCTCCTGAACCACTCAGCACCACGTTGATTTTGTGCTGGGCAACAGCAGTAAACAGTTTGGCCGACACTCCGTGATGCTGCTGCATTCCGTGTCCGACGACAGCAATAAGCGAAACCTGATCTTCGATTATAATTTCACTCACCGAGTTGAGCGACAATTGCCTGCAAATCTCTTTGGCCTGGACGATCTCACTTTTGTTCAGGATGATGTTTATACTAACCTGTGAGGTAATTACCGACCGGATATTGATGGCTGACCGGTGAAATGCCGTGGTCACTTTAGCCAGAATTCCCGGTTTAAAACCTACCCCCGGGCCGTTAAGTTTCAAAATAGCTATTTCTTCGGTATGCACCACACTCTTGACCACATTGGGAGAAACAAACGATTCGGAATTGATAATGGTAGTCAGTTCCTTTCCTTTGTTTATCAAACGGTAAACATGAATCGGGATATGCCGGCTGATCAACGGTTCAACAATTCGCGGGTGAATGGAAAGTTCACTGAAATATGATAATTCGGAAGCTTCGTCATAGGTCAGGCGGGGAATGAGTTGCGATTCGGGCACAAACTCCGCATCGGATGTTCTGAATTCCTTGTCGAGTTCCCACAATTCCAGCGAATCAGCGCCGGTAATCCGGGTAATTCCGGCAGCCGAATAATCTGCGGAACGTTTACCCAGGCGGGCAATTTTACCTTTTAAAGTTAAGCCATAAGAACCGGGAATCAGGTTAATTCCCTTTGGCAGCAAATGATTCAGCTGAACGGATTCATTGTACAGGATGCTGGCATTGCCGTATTCATCAGTTACTGTCAGTCCAATATCTTCCGGAAAATAAAGGTTTGAACTGATCTGGTTTTTATTCAGAAAGATTTGCAGGATGCCGGCGGTGATCCGCTCTGAATAACTGATCACCTGATCTTTAAGGGCAAGCGAAAAATCGCCTGTAAACTCAATACCCTTCAGCAAATTATTCAGGTTGTTCAGTTCTTTTCTTAGATTTTCATCCGGATCAGATTGTTGAAAAACCTGTAAGATCTGAGCTGTAATTGTATGTATCTGATTCATAATCAGATCAGATTTGGCAGTATTGCCGATCAGTAATTCAATGCCCTGCTCAATCGCTTTTTGTATTTCTGGAACGGCGGAAACCACAACAGTTACTTGATTTCCTGATTCAGACAGGAGGCTTGCAAAAGCTTCCAGAACAGGAAATTTGAATAAACTGTTTCCGCCAAATCGTACGACACAATTTGACATGATAAAAGTTTAAAGTATTAATGGATAAAAAATGGATGGGGTTCAGCCTTCAAACAATATGAATAATCACACCGCCGAAGGCTGGCGCATTATCATAGACATAACAGTCATGAAAGAATCATTGCATCCCATGGGAAGGGAAACACGAAAAGAGCTGTATTTTGCTGAATGATTCATTGTTAATAACCTGATAGATTGGAGTGCAAACATAGATAGTTTTTCAAAATAGACAAAATTATCTCGAAATTGTTTAGCTCAGATCAGGATAAATAATTGTTCCAAGGCAGATATGGTCTGGCAACTGGTTAATATTCTGTGGATTGAATGGAAATTTCCATTCTCCGGAAACAGTAAGAATTGTCAGGCCAGCAACCCGCGAAGAACTACCGATGCGCAAAAACAACCAAAAATTGGTGGCATATACGATATGGTGCCTACCGTTGATGCTTTGTTTTTCCCATGAACTGAAATAACTTTGCCGAGGTCAACCATTTCGGAAGAGAATACCACGTCAAAACCTTCACTTATTCCGACTTTGTTCAGTTTTTTTCGCAGTTTCCGGGCCAGTTTGCAATTGTAACTTTTTGAAATATCAGTTACAGCAACCATCGAAGGATCAAATTTACCGCCTGCACCTAATGACGAAACCAGCGGATACCCGGCATTCAGGGTTTTTTCGATTAAGAATGATTTCGGTGAAAGGGTGTCAATGGCATCGACCACAAAATCATATGCACTGGCTTCAAGAAGTTCAGTGATCTCCTGATTTTTCAGGTAATGATTAAAAACATTCAGGTTAATTTCAGGATTGATATCCCGAAACCGTTCAGCCAGAATTTCAGCCTTGTGAAGGCCTTCATTGCTTTTTAAGGCCGGTAGTTGCCTGTTACGGTTGGTCTCTTCCACCACGTCGCCGTCAACCAGCGTCATGGTTCCAACACCTGCCCGGCAGATTTGTTCGGCAGCATAAGCGCCAACTCCACCTAATCCAACCACCAGGACATGGGCATTTTTCAGCTTCTGTAAACCTTCTTTTCCTATTAGCAGTTCAGTCCGATGTAACCAGTTTGTCATTTCCGAAATGGGTTTTGAAATTGTTGCAGATTGTTTCAATAAGTAATTCTTCGTCAATCTTTAATATTTGTGCTGCAAATAAATAAATTTTCCGGATTGAAATCTCCCGATCGTCGGTTTCCAGGAAGATTCGTTCAGTTGGTATCATCCGGAAAACATTTTGCAGGGATATATCTTTCAGGAGGATTTCACCGGCTGAAAAACAGAATCCATGCCTGATCAGTTTCCGGGTAGTCTCCGGATTGCCCCGGTAGCTGTGAATGATCCACGGAAGATCCGATTTGGTTTCCTTTTTAATTTTCAAAAGGTCGGAGTATGCACGTACACAATGGATAATCAATGGTTTGGAATGCTCTTCAGCTAGTTTGATCTGTTTCCTGAAACAATATTCCTGAAGTGCGAAGTCGGTCGGTTTTGAACGATCCAGGCCACATTCGCCGACCGCGAGCATGTTTTTATTTACTGAAACACGTTCAATGGCCTGAAAACAATCCGCTGCATTTACCTGGTCAATATGCCAGGGATGAAGACCGGCTGAAAAAAAATATTCCGGTTCAGTCTCAGGCAGATCCTGAGCAAAAACATTCAGTATTTGAATATCCTCTCCTTCGTTGTTCAGTTGATGCGTATGCAGGTCAATGTATTTCATAGTTTATAAACTAGCCCAGATTCATCAGAATAATTGGGTTAATGTCGTGATTTAAATCGTTCAAATTTAATTGCTTTTATGAGGAAATAGCCCGTGTTCATTTTTTTATTCTATTTTTGAAAATTAATTGATGTCCTATCATGTTTATTAATGCACTATCCAGATTAGCGTTTATTCTTATTTTACTTTTCCCTTTTGCGGTAAGTGGACAGATTTCACATGGTGGAGTACCCATTCAGATTAACCGCTTAAAATCTGCCTCTCCGAACCCGGATCTGGTAATTATGCCAGCTGTTGACAATCAAAAAATGCGTAATATATACAGCAGGCCAACTCAGAACATGCTGAAGCCATTTCGGTTTGCTCATTCGTTTGAAGTTTCCTTAACACCTGAAAATTCGGGGAAATGGTATACCGACGATGACGTAAATGTCTGGCAACTGAGAATCCGATCAACCGGAGCCTATTCGCTGAACCTGATACTGGATCAGTATAACTTACCCGAAAATGCCCGTTTATTTCTGATCAGTTTAAAAACAGGGCAAATAAAAGGCGCTTATACTTCTGACAATAATTCGGACAGTCATATGCTTGCTATCGAACCTCTTGAAGGAGACGAACTATTGGTTCAGTATGAAGAACCGGTTCAGGTTTCGTTTCCCGGAGAATTGCGCATTTCAAAGGTAGCCCACGATTTTATTGGTGTAACTGCATCAGGTCCGCATCGTCCGCTTGGCATTTCCGGCTTGTGCAATGTGAATATAAACTGCGACCAGGTTAACGGCACAGAGGATATCCGGGATGCTGTTTGCCGTATAATCATTGAAGGAACTGAGATTTGCACCGGAACATTAATGAATAATACTGCGCTGGATGGAATTGCATATATTCTCACTGCCAATCATTGTATAAACAGCGAAAAAAAAGCTGCGGCATCCATATTCCTGTTTAATTACGAATCTCCGTATTGTGCATCCATTGATGGTGATGTAAGCCGCTCAATGTCAGGAAGTACACTGAAAGCTTCATTTGATAGTCTTGATTTTGCTTTGGTCCGTTTAAATGCCCCTCCACCTAATATTTTCAGGTCCTATCTGGCAGGTTGGAACCGAAAGAATCTGCCACCGATATCATCCATCTGTATTTCTCATCCCTTAGGCGATATTAAAAAGGCTGCCATTGACAGGGATGCTGCAGTTACCAAAACTTATGGCAGCAGTTATCGCCCCAATGGTTTCTGGAATATTCTGCGATGGGAATATGGTGTGACTGAATCAGGCTCCTCTGGCGGAGCCTTGTTCGATCAGAACAAACAGGTCATTGGTACACTGACAGGAGGCGCGGCAAATTGTTCTTTGCCAACCAATGATTTTTTTGAAAAATTTGCTTTGGCCTGGGATTACCGGAAAGAAACCAGTAAACAATTAAAAGTATGGCTCGACCCCTTGAATTCAAATGTCGAGAAATTGAACGGAATGTCGCTGAATCCGGGTAAAACCTTTTGTATTCCTTCCACTAATTTTAAAGATAAAGATATCCATGAAGCTGTACAGATTACCAGTGGATTAACTAAAAAAGGTTACTGGAGCGGGACGAATCAGGTTGGAATTGCCGATTTTGCCGAACAATATAAATTTTCAAAAAATTGCGTGGTACAGGGTGTGAGCCTGGGTATTGCCCGGGTAAAATTAAATCCCCTTTTTACTCATTCATACATTGAAATTCAGGTATTTGAAGGAAAATATAAGCCTGAAAATATTTTGTATTCCGAATTGTATGACATCACTAAGTTTTGGATTGACGGAATGAATTATCTGCCGTTTAAAAATCCGGTAAAAACAACGGGCAGCTTTTTCATTGCCTATAACATTTCGCAGCTGCACGAAGGCGATACGCTGGCTGTTTATATGGCTAACCGAAAATTGGATTATACCAATTCGTTCTTTCTGAAAGACCAGTCGGGATGGTTACCCTATACAGCACACAACGTGAATGGATATGGCTCGGCTTTACTTACCGAGCTGATTTCCTGCAATGTTGATGACCCATTGGCTGTCGATGAATTTAAAACAGAAATACCGGAAGCCCGGTTCTTTCCAAATCCGCTTTACGGGAATGCACAGTTGAATATTCAGTCAGTCGATCCGATTGATTGTCCGGAAGATATTACCGTTTATGACTTGATGGGTAAAAAGCAAGATATTCCGTTCACACTAACAGGGCCGAATACCGGAAGTCTGAATTTTACAGGGAAAAGACCCGGAATTTACCTGGTTCATCTGGAAACCGGAGGTCGGATGGCGATTGGGAAAATCGCTTTTATACCCTGAAAATAGTCGTATAAATGGTATTTATCGGATTGCCCCGAAGAATCCTGCCATCCGGGTAGCTTCTGAAGTGTTTATAAAGTCAGCTTTAGTCGTATGAAACAGGTCGGCAATGGTTTTATAGGAAGGACAATTAATGAAGCTGATCTTTTTATCCTGGGCGTGAACTTTAAGAATAAGATCTTTAATTTTCATAAAATCCTCAAAAGGAATATTTCCGATGCCTTTCCATTGGGTAATTTCACTGAAATCAACTTCAATCAGTGGCATTTTCGCGGAATCAACTTTTTTGTCAATATCGCTTAGATTGCCTACCACACCCAGGAAACCTGGCTTAATGCCGTTGATCTGATCCAGCTGTTTTTTGTTCTTAATCAATATCTGTATTTTTCCCTGATGATCTGCTCCTTCAATATGGTACGTAAGCATGTCAGAAAATGGACGCATTTCGGCTGCCAGTTGTTTGTAAATCTGTACAGGTTGAGCTGTGAAATTCAGAATCAGGAAAATATCTCCCGAATACCCCGGAATTATTTCTCCGTTATTCTTTTTATACAAATTGTAAAGCGGGTAGAGATATGCATCCGATAAGGTGGGCAAATTGTGACCTGCGCTGTCCGGCATTACAGGAGTAACGTACAACTTTCCGTAAATATACATCACATCAGCCTGATAATTCAAAATACCGTTTCCGATTGATTCCCACAATTCGGTCTTGTCACTAAAATTATGGGACGAAATAATCGGTTTGGCATCCTTCTGCGAATACGTCAGCTGAACGATTAACAGAACAATAATACCGGAGAGTAAAGTCTTTTTCATATTCTTAATTAATATCGTATCATTTCAAGTCAGTAAAATTAATTTTTTAACTTAAAACACCCGCATCAGGTTAAAGTTTTAATTGGGCTGAAACTTTCGTGACTCTGATCCCGGGTATGCCTGTTATCCGAATTTTATCAGTTTCTCTGGTGCGAAAATGGTAAAAGTGCCAGTTTTTGAGGAGGATGGATTTCAATACCGGCCCGAAAACATTCGATCGGCAATTACTGAACGAACAAAAGCGATCATGATCAACAGCCCGATGAATCCAACGGGAAATCTGCTTTCGTCCGAAACCCTGGAGTTAATAGCCCGGTTTCAGCCCTACATTATATCCGATGAAATCTATCATGGACTGGTTTATCAGGACAAGGCCCATTCGATTCTTGAATATACCGGCAATGCTTTTGTGTTAAACGGATTTTCGAAACTGTATGCCATGACCGGTCCAGGTATCGATTTTGGCGAAAATGGTGAAGGTTACCTGCGTTTTTCCTATGCCAATTCACTCGAAAACATTATCGAAGGCCTGAATCGTCTGGAAAAGTATATCCGGGAATTTAAAGGGATTTGAATTTTTCCCAGTGTACCATTTCACTTAGGCTTCTTCTCGATTTCACCGGTACCTCCATGTTGGTATACGATCTGACAGAATAACGGCTGGTAATGAGTTGGTAAATATTCATGGTCTTTTTTATTTTATATACAGCCACACACAAACCCCTCAGCCATTCCATCAAGATACTCTTCAACGGCTATTCTTTCAGAATCTGTTCCGCTGCAATCATCACACACCGGAAGGTTGAGCTGTTTGTTCTTTAACGTAATCTCCGGATCTACTTTTTTTCCGCAGACAAAACACTGATTTATGAAATCCAGCTGGGTTTTTTTATTCATTTCAGTTCAAAAGTAAGACAATTAAATCGTATTTAAATGATCCTTTCTTTCCGGAATTGTCATTCTCCCAGGTTTATTCCAGGCTTTTCTACTGATTTATTGGCAGTTATTTGTCCGAAAAAGGTAATTCTGACCGATCTGTGGCCGTTTTGCACCATGGCATGATAATCGTAAAAACCAATTCAGGTTTTAAACATTATAACTACATTTGTGACTTTCAATTTTTGATCAATTAAAAACCCTATAATGGCATTTCTGAATAAAATACTGGGCAAATTTATCGGTTCCAAGGCAGATAAAGATATGGTGGAGATAACGCCAATGCTTGAACAAATCAAAAAAGAATATGAACGTATTAAATTGCTGTCGAATGATGAGTTGAGAGCAGAAACGGTCCGTTTAAAAGAATTGATTCAGGAACGGATTAAGCCTGAAGCAGACCGTATCAACGAACTCAACCAAATTATTGAAACTGCTGATATTCAGGAGAGTGAAAAATTATATCTCGAAATCGACAAACTGGAAGAGAAAATTGATGATAAACTGGAGGCCGTTCTGAACGAAATTCTTCCGGCAGCTTTCTCCGTTATAAAATCAACAGCCCGGTTATTTAATGAAAATGAACGGGTAATCGTCAAAGCCAGTGATTTTGACCGCGATTTGGCTGCTGTCCGCGACAGTATTCTGATTGAAGGTGAAAATGCCATCTGGATGAACAAATGGATAGCTGGTGGAAACCAGATTACCTGGGACATGGTTCATTACGATGTGCAGCTGATTGGTGGTATTGTTCTTCATCAGGGAAAAGTTGCTGAAATGGGAACAGGAGAAGGAAAAACACTGGTTGCTACTTTGGCCATATTTCTAAATGCATTGACCGGACGAGGTGTCCACCTGGTTACAGTAAACGACTACCTGTCGAAACGTGACTCGGAATGGATGGGACCAATCTTCGAATTTCACGGACTGAGTGTGGATTGCATTGATAAACATCAGCCAAACTCTGACGGTCGCCGTAAAGCATACATGGCCGACGTAACCTATGGAACAAACAATGAGTTTGGTTTCGATTACCTCCGCGATAACATGGCCATCAGTCCCCGTGATCTGGTACAGCGCAAACCTCATTATTCAATAGTCGATGAGGTCGATTCAGTATTAATTGATGATGCCCGTACTCCATTGATTATCTCGGGTCCGATACCAAAAGGTGATATTCAGAAGTTTGAAGAGCTGAAACCTAAAGTTGAAAAACTTTACTCCGTTCAGCGAAACCTTGTCAATCAGTGTCTTTCGGATTCCAAACGTGTTTTGACCAATCCGAATGCAACCAAAGAAGAAAAGGAACAGGCATCCATTATACTGCTTCGTGCTCACAAGGGACTACCCAAATACAAGCCGCTCATTAAATTCCTGAGCGAAGAGGGAATCAAGTCCATGATGACCAAAACAGAGAATTATCATATGCAGGACAACAATAAGCTCATGTATATCATTACCGATCCTCTGTATTTTGTGATCGAGGAAAAACAGAATTCAGTGGAAATGACCGATAAAGGTATTGACCTGATTTCAAGCGATGTTGATGACCATTCATTCTTTATTTTACCCGATGTGGGTTCTGAAATTGCTGAGATTGAACAAAATAAAGAACTGACCAAAGAACAGGTACTGGAGAAAAAAGACGAATTACTAACCAATTATGCCATTAAATCGGAACGTGTTCATACCATCAACCAGTTACTGAAAGCCTATGCTATGTTTGAAAAAGATGTGGAATACGTGGTGATCGATAACAAGGTGAAAATTGTGGATGAACAAACCGGCCGTATCATGGAAGGACGTCGTTATTCTGACGGTTTGCACCAGGCCATTGAAGCCAAGGAAAATGTAAAAGTTGAAGCAGCTACCCAGACCTTTGCTACCATTACTCTTCAGAATTACTTCAGGATGTATCACAAACTGGCCGGTATGACCGGTACTGCAGAAACGGAAGCAGGCGAATTGTGGGACATCTACAAACTGGATGTGGTGGTTATTCCAACCAACCGGAAAATAATCCGCGATGACCGGGAAGACCTGGTCTATAAAACCAAACGCGAAAAATACAATGCAGTAGTTGAAGAAATTGTCGAACTGAACAAAATAGGCAGACCTGTTCTGGTAGGTACAACTTCGGTTGAAATCTCGGAATTGTTAAGCCGTTACCTGAAAATGCGGGGCATCAGACACAACGTACTGAACGCCAAAATGCATGCCCGCGAAGCTGAAATTGTTGCTGATGCCGGTAGGGAAGGCATGGTGACCATTGCAACCAACATGGCTGGTCGTGGTACCGATATCAAATTAACTCCTGAAGTTAAAAAACAGGGTGGTTTGGCTATTGTTGGTACTGAACGCCATGAGTCGCGGCGTGTCGACCGCCAGTTACGCGGACGTTCAGGTCGTCAGGGTGATCCGGGTTCTTCCCAGTTCTTCGTTTCACTGGAAGACGATTTAATGCGCCTGTTTGGTTCCGATCGTATTACCGGGATCATGGACAAAATCGGTTTGAAGGAAGGCGAAATGATTCAGCACTCCATGATTACCAAATCAATTGAGCGTGCACAGAGAAAGGTGGAAGAAAACAACTTCGGAATCCGTAAACGTTTACTCGAATACGATGATGTGATGAACTCCCAGCGTGAAGTTATTTACAAAAAACGTCGTCATGCCTTGTTTGGCGACCGTTTGGAGGTTGATATCCTGAATACCATGTACGATGTGATTGAAAACCTTGTGTCTGAGTATCAACCCAATGGAATGTTCGAAGAGTTTAACCTGGAACTGATTCGATTGATGTCGGTGGAATCACCTGTTACTGAACAGGATTTCGGGAAGATGAATTTCGATGACCTGATTGATAAAATTTATCAGGAGATGGTTGCCACTTATTCACGAAGGACAGAAATCATTGCCAAACAAGCTTTCCCGGTTATTCGCGATGTATTTGAGAAACAGGCTCACATGTACCAGAATATCGTTGTGCCCATTTCGGATGGAAAGCACATTTACCAGATTATTACCAATCTGGAGAAAGCATATAAAAATCAAGGTAAAGAGCTTGTTAAATCGTATCAGAAACAAACCGTTTTATCCACCATCGACGAAGCCTGGAAAGAACAGCTTCGCGAAATGGACGATTTAAAACAATCGGTTCAGAATGCGTCCTACGAACAAAAAGACCCGCTGCTGATTTTTAAATTTGAATCATTCAATTTATTTAAAGTGATGATCAGCAAAGTCAACAGGCAGATTGTCTCTATTCTCGCAAAAGGTCACATTCCGCTGAGCGAACCCCAGCCTGTACGCGAAGGTTTTGAACGCAGAGGACTTGATATGAGCAAATTGTCGATTTCAAGATCGGAAGGACCCGGCAGTTTGAGCCGACCCGAAGCTCCCAGAGAACCTCAGCATGTTCAACCGGTTCGGGTTGAAAAAAGGGTAGGGCGAAACGAACCATGTCCCTGCGGAAGCGGTAAAAAATTCAAATCCTGCCACGGCAGAGATATGCCCGATTAAATTAAATCATAATCTTCCAATTAAAGAATAATATAATCTAAAACTGAGCGAATATGGACATTCTTACATTTATTCACTGGAACGTTAACCCGGAAATTTTTTCGCTGGGACCAATACATGTTCGCTGGTACGGACTGCTGTTTGCCATTGGATTTCTTTTTGGCTACAACCATGTGGAGAAAATGTTTAAACATGAAAATATTAATCCGCAATGGCTCGAAAGTCTGTTCATTTACCTGATTGTTGCCACGATTGTTGGTGCCCGTTTGGGACATGTTTTCTTTTATGGATGGCATTATTATTCACAGCATCCTATTGAAATACTGTATGTTTGGCAGGGGGGACTTGCAAGCCATGGTGGTGTTTTGGGAATTATTATTGCCATGTTTATCTGGAGTACAAAAGTATCGAAACGCTCCATTTTATGGGTTTTAGATAGGATAGTGGTCCCCAGTATTTTTGTAGGAGCATTAATCCGGTTTGGAAATTTAATGAACTCGGAGATTTATGGCATGCCAACAACACTTCCCTGGGGCGTTATTTTCGAACGCAATCATGAAACAATAGCCAAACATCCAACACAAATTTACGAATCATTGAGCTACCTTCTTACTTTTGGTGTTTTGCTATATATGTATTGGAAAACCAAGGCCAAAGACTATCAGGGCACGCTTGTCGGCGTATTTTTTATCATGGTATTTACAGCCCGTTTCCTGATTGAATTTATCAAGGAAGACCAGGAAGCATTTGAAAAAGGCATGATGTTGAATATGGGACAATGGTTAAGTATTCCATTTGTTTTGACTGGTATCTTTTTAATTATTCGTGCTGTTAAAAAAGGCCCGATTATTTATAAAAACACTGGTGGTTCTGCAAAAAAGTAATCGGCCCCCAAATATAAAAACTGCTCAGTATTCCATAAGATTTGATCAGCCAATCGATAGCCAAATCATATTTTCCTTCCATTTCGCAGGCCAGTGCCAGGTTGTAGCATGCTTTTGCTGCAATTTTCTGATTTGCATTTTTGGATTCCTTATTCCACACTTCAGCGGCTTTTAACCAATCGTTTGCCAGCGCATATTTTTCAGCTGCAATCATGCGCGGATTACCCGAATTGTAATATTTACGTTCAACCGGGATCCATGATGGCATTATTTTATTGCCCATTGATCTTGCCATAAATTGTGAACTGTTTTGCACGATTTCGCTTATTTGCACCTTATTCCCTTTAAAAAAGTCTCGAAATTGAAGTTTCTCATAGGTCAGATTGTCTACCTGATTGTAGATATAACTAAGTGTATCCGTTTTATAAGTCAGTGTCCATATTAGCTTCGGATTTACCGAAACACTATGTTGAGTTATTTGATAGCTGGTTGGACTGGTATTGAAATAATCTTATGATACAGGAATTCAGGCCCAGAAAAACCATTACAAGTACTATCGGTTTTAAATTTAAAATCATGAAAACCTTCAAATTAAAGGTTAATAATTCGAAACTTACTTTTTCTCCTGAATCCTGACTTGCAGATCCAACCGCTCAATATCCTTTTTCCGAATAGCCAGAATATTAATATACCGTTGACAGTTTGCTTTATGTTCTATATTGTTTTTCGTCAAATCGGAGTAGGATTCGACCAGCCAATTAATACCAACATCCATATGACCTTCCATCTCGCAGGCTAAGGCCATGTTATAACTAGCCTTGGCAGCAATTTTCGGGTTCGTATTTTTTGTCTCTCTATTCCAGATTTCAGCAGCCTGAAGCCAATCATTGTTAAGAGCAAGTTTTTCGGCTATAAGCATGTTGCGGTTTTTTGATTTATAGTACAGACGTTCAACCGGAATCCAGGATGGAATTAGTTTAGTCCCAAAAATTTTTCCAAGGTATTGTGCAGCACTATAGAGAATTTGCTGCGAATCTGGATTTTTTAACCGATAAGCCGGATTATTGGTCTCATCAAAAGTCAGCGTATCAACCTGGTTATAAATGTAGGCCGAAGTATCATTTTTAAAAACAACTAACCATGAAAGTCCTGCCTGGGTATAAAAATAGTCTTTTTTAAAGTTGAGAAATGAATTTTTAAATTGGAAATAATCCAGGAAAATACAGGCATCTGCTTTTGTCCGGTCAAAATAATCATTGGGATGAGTTGAATATTGCTCCTCATCAAAGATAGAATTCATGCTATCCCTGTAATTGATAACACGCTGAAAATAACCTTGTTTTTCCAATAAATCAGACAAAACATCTACACATGAATTTGAGAGATCGGAATATATAATGGTAGAATCCCTGATTATCTCCAGGCCCCTGGCAGTTTCAAAAACGCAGGTGTCCGATTGAAAAAAGTCGCGCTTAAAGATGGCTACATGATTCACGTATTCAGGAATTGCGAAAATTCCGGGCTTCATGACTTCAATCTGAACAGATCGTGTACTATCGGTGATCATGCATGAAGACAAACTTAAAATGACCAAAAGTAACGGTAAAAAAATCCTAACGGAGCTCATGCTGGGCGTTTAGCTTACTGATTTCGATTTTACGCCTGTAAAGAATGGCTGAATACTTCCGGATTGCCTCATTTTCCATCGACCAGAATACTCCTGTACTTATCCGGGCAGCCCGGGCCGTAAATTCAAGGGCCTGATCAATATTTCCGTTCATTTCATTCGCAACCGCCAGGTTGTAGAGTGAAATGATTTTATTCCGTTTGTTTTTGCTGTCAGCATAGTTTTGCCAGATGGCTGCAGCATCATCCCATTTACTTTTATGTGCCAGGCTGGCGGCATGTTTTAACTCAGGTTGTCCACAGGTCATTACATCCCGGTAAACCATAATCCAGGAAGGAACAAGGTACTTTGAATAATTTTCTCCTATCACCCCGGCAGAAATCATCATTGCTTCTTTCTTGGCAGGAATGCGTAATTTATTAAAATTGCCTTTTTCATCGGTACCGTCCCAATAAAGGGTATCGATCTGAATGAACCGATCGATTATTTTTTTTCTGTTATGGTCATAAATTGACCAAATGTTCGACGATACAACTTTAGCATTTGGTGTTGAATTGTTTTGATAATTATCGGATCTGGTATAAAAACCCGAATACATATCCAGAATAATCAATCCATCAACACCGGTTTGATCCGAGATATGCTGATACCATTCCGCTTTGGCAGGCCTGATTTCTTTAGCCCGGATCTCAGGAAAGGAGCTGGCAGGCAAAACAATAATGCTGTCGAACCGGTTTTGTGCTGCCAAATGAACAGCCAGACTATCAATACAGCTTATTTGGGCCAGGCTATCGGCATTAAACCTGATTTTATCCTGAACCAAATGTTGGTTTTGGACCTGATAGGATTGCAGTGTATCATTTTTATACTTCAGGTTTCGCTGAACCATGGCAACATTTTGTAAATCAGGAGGTAGCGTAAATTTGGCCGGTTTAAAGACTTCAATCGAAAAATTTTCAAAACTCACACAAGAGCTCATGCTCAGCAACAAAACTAACCAAAGTAATCCTGACTTTTGTTTCATGTTATTCTGTTTTTTGTAAAGTTTCTTTTCTGACTTCAAGCTTTTTTAAATAGGTTTCTGTCTGAAACCGGTAATACGAATAAAAGGATTTTAATCCCCATTCAATCGCCTTATCAATATCTCCGTTTAATTCGCTGATTAATGCAAGGTTATATTCAGCTTTACTCCGGATCTTTTTATTCTTTGATTCGGCCAGGGAAGCCCAGTATTTAGCTGCTTCGTCGATGTTATTTTCATTCATTAATTGTTGTCCACGGTCGTTCTTCTTCTGAAACAAAAAATAGCCTCTTTTTTCCTTTTTCCAGTTCGGAGAGAGCCGGCTGTCAACATCCAGTGCCACTTTTATTCCGGCAGTAATCAAGGCCTGTTTGACAGTAGGCAATTTGCTGAACAGTCCTACCTGGGTATAATCTGAACTTTCCCAGGAAATGGTATCAATCTGTTCAATTTCTTTCACCAGTGTTTTTTTCCCAGGTTTATAAATCCTGAAAAGAGCATCGTATTTTAAATCAAGTGCAGCATAATAGGTATAATTATAGCCTGTAGTAGAATTCAGGTATTGTTCGGAAGAAAAATCAGTCATGATTTTTGTTGAAAACTTTTCGAGAACCATTAACGCATCGGTTTGATAAGCAGTGCAAAGTTCAATGACCTGGTCCGGATTAAGGGTGTCCGGAAGTAGTTCATAGGAAAGGTCTCTTTTTAGATTTCGTTCAAGCGGAACAACAACATCATACCTGCCCGATTCAAATAAAAGAGCGGCAAGTGCCCTGATGGTGGTATCGGCAGCAGTACTGTCCAGTACAATTTTGGAAAGCTGAAAGCCTTTCCTGTAAAAATACAATTGAAGGGAATCTTCCTGGTAGTTATCAAACTGTCCGTTCATACTCCGGTTCATCAATGTAATGCTTTGGACATCAGAAGAAAGTTCGCCTATGGATGGTCGTGCATTTTCGATGGTCAGGGTCGCGAAATTACTTTTACACGAAATCAGGGCAATTCCTGTAAGGAATAGTATAATTGTTTTATAGCTTATAATCTTTTTTACCTGCAGCATCTTTGGATTGATTTAATAAATGCCCCAATATTTCCGGAAAAACCATTCAACAGCCAACAAAACGATAAGCATAAAAAACAACAATTTCATATTAATCCATTCGGTTTGAATTTTCTGCTGATGTTGCTGAATAGTAATCTGTTTGTTCCGGCTGATGCTATCAAGTAATGTGCCATAATTTTCGAACGAATAAAACCGACCACCTGTCTGTTGAGCGATTTGATACAAGGTGCCAAAATCAGCACGGGAATTTTGGATTTCAATGTTGTTTTTAACAATGCTGAAGTTCCCTTTTTCAATAAAATATTGAGTTCCGAGTGTTGTTTCTGCTTCAAAGGTGTAATCTCCGGGCTGAAGATTTCCGGCATTGAGCCGGTAAAAATCGCTGGTACGGTCAAATTGATAGCTGAATTCACGAAGGCTGTCGTTCTGAATCCGGATATTTACATCCGGGGTATTGATTAATTCATAACTGTCGTTGTATAATTCGGCTGTGAGTTCGATATCGTCAGTTTCCTGGTAAAGAGCCGCGTGATAAACATTGAAATTATCTTCATTTTCACGGAGTGCAAGGTATTGAATGGTTTTATGAATCAGTTCGTTAAATGCATCATGATTCCCATTGACCTGATAGTTGAATAACCGCCAGCGCCAAAGTCCTTCGCCAAGAATAAACCCTGTTTTACGGCCTCTTTCGCTTCCGAAGGCCAGCAATGTTTTGTTGGTCGGTATATTCCGGATACTTTGTTTGGCCAGATTTTGCATCATGGGTGCCAGTTCTGCATTTCCAAAGGGAGCAACCAAAGGAGGTGCAGCTTCCAGAGTTTCCCTGGTCGTTTCCGAAAGCACAAAAAGTGAAAAGTTGTCGTCAAACAATGCCTGAACTTCTTCCACATTTTTACTCGCCGAAATTTTAATGCCCATATCCAGATTATTCAACTGTTCGAGGAAGGAGTTTGGTCCGATTATAAACAGAACAGGAATCCGGCTTTCCTTGATTTTAGTCAGAAGTTTGCTGGCAACATTTTTTTCGGAAGGAAGCTGATTCAGAATGATCAGGCTGTACGAGGAAAGGCTATCCGGAACTTCATTTCCTGTAAGTAACTTTATTTCATAATTCTGAAGTTCAGCGACACTGTTCCCGATGGCTCCCAGGTCGGGATGCGGACCATCACTCAGCATCAGAATTTTCTGCTTGTTTTCCATGATCTGTATGACAAACTCATACACATTATTCATAACATTAACCTCACCATCAAAGGCTCGTATCCGTATTTTATAATGTTGAAGTCCAACAGCTGTGGCTTCCAGATTTACAAATTCAAGTTTGAAATCATCATCCGAAACAATGGGTACTGAACTCGAAAAAACCTGTTTTTTATTGTTCTCAATATCGATCCAGGCAATTTCGTTTTTCAGTTTCGAAAACTTCATCTCGATTTCAACCGGGAATTTATTCTTCAGGAAAGCGAGTTTATTGGTTTTCACATTTTGGATTAAGGCATCGGTTTTGCGTGTCGTATCGCCAACTCCTAGCGTATAAACCGGAAATTTCAAACCCGGGGAAAAGTTTTCGGGGTTCTGGCCCTGATTGTATATCCCATCGCCAAACAGAATCAAAGCACCAATATTTTTATTGATGTAATTGTTTTTCAGTGATTTGATGAGTTGTCCATAGTCCGACCGGCGTCCGGATCCGGTAAATGTTTCAGTATTTTCTACCTTTTCGCCAAACGACCAGAATTCAAGTTCATAATCATCCGAAAACCGATCTTTCAGGCTTTGAGCAAATTGATTGTATTCTGATGCAAAAGGCTGAACCGATTGCGAATTATCAAAAGCCAGGGCCAATACTGGTAACTGTCTGATTTTTTTTGTCCGTTCAATGAGAGGCGAAAGAAGAAAAAGAAATATCAAAAACAGGGATAAAAAACGCAGTAAAGCAAGTAATCCCTTTTGAAATCCGGTAAGGCTCAGATTTTCAGGATTTCTGAAATAGAGCAGGTAACTGATACCTGCTGCTGATAGAATGGACAATAATACTAAAAGTCCGGCGAAACTATGATCGAAACTAATTTCCAACGTGCTCTGATTTAAGAAAGAGTCAAAATTAACAAACTTGGGCTAAGATGGCCTTTATCCGGTCAACTTTCTGTTTATTTAATCGAATATTGTCACTGCCGGTTAATCTGAAAACAACATTTAGGTTAAAAACATCCGGCCCGGGATTTTATTCTTATACATTCAGATTAAATATACCAGACTGCTGTTTTATATTCCTGCACATTCAGGTATCCAACGCTGAACACAGGGTCCTGTTTTTTACATTCAGGCTTAAAACTTCCATTTCTTTTTACAGCATATCATTAATGAGATTTTTTACGTTTATTGAATAAATTCATTAGTTTTAAATTTTCGCTTTTACCTGATTCGTTGACGGAATTAGTATGTCGTATGAATCCTAAAATGATAGAAATAATTTGACCTGACTATCCGACGGATGACGGAAAATCGTTTCTTTTAATTCTGATTTTACGGCAGGGAAGGAGAGTGGCAGTAATCGGGTTATTCCATTAATTTTAATGCATGAAGAAGATTTTAATACTGGTTATACTGGTTAATTTTAGTTCAATAAGTGCGAAGGCGCAATACTTCCAGACAGGTCAAGACCCTTCGTCGATCAGGTGGAAGCAGATCAATACCGTAAATTTTCAGGTTATTTATCCGGATGAGTTTGAAAATCAGGCTCAACGGATTTCTTATGTCCTTGAAAAAGTATATGGCTACGGTACAAAAACATTGAATCATCAACCTCGGAAAATTTCAGTAGTTCTGCATACAAGAACAGTCAAATCGAATGGTTTAATGGCATGGGCACCAAAGCGAATCGAACTTTTCACCACTCCACATCAACAAATATATGCCCAGGATTGGTTGGAAGAACTGGCCTTACACGAATTCAGGCACCTGGTACAGATGGATAAAATCCAGAGTGAAATGCCCGGGTTGCTTAATTTTATTCTGGGTGAGCAGGCGACTGCCATCGTTGTCGGAGCATATTTGCCTTTCTGGTTTCTGGAAGGGGATGCCGTAGTAACTGAAACTGCGCTTTCGAAATCAGGCCGCGGACGAATGGCCTCGTTTAGCATGGATTACCGTGCGCTACTGATCGAAAAAGAAAAATATTCATTTGATAAAGCTTACCTTGGATCCTATAAGGATTATGTACCCGATCATTATAAACTTGGTTATTTGATGGTCGGAAAAAGTCGCGAAAAATACGGACCGGCAATTTGGTCCGATGCCTTGCATAAAGTTGGTAAACAACCATTTTCACTGTCACCATTAAATTCTTCGGTAAAAAAAACGACCGGTCTTTCAACAAAACAATTGTACAATCAAATCGTTGATAACCTGCAAAACGAATGGGGGCAAGATTTAAAGTCAACCTCTGTTGATTCCTATTCTGTTATTTCTCCGGATAGAAAAAAATATACCGAATATATTTACCCTCAGTTCTTCAGGGACTCGCTGATTTTTGCCTATCGCACCTCAATCGATGATATTGCACGGTTTGTGCTTATAAGTCCGGATAAAACGGAAAAAGTAATTTATACCCCCGGTACGATATTCGAAGAATCGGTTTCGATGCAGGATAACCTGATCATTTGGGCTGAAAGACGGGCAGATCTCCGCTGGACACATTCTGACCGGTCGGTTATTCAGGTTTATAACATTGAAAATAAAGTCAACCATGAAATTAAGAATGATAATAAATTGTTTTGCCCTGTGATATCGCCCGATTTAAGATCTTTTGCAGCAGTAGAAGTCGATCCTGAAAACAATTTTTTTCTTTCGGTTTTTGATCTGGAAACAGGTCAGCTGAAAGATCGGTTTAATACTCCTGATAATCAGTATTTTTTCACTCCCTGCTGGGACGAAAAAGGGGAGAAGCTCTATGTAGTTTGTTTGTCATCACAGGGAAAATATCTGGCGTCGGTAGATCTGAAAACAAAAAAACTCCATCAATTATCTGAGTTTACGTTTGCTAACCTGAAAAATCCGGTATATTCAATGGGCAGGTTATTCTTTTCTTCCGATTTTTCAGGAACAGATAACCTGTATACGATGGATACGGAAAGTGAACAGATATTCCGGATTGTTTCAGTTCCGTTTGGCGCCGATTATCCTTCTGTTTCCAGCTCCGGAAATACCTTACTTTTCAGCAATTACATGTCAGGCGGTTATCAGCTTGCCACGGTTAATCTGCTGAAAAATGATTGGCAGGAAGAAAAAAGTATCGGGTTAAAAACAAACCTCCTTGCTCAAAATCTTGCAGCACAGGAAAATGGTATTCCTGATTTTACAAATCCTGATTCTGTGATGTACCTGTCAAAGAAGTATTCCAAATTAACCCACTTGTTTAATTTTCACAGTTGGGCTCCTGCCTATATCGATGTTAACAACAACGAAATCAGGCCGGGTTTCTCCTTATTCTCGCAAAATAAACTGGGTACTGCCGAAACGCGGCTTGGTTACGATTACAATGTTGCTGACCAAACCGGCAGGTATAAATTGGGATTTAACTATTCCGGCTGGTTTCCCGAAATAAATACAGAACTGTCAGCAGGTAACGAAGCATCAAATTATTATCAGATCACGAATACTTCAAATCAGAAAGGAGAAATTATTCACAGCGATACGACTATCCAGCGATATATCTGGAGTTCCTTAAATGCCGATCTGGATGTCAGGTTACCACTTAACCTCTCAAAAGGTAAATATTCCCGTTTTTTTATTCCTGAAATTAAATATTCATTTAACCAGGTTACACAACATGCATCAACACCGGCAGATTTTTATAGCGGTGATTATCATGCTTTGTATTACCGGGTTTATTTTTATAATCTTTTGCACCAGTCGGGTCAAAACCTGATGCCCAAATGGGGCCAGCTATTCGATTTTATCTATCGGCATACACCGTTTGCCGGTAACAATTTAGGTACTCTTTCCGGAATTCAGACTGCATTTTATTTTCCCGGATTGACCAAAAATGCTGGTATAAAAATATACCAGGGATACCAGGAAAAGAACTTTGCAGGAAGTACCAGCTTTTCAAATTTCGTAAACTTCCCGCGGGGATTTCAGAGTTATCAGAACAATAAAATGTATTCACTGGCAGCAGATTATAAATTTCCGATTTTTTATCCTGATTTCAGTATTGGTAAATTGATCTATATCAAGCGATTAAAATCATCTTTGTTCTATGATTATGCCTGGTTATCGGTCCCGGTGAGGGACAAAAACGGTGTGATTCACCCCAATTCCCATGAGATGAAAATCAGTTCTTTAGGAATTGAATTGAGTACTGATTTTCATGCATTCCGGTTTTTTGCACCCATTGAAGTAGGAGTGAGGTCGGTTTATCGTCCGGAATACCAGGACTTTAAATTTGAGCTTTTATTTTCGGTTGATTTTAATGGTTTTTAATCCGGTGCAAGGTCAGAACAGTTATCTCTGGGCGCATATCAATCCGTCCAGGATAACCAATTGTTCCCAATCCCTTGTTGACATACAGATATTGAATCCCATTCCGGTACAGTCCTCCCCAGTTCTTTTGGGAAAAGTAAATCGGGCTGAATTCGATACCTGCAATTTTAATTCCGAACTGACCACCATGGGTATGACCTGAAAGCGTTAAAGGGATGTCAGTTTCAGGCACTACCCTGGCATTCCAATGTGCAGGATCGTGCGATAGCAGAATTTTGAATGTTCCCGAAGGAAGGCTGTCTAATGCCAAATCCAGCCTGGCATATTGGGGAAATGGCGGGTGCCCCCAGTTTTCAACCCCAAGGATGTATATAGAAGTATCCTGAATATTCACTTTTGCCGATTGGTTCAGTAACAGAGTAAATCCTGCCCGAGTAAATCCTTGCCTGATACGAGTCAGGTTTTGAATTTTACTTGTTGAATCAGGCCAGCTGGAATAATCGCCGTAGTCATGGTTTCCCTGAATGGCAAATTTACCGTATTTAGCCCGGAATTGTTTCAGGTAAGGTTCGAACCCATGCATCTCATCAGCAAAATTATTCACAATATCCCCTGTGAAAAACAACAGATCAGGCTGAATATCAGCGATGATTTTTAATGTTTCTTTCAGAACAGCAGGATTTTTTCCAAAGCTACCTAGATGAATATCAGAAAGTTGAACAATTATCAATCCGTCAGCTTGCGGAGGAAGATTGTCAAAATACAAATCCTGTTTCACGACATTCAGATCAAAACGACCGAATAAGATTCCATACGATATGGCCAGAATAATGCCTGAACAAATGAGAAAAGAACCAGCTATTGTTATCCGTTGCATCCGGCGACCAGCCAACCATCTGATCAGGAATGATAGGATGGTCATGAAGGCAAAAAAGATTTTAGGAAACAGGTTGAGAAAGGTCACTGAAATTACGAAAATAAAAAAGGTGTAATTCCGGCTTTGTCTCAAAACTTCCGGATTCGAAAAAGCGAAGAGAAGTAATCCTGTTGCTGCAACGCTCACCAGAAAATAAAATATGCTCAGGAATATCCTGACCTTTTTCGGTGACCGGTTGATAAGTATCCTAACTCCAAAATAGGAGATAATCTCTGTTAAAAAAACAAAAACAAAAAATAGGATTAAAAACGATGAAGGTATGCCTCTCATAAGTTCCGGTTTTATTCAAAACAGAAAATTAAACATTTTGTGGCCGATTTCAAGTTTTCAAACCACAAATAACACTTTTGGTTGTCAATCAGTTCGGTTTTTTACAGATGACTTCCCTGAGTATACAACCAATAACTCTTCTATTTAGCTGTTGATTAATATTTTATAGGTGTAATTTCGGATTTAAACGGCTTTAGATTGCGATATTTATTATCAAACTGGAGTGGGGTAGTGATAAATCATCCGGATTTTGACATGAACTCTTATCAGTTCATAAAAACTTCATCTGATCATCTAAATTCCGGAAAGAGAATAAAAACTCAGCAAAGATTATTTGCAGAACATGATTCCTGAAATCAAAATCTAATCTGAAATAGGACAGGGGCAATTTTCCGGAAACATTTCTATTTACAGATGAAACGAACATGCCGCGGAATTAATTTCAAAGGTGGCGGCGCAAAAAGAGTATGAAAATATAGTTCAAACCGGAATTCTCTTGGCATGGAGTTCCCTGAGAACGCACAGAAGTTCAATTTATTAACACTATTATTTTCGAATGAATTAGTCCTTTGATCCATCATGGCAGAAATTGTAAAAACAGGAGTTTATAAATTACAATTCACAATAGCGTTGAAATTACAGTTTACATTCGGCAATTAAACGGATGCAATACAAATGTGAATCACTAAATCATACACAAACTCAACAAATCTGACATTTAAATTAACACTATTAACATGGTGAAAAAGATTAATTACAGCATAAAATATATATGCATAAAGTATTTAAAAACAGTTATATAAAGCTATTTATATAAACTGTTAATATATGTATTTGTTTAGTACTGTTAATTTTGAGACGTTTTATACTAATTACACACATTTATATAATTGATATTCAGTCTATAAATGAAATTACATGAAGTATAAATTTAACTTAAAAAGAGCTGTTTTACTTCGGATTGAATGATTAGCGTACAAATGTAACTTCGGCGAATTGACAATTATGAATCGTTCGATGTGAATTATTCATTACATTTGTGTATCGTTTAATTTACATTAACATGGAAGAAAGAATCAGGAAATTCATGGAGTATAAGGGGATCTCTCCCTCTGAACTTGCAGATTCCATTGGAGTACAACGATCAAATGTGACTCATGTACTTAAGGCCAGAAACAAGCCAAGTTTTCAGTTTATCGAAAAGATGCTTCAAATATATCCGGAACTGAATGCCAAATGGCTGATACTTGGAACCGGCACCATGGTAGATTCTCCGGCAAAATCAAAAACTTTGTTTGATCAATTGGCTGAACCGCCAGGTCTTCCGGAACAGAAAACCGCGAAGACAGAAGAAAAACCTTTGATTACTGATACAAAACCTCCGGAAACCAGGGATATTTCCAGTCCCCCGGTTGCTGATAAAACTGCCATGGATCATGAGGTTCAGGATCAGTTTTTTAGTTCTGAAAAGCCGGTTGAACGCCTGATTGTTTTCTTCAAAGACCAAACTTTTAAGGTTTATCATCCTTCCCGGTAAGATTTTTCAACTATCTTTAGCGACAAATTCATGTGCATGAAAAAGTCGGTAACTAATTTTTTATTGCTTGAAAATAAGCAACTTAATAAAGATAATTTCCTGTTATTACTTCAATCTCCCATTCCGGTTTCTGATATTTTTCCCGGACAATTTATCAATGTTGAAATAAAGGAAGCTACAGAAATATTTCTGAGACGGCCATTTTCAATATTGGATGTTAACTATGAGAAACAAACCATATCATTACTGGTGAAAATTCTTGGACGTGGTTCAAAAAAGCTTACTGAAGCCCGGGCCGGACAGACCATTAATGCCATATTTCCTTTAGGTAAATCGTTTGCCTTACCGGAAGAGTCTGACAAAATACTGTTGATTGGTGGTGGAAGCGGAGTTGCTCCCATGTTATTCCTTGCCAAAATCTGTGGATTAAATGCAGCTCATGTTACGGTTCTGATCGGAGCACGATCTGCTTCAGATCATATTGATGTTTCTGATTATTTGCCATACGGGCAGTTTTTCCTGTCCACTGAGGATGGTTCTGCAGGCGAAAAAGGATATGTAACCGATCATCCGGTATTTACTCAAAAACTCGGTCAGTTCAGTAAAATCTATACCTGTGGCCCTGATCTGATGATGAAGGCAATTGGCCGGAAAGCAATTGAAAAGAACATTTTTTGCGAAGTTTCGCTTGAAAATATGATGGCTTGTGGTTTTGGTGTTTGTTTGTGTTGTGTTGAAGATACCAAAGCAGGCCACAAATGTGTCTGTACTGACGGACCTGTATTTAATGTAAATGATCTGAAATGGTGAATTTAGAAATAAAAATTCATGAGCTGGATTTTAAAAATCCGGTTATGACAGCCTCAGGAACATGTGGATTTGGCGAAGAAATCGCTGATTTTATGGATCTTTCGCTTCTCGGTGGAATATTTGTCAAAGGAACAACTTTAAAACTCAGGGAAGGTAATGCATATCCACGCATGGCTGAAACACCTTCAGGAATGCTGAATGCTGTCGGGCTTCAAAACAAAGGAGTAGATAATTTTATTAACAATATTTATCCCCGGATTAAAGATTTAGACACTCATATTATTGTCAATGTAAATGGCTCTACTATTGATGATTATGTGGAATTAACAGAACGGTTGAATGAGCTGGATAAAATTCCGGCTATCGAATTGAATATCAGTTGTCCAAATGTTAAAGAAGGTGGAATGGCATTCGGAATCAGCTGCCCCTCTGCCGAAGCGGTGGTGAAAGCTGTTCGAAAAGTCTATGGCAAAACGTTAATCGTGAAACTTTCGCCCAATGTTACAAGCATCTCAGAAATTGCCAAAGCTGTAGAAGGCCAGGGAGCTGATAGTGTTTCCCTGATTAACACGCTTCTTGGAATGGCAGTAAATGCTGAAACACGTAAACCTGTTTTATCGACTATAACCGGTGGACTTTCCGGCCCGGCGATTAAACCTATTGCACTCCGGATGGTATGGCAGGTTTATAATGCAGTAAAGATTCCGGTGATCGGAATGGGCGGAATCATGAATGCAACTGATGCCATCGAATTCATGATTGCAGGTGCATCTGGAATTCAGGTTGGCACGGCACTTTTTATTGATCCGGCTATACCTGTACAAATCATTGACGGAATTTCCGCTTATATGGAACGGCATAAAATTCAGGACGTTAATGAATTAATCGGTAGTTTACAATGCTGAATTTTGCAAAGACACATATCCTCACGCTGAAACATTTCAAATATAGTTTGATTTTTTTACTGATTGTCTCTAACTGTGCAGCTCCTTTTGATTCGCAGGAATTGCCTGATCATTACCAGGAAGTAAATACAGAAAGTCTCAACTTCAGGATATCAAATGATCTCTCGGAGTTTGCCGGCAGCAAATTTATCGAAAAAGAGGCGAATGGTTTTCTTCAGCAATGGAATTTATCCGGAATGACCATGTCTGTTGTTAAAGATGGCCGGTTGGTTTATGCTCATGGCTTTGGTTATTCAGATGTAGAATCCAAACAACCGGTTACCCCAGGGAATTTGTTCAGGATTGCCAGTGTAAGTAAGCTGATTACCGCAGTTGCTATTATGAAGTTGGTTGAAAATAAAGTTATTTCACTCGACTCTAAAGTATTCGGGCCAAAGGCCATTATTAAAGATCCGGTTTTTAATACCGTGAAGGATAAACGACTCTATTACATTACTGTACGCCATCTGCTGGCTCATACCGGGGGCTGGTCTCTGGCTTATGGCGATCCTGCATTTAATTCGCTGGTTGTTATGGAGCGTACAGGTGAAACAGTTGCTGCTACGATGGATTCATATTGCCGGTTTATAGCTTCCCGAAGACTGCATTTTGATCCAGGTACCCGTTCATCTTATTCAAACATGGGATACATGTTCCTGGGAAAAGTTATTGAGGCGGCTACTGGTCAGCCCTATGAAGAATTCGTACGTAACGAAGTTTTACAGCCTGTCGGAATTACTGATATGCATATCGGCAGGAGTTATCTTTCCGGACGTCGTACAAACGAAGTAAAATACTACGAATCAGATAACAATCAGATGATACAGGCATATGATGGAACAGGAAGATTGGTTCCCAAACCTTATGGTGGAAATCCGATTGAATTGCTTAGTTCTGCAGGAGGCTGGATTGCCTCTTCCATTGAATTGGCTAAACTGATGGTATTATTGGATGGATTCAGGAATGTCCCTGATATGATTTCCCATCATTTAATCAATCAGATGGTTGAAAACAAGGATTTTAGAGGTCCACTTGGCTGGAAAGCTGCAAAAGACAATGGTGATTGGATCCGGACGGGAAGTATGGCCGGTACATCAGCGATCATTAAACGCCAAAGTAATGGATTTGAATGGGTAGTTGTTATCAATTCAAGCAGTTGGAAGGGACCCCGCTTACCAGGGTATATCGATTACATGATGGGGAAAATTGAGAAAAAAATTTCCCGCTGGCCAGACAAAGATCTGTTTAAATATGTTCCCGATAAATTGTAATTCAGATGACTGTTTCAAAATAAATAAAGTATAGAAACTTGACAATATTCATTTCCCTGTATAAGAAAGATTTTCTCAGGATCGTTTCATGATGAAATTAAATCGATTGGTAAAAAGAATGCTTCTCAAAAGTTGAACATTTCATACTGTGTCTTGTTAGTTTGTGTGAAAACATGGAAGTTCCTAATGTTAAATAATAAGTATAAGTATGTCAGAATTTAAAATCCAAATGCCGAAATTGGGCGAAAGTGTCCAGGAAGCTACCATCACCAAATGGTTTGTTAAGGAAGGCGATCGCATAGAAGAAGATGAACCACTTTTTGAAGTTGCTACTGATAAGGTTGATTCTGAAATTCCGTCTCCTGTTGATGGCATTGTTAAAAAAATATTCTATCCATTGAACGCTTTGGTTCCGGTAGGAGAAATAGTTGCAGTTATTACTGTTGAAGATGATGATGAATCAGAACAAGAAGCTGAAAATAAGGAAGTTATTGCCAAATCTGAAACTACTGAAGTTCAGGAACAAAAACCAGTAACTCAATCGGTAAAGAGCAGTGATTCGGTTCAGGTTGTTACATCAAAGGCTGTTCCTGAAGAAATTGAAACAAAAGCTACACGATTTTATTCTCCCCTGGTAATGTCTATCGCTAATTCTGAACAGGTTGGTTTGGCAGAACTGGAAACAGTAAAAGGTTCCGGCCTGAAAGGAAGAGTGCAGAAAAATGATATTCTTTCATACATTGATGCCCGTAAAAAAGGTCTTGTTACTCCGGTGATTCAATCTTCAGAACTTCAGTCAAAAACATCCGACTCCTCGCTGAAAATACCGGCTCCGTCAGGCTTGAACGATCAGATTATTGAAATGGACCGGGTGCGGAAAATCATTGCCGATCACATGGTCATGTCAAAACAGGTTTCCCCTCATGTAACATCGGTGGTTGAAGCTGATGTTACGAATCTGGTTTTATGGAGAACCAGGGTTAAAGACGAGTTTAGTGCCAAATATGGTGATAAAATCACCTATATGCCTGTATTTATTGAAGCTGTAGCAAAGGCAATAACCGAATTCCCCTTACTGAATTCTTCGGTTGATGGTCATAAAATAATTATGCACAAAGATGTAAACATTGCCATTGCTGTTGCAAAACCTGATGGAAACCTGGTTGTTCCTGTCCTTAAAAATGCTGAACAAAAGAACCTGGTTGGATTGACCAAATCCATGAATAAGCTGGCAGATGCAGCCCGTAAAAATAAGCTGACTGTTGAAGATTATCAGGGAGGTACATTTACAATCACTAATTTTGGCTCATTCAGGAATCTGATTGGTACCCCAATCATTAATCAACCTCAGGTAGCTATTCTGGCAACTGGAAGTATTGAGAAAAAACCTGCCGTAATGGAGACTCCAACAGGCGATGCAATTGTTGTACGTCATAAAATGTTCCTTTCTTTATCTTATGATCACCGAATTATAGACGGGGCTCTGGGCGGGGCTTTTCTGCGGCGAATAGCAGATATTCTTGAAGAATTCAGCATGGATCGCGAAGTATAAACTCATAAATTTAAATTTTCATATATGACAACAGTTCCAAAAGTATTTTCGGTTAAAACAACCCCCAAAGAAATACTTGAAAAATGGTACCGATTGATGACTTTAGGACGGGCAATTGATGAAAAAGCTCCGAATTACCTGAAACAGGCCATTGGCTGGTCTTATCATGCTCCGTATGCCGGACATGATGGAATTCAGCTTGCAATCGGACAAACATTTGAAAAAGAAATCGACCATATTTTTTTATATTACCGTGATATGCTCACGGCATTATCGGCCGGAATGACCGCAGAAGAAATCATTCTGAACGGTATTTCAAAAGCCACGGACCCAACAAGCGGCGGACGTCACATGTCGAATCACTTTGCTAAACCAGCCTGGAATATTCACAACGTGTCATCCCTCACCGGTAACCATACCCTGCACGCTGTTGGTGTTGCAAGGGCAATTAAGTATTATGGTGAAAAAGCTGTGGCCATAAGCGTTCAGGGAGAATCGTCCTTGTCTGAAGGATTTGTCTATGAGGCTATCAATGGAGCTTCCAGAGAAAAATTACCGGTTATCTTTGCTATTCAGGATAATGGTTTCGGAATATCAGTTCCCAAGAAAGATCAGACAGCCAACCGAAAAGTTGCAAATAATTTCACAGGGTTCAAGAATCTCCGGATTATTCATTGCAATGGGAAAGATGTTTTTGATTCGATGAATGCCATGCATGAGGCTAAAAAGCATGCACTTGAAACTGGCATGCCTGTAATGGTTCAGGCTAATTGTATTCGTATTCATTCGCATTCCAATTCCGACAGGCATGAATTATACCGGTCGGAAGACGAACGGAACTATGTTTTGGATTATGACCCTTTGGTTAAATTTAAACGGATGTTGCTTCGTTATGAGCGTTTTGTTCCCGAAGAACTTGAGAAAATCGAAAATGAGGCAAAAGTAGAACTTAAAGAGGCCCATAAGCTGCCTTTAAAGGCGCCGGACCCTGATCCGAACACTTACCTCGACTTTGTACTTCCGGAGCCATACAAGGCCGAAAAATACCCTGACGGAACCCATCAGGAGGCCGGAGAAAAGAAAAAACTGATCACAGGTCTGAACGAAACACTTAAAGCTGAATTCAGGCTTAATCCGGATACTTTTATCTGGGGACAGGATATGGCCAATAAAGATAAGGGTGGTATCTTTAATGTTTCAAAGGGATTACAGCAGGAATTTGGTCCGAAAAGGGTATTTAATGCTCCAATTGCCGAAGACTTCATTGTTGGAACAGCTAATGGAATGTCACGATACGACGAAAAAATAAGGATTGTAATCGAAGGAGCAGAGTTTGCTGACTATTTCTGGCCGGCAATGGAACAATACGTTGATTCGAGTCACGATTACTGGCGATCAAACGGTCAGTTTACTCCCAATGTCACTATCCGGCTTGCGTCGGGCGGTTATATCGGCGGCGGATTATACCATTCGCAGAACATCGAAGGTTCACTGGCTTCCATTCCGGGAGTGCGTATCGTTTACCCGTCATTTGCCGATGATGCTGCAGGACTTTTAAGAACAGCCATAAGATCAAGGGGTATGACCATGTTTATGGAACCCAAAGCCCTGTATAATGATCCCAAGGCAGCAACTGTTATTCCGGATGATTTTGAAGTGCCATTTGGAAAAGCAAGAATTCGCCGGGACGGGGAAGATTTAGTTATGATTACTTATGGAAATACAACGCATATGTGTCTTGAAGCTGCTGAGCGCCTATCGAAAGAAGGTATTTCAGTTGAAGTAATCGACCTGCGGTCATTGATTCCGCTTGATAAGGAAACAATTCTGAATTCAGTGAAGAGAATTGGAAAAGTAATGGTTGTTCATGAAGATAAAGTACACTCCGGATTTGGAGCCGAAATTACTTCTGTAATCATGGAAGAAGCTTTTGAATATCTTGACGGACCAGTCAGACGGATTGGATCATCTTTTACCCCTGTTGGATTTCACCGTTCGTTTGAACGAATGATATTGCCGAATACTGAAAAAATTTACAACGCAGCCAAAGAAGTTTTGGCCTATTAAAAACATGAAAATCATGAATAAAACAGGAATTTTTTACAGTTTTAATTCAACCAAAACTGCAAAAGCAGCAGAAAAAATCATTCAGGAATTTGGACCTGACTTTAATATTGTGCCGGTAAATGCAGAAGTTTTAACTGAAGAGTTGTTTCTTACATTTACAAATCTGATTCTTGGAGTTCCAACATGGTTTGATGGTGAATTGCCAAATTATTGGGATGAATTTGTGCCGGCATTGGAAGATTTAAATCTGAAAGGCAAGACTATTGCTATTTTTGGTCTTGGAAATCAGGTTGAATACCCTGAAAATTTTGGTGATGCTGTAGGTATAATGGCCGAACTGGTTCAGGAAAGAGGTGCAAAACTGGTTGGTTTTACTTCCACTGATGGATATAACTATGAATCATCAAGAGCTGTCGCCGGAGATCAGTTCATGGGCTTAATTCTTGATCAGGAAACTCAACCCAGGCAATCAAAAGAACGAATATCAAATTGGGTAAAAGAAATAAAATCTCAATTTGAGTAAATTGTAAAACTTATTGAATCCGAATAAGCGCATTGAAATAATCCGTTTAAAATCCGGACCGCTTGGAGGTGATCAGCAATTGGGTGCACTTATCTGTGAAGAAAAGGTGGATATGCTAATATTCTTTTGGGATCCGATGCAACCCCAGCCAGATGATGTAGACGTGAAAGCTTTGCTTCGCATTTCAACAATGTACAATATAACATTACCCGCTTTGAATGCAATATTTACAATTGTAAACAATTGGAAAGCATTGATTTTGAGAATAATAATTTAAATGTCATGCCTGACTGTGTTACAAATGTAACACAGTCTTTTGTATTTAAATTTGGAATGTTTCAATTGAATGCTGTCAGGCAGAATTGGATATTCTTTGGTAAGGGTAAGATTGTTGAAAAAAAGCTCAGGAAATCGACTTAATTATGATAAAATAAGATGAATGTAATTTTCAATACACTTGTCTTAGAATTAATATTATGTTATTATTGTAGGCTAAAAAAGAAGGAGCAAAAACTCCTTCTTTAAATTGAACTCTATTGCAGGCTTTTCATTTTTTCGATCATCTCAGCATGCTTGTCCAACATCTTCAAACGATAGTACAATGTTTTTAATGATTCCATTGTAAACTTATCCGTTGGATTTATTTCATGAGCTTTTTCCATGTATGGAATAGCTTTTTTAAATTCAAGATCTGCTTTGTTTTTTTCTTCTTCGTATTTCTCCGGCTGATTGCTTGGAACTGCATTGGCAACATCTACCTGTTTTACCCCTTTGTTATAATACAATGCACCCAGGTTATAATATGCATCGAAGTAGTCTTCCTTGTATTCAATTGCTTTTAGGTAGCTATTTGTAGCTTCTTCAGTTTTTAGAAGTTTATCATAAAGCGTACCTTGTGCAAAATAATACGATGAATTCTTTGGATCCTGAGCAATTGCAATTTCCAAATATTTCATTGCATCATCTACCTTATTTGCATTCAGATAGATATTAATGACTTCAACAAGAAGAGCCCCGTTATCGGAATATTCTTTTAAGCCATCCTGTAAGACCTTTAAAGCAGTGACAGTATCCTGTTTTTGCATATAACAGCTGGAAATCAACGAATAAGTTTTGGCTCCATTGTACTTATATTTCGCCGATTGTTTGTAATATTCAATTGCCTTGTCGTATTTCTGTGCATTGTATGCAGCCAAACCCGCATTGAAAATAATAACTGTGTCAACAGAAATGGGATCATCGGCTGTGTATACAGGAGTTTGCTCAATAGCCATAATCTGTTCAAAAGATCTTAATGCCTTTTCATAGTTTTCTTCATTAAATGCAGCTACAGCCTGATTTGTAAGATCTCCAATCAAAAGTGTAAGTTTTATTTTTACACTTTTTGAATAACGATCTTTGTCATCAAGTTGTATCGCTTTCAAATACGAATCAAAAGCGATAGTTAAAGGATCAGCACTTAGCTTTTTGAAATTTTCATCTTTCGATTGAAATACTGCCTGGAAAATTTCACCACGAACTTCCCAGGTTCTAGGCCAGGTGATTGAACTTTCACTTTTCGGGTTGTTTGCATCAATAGTTTCTTCTATTGCTTCAACCGCTTTGTCGAGCTTACCGGTTTCTTTATAACTTAAAGCACTGGTTACTTTGCCTTTCTGTGCGAATACGCATGTGAAGGCAAAAAGTAAAGCAAATAAAATTGTTGTTCTCTTCATTTTAATAAAAAGTTTGTTATTTATCTTCTAAATATAATTATTTATTATTCATCTACTTGATCAGTATTATCTTCCATTAATTCAATGTTTTCATCCAGAATATCAGGAACTTCATCTTCTGTTGTTGGCACAATTGTGATTGAAGCAATCTGGTCTGCTCCTTTCAGATTAATCAGGCGTACACCTTGTGCTGTTCGTCCAAGAATTCTTAGTGACGAGATTGACATTCTGATTGTCAGCCCTGACTGGGTAATAATCATCAGGTCGTTGGAATCATCAACACTCTTTATCGAAATTACCTGACCTGTTTTTTCAGTAACATTAATGGTTTTTACTCCTTTTCCACCTCTGTGGGTTAATCGGTAGTCTCCAATTTTAGAACGTTTTCCGTAGCCATTTTCAGATACAACTAAAATGTCTTCGTTCTCGTTCTCAACACAAACCATGCCAACCACCTCATCCTGATCATGACCAAGAGTAATTCCCCTTACTCCGGAGGCTGTTCTTCCAATTGGACGAACACTACTGTCTTCAAAACGAACAGCTTTACCTGAACGAACTGCCATCATAATATGATGGTTCCCGTTGGTCATCCGGGCTTCAAACAGTTTATCATCTTCTCTGATGGTAATTGCATTTACACCATTTTGACGAGGACGGGAATATGCTTCCAGCGAGGTTTTCTTAATTATACCCTTTTTAGTACAAAGAATAATGAAGTTGTTATTGATATAGTCCGGATCGGTAAGGTCTTTTACATTAATATAGGCCAGAATCTGATCGTCCTGTTCAATATTAATTACATTCTGAATAGCCCTTCCTTTTGATGTTTTTGTGCCTTCCGGTATTTCATAGACCTTTAACCAGAAACATTTACCTTTTTCTGAAAACAAGAGTAAGGTATTGTGCATAGTAGCATTAAGCATATGTTCAAGGAAATCAGAATCCCTGGTTGTACTGCCTTTTGATCCAACTCCTCCCCTTCCCTGGGTTTTAAATTCAGATAATGGAGTTCGCTTGATGTATCCAAGATGAGAAATGGTTATTACCATATCTTCATCGGCATAAAAATCTTCCGGATTGAATTCTTCTGCATTAGGTACAATCTCTGTTCTACGACTGTCACCGTATTTTTCTTTTATCTCAAACAATTCATTTTTAATTATTTCCATTCGCAGGTTGATGTCAGCCAATACACTATTCAGGTATTCGATCTGTTTCAGAATATCCTGATATTCAACATGTAATTTGTCCTGCTCAAGACCAGTCAGTTGTCTCAGACGCATCTCAACAATGGCACGGGCCTGAATATCAGACAAACTAAATCGTTCTGATAATTGCATTCTGGCTTCATCCGGATTCTTTGATGCACGGATAATAGCTATAACTTCTTCAATATTATCACTTGCAATGATCAGTCCTTCCAGAATATGAGCGCGCTTTTCTGCCTGCTCCAATTCAAATTGTGTTCTACGGATCACGACATCATGCCGGTGCTCCACAAAATAATGAATTAAATCTTTCAGATTGAGCATTTTGGGCCTGCCTTTTACCAGGGCAATATTATTCACACTAAAACTGTTTTGCAGTTGAGTGAATTTGTAAAGTTTATTCAGAACAACATTCGAAATTTCATCTTTTTTGATATCAAAAACGATTCGCATTCCTTCCCGGTCTGATTCGTCGTTTACATTCGATATACCTTCGATTTTCTTTTCATTAATCAATTCAGCAGTTTTTATAATGAGTTCTGCTTTATTAACCATGTATGGAATTTCAGTAATGACTACTTTTTCCCTGCCGTTTGGACTTACTTCGATATGAGCTTTACCCCGAACTACTATCCGGCCTCTTCCTGTTTCAAAGGCTTCCTGAACACCGCGATATCCGTATATAATACCTCCGGTTGGAAAATCAGGTGCTTTGATTATAGTAATAAGATCCTGAATATCAATATCGCTGTTTTCGATGTAGGCAATAATTGCATCAATGGTATCGGACAGGTTGTGAGGAGGCATATTCGTTGCCATACCTACTGCTATACCTGAAGCTCCGTTAACCAACAAATTTGGAATACGTGTTGGGAGAACAGTAGGTTCTTTCAACGACTCATCAAAATTAGGTTGAAAATCGACCGTATTTTTCTCCAAATCAGCAAGTGTTTCCTCTGCAATTTTAGATAATCGTGCTTCGGTATAACGCATGGCCGCCGGACTATCTCCATCGACGGATCCAAAGTTTCCCTGACCATCGACCAGGGGATAACGAAGCGACCAATGCTGGGCCATACGAACCATCGTGAAATATACGGATGAATCACCATGTGGGTGGAACTTACCTAATACCTCCCCAACAATCCTTGCGGATTTTTTATAGGGTTTATTGGAATAGGTTCCCAATTCACTCATTCCAAACAATACACGACGATGCACCGGCTTTAAACCATCTCTTACATCCGGAAGTGCTCTTGAAACAATGACAGACATCGAATAATCGATATAAGCAGATTTCATTTGCTCTTCAATATTTATCTTGATAATTTTTTCGCCTTCAGACATTTACTCCTCCTTTAAATAAATTTTGCATAAAAAAAAATTGACTGACAAAAATACAAAAAAATACTTTTTGAATCATGCGATTTCCTGGCTTTTCGTTCATAAATTCAAAATAAGATTTTAACAATGCAATGTTCGTAAAATCAGGAAATTAAACTAAAAGCATAACAAATATTGAGTAATTTTGGTCTTGGAAGTTTACATTCAGCAGGATGTTGCCAACATTTAGGAATAGTTTTTGTTATTTTGGATAGGTAATTTTATTAACGTGACAACGCATATGGATTCACAATTTTCACCACGCATTAAAGATGTACTTTCATACAGCAGGGAGGAAGCCATCCGGTTAGGTAATGAGAGCATTGGTTTGGAGCATATTTTTCTTGGAATCCTAAGAGATGGCGAAGGCATAGCCATTGAAATTCTTACGAATCTGGGCGTTAATCTGGCTGAAATAAAACAATCGATCGAAGAAAAACTCCGGACAGGTAAAGATGTTGATTCGCAGGCTTCAGTTCAATTGCTCAAATCAGCAGAAAAAGCTTTAAAGCTTGTATACCTGGAGGCCAGGGCTTTTAACAGTCCAACCATTAACACCGGTCATCTTCTTCTGGCTTTAATTAAAGATAAAGAAAGTCTGATCAGTAGTATTCTAACCGAATACCACATCAATTATTATATTCTGAAATCAAGACTGGAAGATTTTAAAAATCCGGAAGCCAAATCTGAATTCGACGACGAAGATGATGATGCCGATGATAGTTTTTCAAAATCATCAGGAGGCGCTTCTTCATCTACTCCAGCCAAGAAACCGATAAATCCCAAATCAGAAACACCGGTTCTGGATAATTTTGGTGTAGATATTACCAAGGCAGCAGAAGAGAATAACCTGGATCCGATTGTTGGACGGGAACGTGAAATTGAACGTTTAGCTCAGATATTATCGCGAAGGAAGAAAAATAATCCAATTTTGATTGGAGAACCTGGTGTTGGTAAATCAGCAATTGCTGAAGGACTTGCACTTCGTATCGTTCAGAAAAAAGTATCCAGGGTATTGTTCGACAAACGGGTTGTGAGTTTGGATATTGCTTCTATTGTTGCCGGAACCAAATACCGGGGACAGTTTGAAGAACGAATGAAAGCAATTTTGAATGAATTATCCAAAGTCAGCAACGTTATTCTTTTTATAGACGAAATCCATACGATTGTTGGTGCTGGCGGTGCTACAGGCTCACTTGATGCTGCCAACATGCTGAAACCGGCACTTGCACGTGGAGAGATTCAGTGTATTGGTGCTACTACTTTGGATGAATACCGTCAGCAGATTGAAAAGGATGGTGCTTTGGAAAGACGATTCCAGAAGATTATGGTTGAACCTACCTCGGTGGACGAAACGATAGAAATTCTGAACAACATTAAACAGCGTTACGAGGACCATCACAACGTAATTTATACACCGGAAGCTATTCAAGCCTGTGTTAAACTCACTGCAAGATACATTCCTGACCGGTTTTTACCCGATAAAGCCATTGATGCACTTGATGAATCGGGTTCCCGGGTTCACATTTCGAACATCAATGTTCCGGAACGAATCCTGAAACTTGAAGATAAGATTGAAAAAACCAAAGAGGAAAAAATAAAAGCAGTTAAGAGTCAGAATTTTGAACTTGCTGCAAATCACCGTGATAAAGAAAAAAGCCTTTTGCAGCTTCTTGATCAGGAAAAAGAAGAGTGGGAAAAGGAACTTATCAGTCACCGTGAAACAGTCACCGAAGATAAGGTTGCCGAAGTAGTTGCCATGATGTCGGGTGTACCGGTACAACGAATTGCTCAAGCTGAAGGAAAACGACTGATGGATATGGGCAAACAGCTTATGGGAAGTGTTATCGGTCAGAATGAAGCAATTATGAAAATTGTCAAGTCAATTCAACGCAACAGGGCCGGACTTAAAGATCCGAATAAACCAATCGGATCGTTTATCTTTCTGGGGCCTACTGGTGTTGGTAAAACTCAGCTTGCCAAAGTTTTAGCGAAATATTTGTTCGACAGTATTGATTCACTCATCAGAATAGATATGAGCGAATACATGGAAAAATTTTCTGTTTCCAGATTAGTTGGAGCTCCTCCCGGATATGTAGGTTACGAAGAAGGCGGTCAATTGACTGAAAAAGTTCGCCGGAAACCTTATTGTGTCCTGCTTCTGGATGAAATCGAAAAAGCTCATCCTGATGTATTCCATTTACTGCTTCAGGTACTTGATGAAGGCCGGCTTACTGACAGTCTGGGCCGAAGCATTGATTTTAAGAATACAATCATAATCATGACTTCTAATATTGGCTCTCGTCAGTTGTCCGAATTTGGCAGAGGAGTAGGTTTTACAACCCAGAAAGCAAGTGAGAGTGGTGAAGGTGATCATGCCAAATACATTGTTGAGAAAGCGCTTAAAAAAACATTTGCTCCTGAATTTTTGAATCGTGTTGATGATGTTATCATGTTCAATTCGCTTACCAAGGATCATATTCATGATATTATCGACATTGAATTAAAAAGTTTGTATGATCGAGTAATATCGTTGAATTACAAGTTGAAGATTTCAACCGCGGCGAAAGACTTTATTGCAGATAAAGGATTTGATACACAATTTGGCGCACGTCCGCTAAAACGGGCTATTCAAAAATATCTGGAAGATGAAATGGCAGAAGTTATCATCAAAGCATCAGTAGTTCAAGGAGATACTATTTCTGTAGGTTTTGATAAAAAAACCGAAAAGATTAAAATAAGGATATTATCGTCTGTCCCCAAAAAATAGAAAAAGAAGAAAACCGGGTCATTTAGTGGTCAATAATGGTCATTTAGTAGAAAAAATGACAATCAATGACAATCAAATGACTATAAATGACGATATTATTCAGAGAGAAATTCAAATTAGGTAAAGAAACGGTCATTCATTATAAAATAAAAAGCCGGTGCGATTGCAACCGGCTTTTTTATTTTATTTCTCAGTCTTCTAGGTATTCATTGCACCACATACGTTGATTACCTGTCCGCTGACATACGAAGACAGGTCTGATGCAAGGAAAAGAGCAACCTTCGCAACTTCATCGGAAGTTCCGCCACGTTTCATCGGGATGTTTGCTTCCCATTGTTTGCGGGCATCTTCCGGTATTTTAGCTGTCATTTCAGTAATAATGAAACCAGGAGCAATTGCATTCGAGCGAATACCCCGTGATCCAAGTTCTTTGGCAATCGATTTGGTAAATCCGATTATACCTGCCTTTGAAGCTGAATAATTCGATTGTCCGGCATTTCCGCTCACACCAACCACCGAGCTCATATTCACAATTGAACCCGATCTCTGTTTCAGCATAATTTTCTGGACAGCCTTCGTAAAATTGAAAACCGATTTCAGGTTTACATTTATTACTGCATCCCACTGATCCTCAGTCATGCGCATTAATAAGGTATCTTTAGTAATTCCAGCGTTGTTCACTAATGCATCAACTGCGCCAAAATCAGCAACGATTTCATTAACTACCCGATCAGTATCTTCAAAGTTTGCTGCATTCGACGCATAGCCTTTGGCTTTTACTCCAAGAGCAGTCAACTCAGCTTCAGTGTTTTTCATGTTCTCATCTTCAAAAAGATCAGTGAAGGCAATGTTGCAACCTTCTTCAGCAAATTTGATGGCAATTGCTTTTCCAATGCCTCTCGATGCGCCAGTAATTATGGCCGTTTTTCCTTCAAGAAGTTTCATATTTAAATATTGATTTATGATTTTTCAAATTAAGGCAAAAGTAATAAAATATGCGAAACACAGGTTTTTAAGCTTCATTTATCAGCTTTTTCAAGCCTTTTGTATCGAAAAGTTGATATCTTAAACTGGTATTTTCAAAATCCAAAATAATTCAAACCGGTCCAAAACAAAAAATCCAAAACAGTGAAATTTTACAAAAAGTATTACTTTTGCCCAACCTTACCTAAATCATTACCAAACATCAAATCAATCTATAGAACCGAAATCAATTTCGACAATGAAAATTATTCAGAAAAGGCTTTGTATTTTCACCCATTATAGTAAATATTCTTACATCCCTCAATATGTAAGAATGTATGTCAATGAGCTGTCCAATTATTTTGATCAGGTTATATTGGTGACAAACAGGAGGACAATCAATTCGGATATTCACCAACTTAGTCAAAACATTACACTCTTGCTGGTCGAAAATGAAGGATATGATTTGGGTATGTTTTATAAGGCCTATCAATCCATTGATCCAACAGATTTTTGCCAGATTGCCTGTATCAATGATTCAAACATACTATTTAATGAATTAAAGCCAATCTTCAACTGGGGTGAAAAACATTTCCATGACTTTTGGGGATTGGTTGATTCGCATGAAAAGCCATGGTTTTCAACACATCAGAATAACTACCATATTCAAAGTCATTTTGTTGTATTCAACCAGAATGCAATAGATAAATTGCCGGCTTTCTTTGAAGAACTCAATATGCTGGATATTTTTGATGAAAAAGACAGTTTACTTTTGCGTAAAACGGTAATCAACAACTGGGAAATCGGGCTTACACAATTCATGATGAAACAAGGCTTAAATTATGGCAGTTACATCGATAGTCGTTCCTATTCAAGTTTATATCTTTCAGGAAAACTGACCAATGTTGGGCATAAATTGTATTTTGAATTAATCCAGTCAGGATATCCGCTTATAAAGAAAAAAATAATCACAAAAAGCAATTGGAAAGATTCTTTCCATCCAGGCAGGCATTGGAAAAAGATGATCCGTCAATATGGCAATCAGGACTGGGAAATTGAGGATTTGATCGATGAATTGGTAAAGATCAATCATGACTCAGGAAATCAATCGTTGAACAGGCTAAAGGTAAAGTTCAAACAAGCATACAACTTGCTTACCAGCAATGATGTAGCTTAGAGGTTATTGATTTATAACTTAAGGTCTGTAAAATCTGAAAATATTATTTTCACGAAAAAAAACATTATCTGATGTTCGATCATTCAAATTCAAAAATTTATATTTTTCATTATAAAGATGGTCCGGTTTTGGAAACCGATCAGATATATCAGCCAATCATGGCTGGAAAAGCACTACTGAAAGGACAATCAGCCATCCCGGGTGATAATGCGGGAGATAATATATCAACCAAAAACCCTTATTTCAGTGAATTAACCGGTATTTACTGGGTCTGGAAAAATACCCGGCACGAGGTAACCGGCACTTGCCATTACCGTAGATTTTTCACCCTTCAGCCTGAGCCTTTTAAATATAAACTGAAGCGTTTACTTTATTTCCCTGCCGGATTGTATAAAAAGCGCTTTGGACTGATTTATACCGGGGATTCTGATTTTTTTGTACCGCGAATACTTAATCAGCAGGAAATTAACAATTTGCTGAATCAATATGATGCCATATTACCTCAGGCCAGAAAATTAAAATATACAGTTGAAACGCATTATCGCAGATATCATGATATAAATGACATGAATCTGCTGGAATCAATTTTAAAAGAGAAATTTCCGGATTATTTAAATGCATTTCATGAAGTGCTTAAAGGGAAAAGATTGTATGCCAACAATATGTTTATCCTGAAGGATATTCATTTTCAGGAGTTTATGAAGTGGTGGTTCGAACTTCTCTTCGAATTTGAACGACTGATCGATTTAAATAAATACACCGATTACCAGAAACGGATACTCGGATTTATGGCTGAACGATTACTGAATGTCTGGTTTATGAAGAAACAACTGAATTGTATCGAATTACCGGTGATCTATTTTAAACGTTTTAAGATTGATTAACAGCATGATGCAGTTAATCTGATAAGATAGATTTTTCAACCCAAATAGTGTATTTTTGTTACACTAATTTTACATTTACATGCTCGATCAATTAACTATTTGCGCCATAGCTACTTCACCCGGAATGGGAGCCATAGCAACTATCCGTTTATCAGGTGAAAAGGCCATCGGAATTGCTGATTCCGTCTTTCAGTCACCAAAAACCGGTAAAAAATTGGCCGGCCAGAAACCGAATACACTGCATTTTGGAAGTATCTCCGAAGGAAATGAGCTTATTGATGATGTTGTTGTATCCATTTTTAAGGCTCCCCATTCGTTTACAGGAGAAGATGTCATTGAAATTACCTGTCATGGTTCGGTGTATATCCAACAGCGAATCCTGCAACTGCTGATTACCAGGGGTGCAAGGATGGCCCGACCGGGAGAATTTACCCAACGTGCATTTCTGAACGGGAAAATGGATCTTTCGCAGGCAGAAGCTGTTGCCGACCTTATTGCATCAACAAACCGGGCGGCACAAAAGGTAGCTATCAACCAGATGCGGGGCGGTTTTTCAACAGAATTATCAAACCTGCGCGGAGAATTGCTCCATTTTATTGCCATGATTGAATTAGAGCTGGATTTTAGTGAAGAAGAAGTGGAATTTGCTGATCGTGAACAGCTTAAAAAACTGGTTTCCAGAATTGAAGGAACTCTGCGGAAACTGAAAAATTCGTTTCAGTTAGGAAATGTAATCAAAAATGGAATACCGGTTGCCATCATTGGAGAAACCAATGTAGGCAAGTCTACCCTGCTGAATGCTTTGCTGAATGAGGAAAAAGCAATTGTATCCGATATTCACGGTACTACACGCGATGTGATTGAAGATGTAGTAATTATACATGGTACTGCTTTCCGGTTTTTTGATACTGCAGGAATCCGGGAAACTGTAGATGAAATCGAAACCCTCGGGATCGAACGCAGCTACAGCAAACTGGATCAGGCAACAGTTGTCATTCTGGTGGTTGACACCCAAAACGAGTTTGAAATAGTTTCCAGTCGGTTAGCCAAAATAAGGGAACGAATAAATGAACAACACCTGATCATTGCTGCGAATAAAGTTGACCTTGGTTTACCTGAAACAATCACTGAACTTAAAAAAATAGTATTAAAGGATAATGAAAAGCTGGTATTTATTGCAGCCAAACAGCGGATCAATCTCGATGAGCTCATTATACTTATGCAGCATGCTGTTTCGCTCGATTCGATCAGCGAAGATTCAGTGATCGTAACCAATGTGCGTCATTTCGAAGCACTGACAAGAGCACATGAATCGATTGAAAGAGTGCATGTTGGACTCCGTAATATGATCTCCGGCGACTTTCTTGCACAAGATATACGTGAATGCCTTTACTACCTTGGTGAAATTACCGGAGAGATCTCAAATGACGAGATTTTAGGCCATATTTTCAAGAATTTCTGTATCGGAAAATAACCGCCACAAAACAAACAAACAACTACAAAATCATAATCCTGGATTTTTAATTATCTGCCCTTGTATGGTTTGCTTTAAGATTTTGTGTTAATTATTTTGGTTTAATTGGCGAACAATTGCAGTGCGAGGAGAAATTTGAACGGATAGGACGTCGGCACCGGATGGATAAAAAAATCCCCGTCAAACGGTTGGCTCGCGGGGATTAGAATTCCTGATGATCGGTTAGGTCGGTTTATCACGATCGGGCAGATAATTCCTGAATGCTAAAAAGAATCGGCGAAAAAAAATGAGGTGAGAAGATTGTTGTTTATTGTGGGATATTCAAATAGCTGGTCCACAGCCATAGAAAATGAACTTTGTTTGGCGTTTCATTAGTAAAAGAATCTTCCAATGTACAGCCCTGGTAATTTTCGTTCTTCGGCTGTGAAACTATCGTTTGTGATGCTCTTTGATCAACGATTACCTTTGATTTTTTCACCATTTCAATAATGTCACTAACATACAGGGGCTTATCTTCGAGTTTTATTAAGATGCAATATTCGAGTGCTTTTCGCTTTTGGGTTTTTGTGCTTTCCGTTTTCATGACTCACCTCCTTTTTAATGTTTTCGTTGTTTGGTTTGTATAGGATTCAATCCTGAGAAAAGATCATCAGTTATCCGGGCTTCGATTTTAGATGTTTTAGTTTTAATGTTATTTTCCTGAATCCAGTTGCTACAGAAGTTTTTGGTATCAGGCATCCAATCTTCCACGCTCGTGGTTATTCCAATTCTATTGATTCAGCAACCAATGAATGGCTGAAATAAGCGTCGTTGATCATCCAATCTTCCACGCTCAGAATTTCTTCAGCTTCTATTGCACTGAAATCAACGGCAGGAGTAAAATAAGCTGCATCGGTCATCCAGGGTTCGATTTCCAAAGTTTTTTCCAATTCTGCTGATTCTGCACCCATTGAATGGCTGAAATAAGTATCGTTGATCATCCAGTCTTCCACGCTCAGAATTTCTTCAGCTTCTATTGCACTGAAATCAACGGCAGGAGTAAAATAAGCTGCATCGGTCATCCAAGGTTCGATTTCCAAAGTTTTTTCCAATTCTGCTGATTCTGCAGCCATTGAATGGCTGAAATAAGCGTCGTTGATCATCCAAACTTCCACGAACAGAATTTCTTCAGCTTCTATTGCCGTGAAATCAACGGTTGAAGTAAAAAAAGCTGCATCGGTCATCCAGGGTTCGATTTCCAAAGTTTTTTCCAATTCTGCTGATTCTGCACCTACTGCCAGGCTGGCTAATGCTAAACTGAATATTACTGCACTTCCGCGTAAAACTAATCTTCCAAACTGATCGTTAACTGTTTCCCTAATGTTGTTTTTTGTTTTCATGATTTTGTTCTCCTATTTTTTTTCTTGTTTTAGTTTCTGAATTGTTGTTTTCTAATTCTATGACGATTGATTTTTGATTTCGTTACAGATATATAGTACATATTTTAAGATTCTACCTTTCGTTGCATTGTTGTTTGCACTACAAATATATATCTTTTATATGGTATTATTCAACACATAGTACTAAAATATTTCAATATATTTTCATTTAATTTTTTATGTGTCTGGATTACAGGTAATATCTTCAGCATCGTGAGGTAAATCATGTTTCCCGGATTGCTATTTTCAGACTATATTGATTTTAAGTTAATTAATAGCTGTATTGATTCTAAAAATCAAATTATACCATATTAAGGTATATATTTGTCTTTTATTAAAACTTTTCCGGAATTTACACGTTAGTTACTTTGATACTTATCCCAAAGACTTCTTTTAAAGATAGAAACGAGATTTAAGATCTGTGACGGATTACGTATTAACCATTTCTTTTTACAAGTTTTATTTTAGATGTATTCAAACCCGTTGACATTAAAATATTTTTCAGGCGGTTTGAATCATAAAATATCATCACCTTATAAAGATGTTCAGATTCAATAATTATATTAATTAAAAGGAAAAACAAAATGTTCGAAAAAAAACAGCATGAATTTAAAACACCAGATTTGACCAAATTGCAGGAAGTAATCATTGATGTAAAGACCAGAATCTATATACCAATTGGAGCTGACCCCAAAGAGGCAAGAAGTCGTTATTTTTCCCGGCTTGAGTTTAAAAAACTCTAAATTTTCTTTTTGACAGAAGGGTGAACGTTGAATGAATGAGATTATTTTTGAAAGTGCAATCCTCCGGGACTGCGCTTTTAAAAAGATGCGTAACATTCATTCATACAGCAATTCAAATTGCTAATACTCCTTTGCTATTTTAATTGATTGAAACATATTTACAGATCAATTCTTCAGTCTGGTTGTTATACTTTTCAATAAAAAGTATATTCGCAGCTCAAAAATCTGTCTATGTCTCTAATAACTCCTGAAAACCATCTGGTTCTTTTTGCCGTAATTGCAGGTGCTGCGGCACTGGGAATCTGGTCGGAACATAAAAAATGGTTGGGCCAGGTATCCGGAATTCTGGTTACCATGATCCTGATGTCCGTGTTATCGATGTCTGGTGTGGTGCCGGTAGCTTCCAATCCAAATGTAAAAGTTGATGTTTACAATCTGATTTTCAGTTACTTTATCCCTTTGGCGATTCCGATGATGCTGATGGGTTCAAACATCCCCCGAATCATTCGCGAAGGAGGAAAATTGCTTGTTGCTTTTCTTATTGGTGCAATGGGCGTCATTTTGGGTAGTTTTCTGGCATTTTACCTTATTGATTTAGGTGCAGATTCAGGAAATGCGGCCGGTGTGATTGCAGCAACTTTGGTTGGAGGAAGCATGAATTTTATTGCTACCGGTGAAATCCTGAACTTCAGCACACATCCGCTGTTTTCGGCAACTATTGCTATTGATAATTTTGCTGCCAATGCCTACATCCTGATGCTTTTTGCCATTCCATCCATGAAATTTCTGGTCCGTTTTTTTGTCAAACCAAAAATTGAAAACCTGGAGGCTACAGCGAAAAATCCAGACGAAGAAACTTATCCCATAACCATGGAACGAATTGCTCTTTCGGTTCTGATTGCAACAGTTGTAGCCGGTGCCGGAAGTATGATTTCGGATGTCATTCAACGACTTTTTTCGACCAGAATGAATATGGGTATTCTGATAATCACAGTGCTTTCAGTAATTATAGCCAACCTGTTACCTAAAAGGTTCAAAAAACTCGAAGATACTGCCTTTGCAATCGGTCTGTGGATGATGTATATTTTTCTGGCAGCTATTGGCGCATCGACTAATCTAAAGGATATGTTGCATGTTGGTCCTGCCGTTTTAGGTTTTTACCTGATTATCATGTTTATCCATCTGATATTTATGATTTCGCTGGCTAAACTGTTCAAACTGGATGTGTACGAAATTATTATTGCGTCGGCGGCCAACATTATGGGACCATCGGTTGCAGCACCTATGGCAGCTTCTCTCGGACAGAAAAAGCTTATTACTCCCGGAATCCTGGTTGGCATACTGGGATATGTAATCGGTACGTTTATAGGTGTTTCGATTGCTATGACTCTAATCTGAAATACAAACTGTTAATGCCATTTACTTAAAGCAAGACTACAATCGGGCTTTGCCGTGAAACTTCGTTCCGGTATTTCACTTTTGGGTAGCCAAGCAGTAAGGCAGCATAAACCTGATGTTTTGCAGGTACCTTGAAGTGCGGATTCAGCTTGCTCTTTTTACCCATTGCTTTTACAATAAACCCGTTGAAACAGGTGCCTAGCCCCATAGCATTGGCATAAACAGAGGTATAAGTTGCCCAGATGTTGGCATCGGCTTCTGCCATTCCGGTTCTAGAAACTTCTCCATGAAAAAGGATTACAGCCGGGGCATGGTGACAAATCTGTGAATCGTTCACATTCTTTTGTTCAATAAAGGAGTCTTTATAACGATTTAGTTTCCGGATGTCAATTGACGGAACAAAAAGCCTGATTAATGGACTAATCCAGGGAGAACAAACAAAGCTGAACATCCGTATCAATGCATCTCCGGTCATGTCGTTCAGGAGTTTGACCTTTTCTTTTGACCGGACTATGGAGATCTGTAATGGACGGGCATTGCTTGCTGACGGATAATGCTTCATGTTATCAACCAACTGAAGCAAAACGGCATCCGGAATGTCTTTTTTCAGATAACTTCTGCAGGACCGGATTCCGGATGTTAGAATCGCAAAATCTTTTGGTGTAACGACATGAGGCTTCAGCAGGAAAACATCGCCAAAATCGGGCCTTACGGCCATTTCAGGACAAATAGCCACACAATGCCCGCAATGAATGCAGGTTTCAGCAATTTCGCCGGTTTCGATGGTAATGGCCCGTGCCGGACAATCCTTCTCACATTTTAAACAAAGGGTACATTTTTCGAGATTGATAAAGGGCATAACGATTGATTTTAGAAGAATCAAAAGTACAAAAATGAGGACTATAACAATAGAAACCTTTCAAACAACTGAAACCATCGAAAATAAATGCCATTCCCCTACCCCACTGACTTTCTCTCCGGATTTTCAAATCTCCGTTTCAGTTCATAAATTTCTTCGGTCAGTATTTTCAACTGCAAAGAGACTTGACTGTCAGTCAACTGTGATTCAGTTACTTCACGACTAATGTAATGAACAAATTTCCAGATTTCACGGATTTCTGTGGCCGCCAATTCATACGGCTGGTAGGCCGGATTAAGTGAAATCAGTTTAAAACATCCACGTTCGGCCAGTTCGTTTTTCAGTTGTTTAAAAACCAGGCCTTCATTCAGGGTCAGAACCACATATAAATCTCCCGATTTTATTTCGTTCCAGTCTGCCACAAATTCGCCGGTAATCCAGGCTCCGTCGGGTATGGGCAGCATCGAGTCTCCACTGATCTGGAAAGTCCGGTATTTACGTTCCGATGATAAAAAGGGAAGCTGGAAAACAGGTAGTTCCGAAATATACTCCGGATCGGAAAATCCGTTGGTATAGCCGGCTTTGGCCTTTTCTGAAACCAGTTCAATGTTGTCGCGGTTTTGCCGGTCGACCGTAGTGGCCATCACTCGCAGATTGCTGCCTTTCAGAAAAACATCCTGCCCATGTTCCAGTTCGTAGAGCTGACTTTCGCGCAATTTGGCCAAATCGACCCGTAGCAACGTGTCAATCGCCACATGAAAATAATCCGATAAGATAACCAGCGACTGAATGCTTGGCCCTGAAATTCCGTTCTCGTAATTATTCAGGGTTGAGCGTTTTATTTCCAGAGCTAATGCCAACTGATCCTGTGTCAGTTTCTTCCGGTTTCGCAAAAATTTAATATTCGAATCGAAGTACATTTCTTTGCAGTTTAATTTTATTGACTAAATTACAATCGTAATTTTTGATTAAATAACAATCAAATATAATCGATTGAAATTGAAAAACAAAATTTGAGCGAGATTTTTTATGAAAATTGAACCCGCTCCGGGGTTCCGGATCAGATGGGTTCGCATACCTCCGGTTACACCGGAGGTTATTCAAATTCAAGTCCTTCAGACTTGGAAAACACAAAACCCTGATAAGGGTTTAATTTGAATAACCGTGGGTGAAACCCACGGAAAATGAAGTGAATGTACCACCAACCCTGAAAGGGTTGAATATCAACATACAAATTGATAAAGTGAATATTTAAACAAGTTCTTATTCAGAGAAAAAAACCAGAAAAGCGGGGAGGATATTTACCATGAACTTACAAAACAACACCATAGTACATTTGGATCTCGACACGTTTTTTGTGTCGGTTGAGCGGCTGATGAATGCCGGCTTAACGGGCAAACCCGTTATTATTGGCGGCCTTTCCGATCGTGGAGTGGTAGCCAGCTGCAGCTATGAAGCACGAAAATTTGGCGTTCATTCGGCCATGCCCATGCGAATGGCACTAAACCTGTGCCGCGATGCAACCGTTATCCGCGGCGACATGGATTTGTACAGCAAATATTCGCGGCTGGTAACCGACGTGATTGCCTATCGTGCACCGGTGTACGAAAAAGCTTCGATCGACGAGCATTACATTGACATTTCGGGTATGGACCGTTTTATTGGTTCGTATAAATGGACGCACGAATTACGCAGCAGCATCATCCGTGAAACAGGATTGCCCATTTCATTCGGACTGTCGGTGAATAAAACCGTCTCGAAAATTGCTACCGGCGAGGCCAAACCCAACGGCGAAAAAGAAGTGCCGCGCGATCTGGTGCGACCTTTTCTGAACCCGCTTTCGATCAAAAAGATCCCGGGCGTGGGCGATAAAACCTACCATTTGCTGCGATCGATGGGCGTTGTCACCATTCATACGCTGAGTGGTATTCCGCCTGAAATGATGCAAAATGTGCTCGGAAAATCCGGAGTCGACATCTGGAAAAAAGCGAATGGCGTTGACTTCACTCCGGTAGTACCCTATTCGGAAGAGAAATCAATCAGCAGCGAACGAACATTTGAAACCGACACCATTGATATTCAAATGCTTGAACGGCTTTTAATTGGTATGGTCGAAAAAATAGCCTTTAAAATGCGTAAAAAACAAAAGCTGGCTTCAGTAATTACAGTAAAAATCCGCTATGCCAATTACGACACGCACACGCTGCAAAAAAAGATTGCCTACACCTCGTTTGACCATGTGCTGATGGACACCGCACTCGAACTGTTCCGGCGGTTGTACGAACGACGCATGCTCATCCGGCTGATTGGCGTTAAACTGGGCGGACTGATCGGCGGCGTTCAGCAGCTTGATCTGTTCGACAACAATGATAAAATGATCAAACTCTACCTCTCGATGGACCAGATCAGGCTTCGGTATGGTTCCGGGGCCATTCACCGTGCTTCGGGAGTAGAAAAGAGTTCCAAATTCAAAGTTCCAGGTTCCAGGTAACGCACTTGGAACTTGGACCCTGAAACTTTGAACTATCATGTACCTCAATTCTCACTCCTATTATTCGCTTCGCTACGGCACGCTGAGCATCGACGAACTGCTGGATCTGGCGGTTCTGAACGGTGTGGACACGGTTGCGCTCACCGATCTCAATACCACCATGGGCATTCCGGAGCTGGTGAAAAAAGCACAGCAAAAAGGCATTAAACCCATTGCCGGATGCGAATTCAGGAAAGAAGACGAACTGCTTTACATTGCCCTGGCCAAAAACCGCGAAGGATTGAAAGCGTTGAACGACTGGCAGACCGAACACAACCTGGAAAAAAAAGCTTACCCTGAAGATGCTCCTGAATTTCAGGAGGTATTTGTGGTTTATCCCTTCGGAAAAAAACCGTCCGGAGAACTGCGCGACAACGAATTTACCGGCATCCGTGCTGAAGACCTGAATAAGCTGCTGACTTCGGAATACCGCAAACATCCGGAGAAACTGGTGGTCTGGCAGCCGGTTACCTTTAAAGACCGTGCCGGTTGGTTTCTGCACAAGAGTCTGCGTGCAATCGATCACAATGTGCTGATCAGCAAACTTCAGGAAAACCAGTTCGCCAACCCGATGGAAACGATGGATTTTCAGCGTCTGGCACTTCAATTTCGTGATTATCCGGACCTGGTACAAAACACAAAAAAAATACTTGACACATGCAGCATCAGCTTCGATTTCACTGCAGTCAAGAATAAAAAGGTTTTTGGTCAATCGGCTCACGACGACAAACTTTTGCTCCGGAAACTGGCGCTCGATGGAATGGTTTACCGCTACGGGAAAAACAATCCGGAAGCAAAAAAGCGGATTGCTCACGAGCTCGAAATCATCGATACGATGGGATTTTCGTCGTATTTCCTGATTACCTGGGACATTATCCGTTACAGCATGTCGTGTGGTTTTTACCACGTCGGGCGTGGAAGCGGAGCCAACAGCATCGTCGCTTACTGCCTTAAAATAACGGATGTTGACCCCATTAAGTTAAACCTTTACTTTGAGCGGTTCCTGAACCCGCGACGCACCTCCCCGCCCGATTTCGACATCGACTATTCGTGGCGTGACCGCGAGCAGGTACAGGATTATATTTTCAAACGGTATGGGCGACACCACACGGCTTTACTGGGAGCCACATCCACGTTTAAAGACCGCTCGATTTACCGTGAACTGGGAAAGGTTTTCGGACTTCCGAAAGAGGAAATCGATCTGTTGGTACTCGATCCGGAGGATGACCGCAACAAAAACCAGATTACCATGCTCATCAATACCATGGCCAAACAAATGGTCGATTTTCCCAATCTCCGGAGTATTCATGCCGGAGGAATCCTGATTTCGGAAGAACCCATCACTTATTACACGGCGCTGGACATGCCGCCTAAAGGTTTTCCAACGACGCAATGGGACATGTACATGGCTGAAGATCTTTGCTTTGAAAAGCTGGATATCCTTAGCCAGCGCGGCATCGGGCACATCAGGGAAGCAGTTGACATTATCAGGGAAAATAAAGGTGAAGATGTGGATGTGCATCAGGTCGAACGGTTTTTCCAGGATGAACAGGTTAAATTTCAGTTGCGAACGGGTGAAACGACCGGCTGCTTTTACATCGAAAGTCCTGCCATGCGTGGTTTGCTCAAAAAGCTGCATTGCGACAATTACCTTTCACTGGTAGCAGCCAGTTCGATCATCAGGCCCGGAGTGGCCAAATCGGGCATGATGAAACAGTATATTCTGCGGTTTCATCATCCGGAGTCTATTCAGTATTTGCATCCGGTGATGAAGGAACAGCTCGCGGAAACCTATGGGGTGATGGTTTACCAGGAAGATGTAATTAAAGTGGCCCATCATTTTGCCGGACTTGATCTGGCCGAAGCTGACGTGCTGCGCCGCGCCATGAGCGGGAAGTTTCGTTCCCGGATTGAGTTTCAGCGCATCGAAGACAAGTATTTCAGTAATTGCAAAGAGAAAGGTTATTCCGACGAAATTGCCCGCGAAGTGTGGCGGCAGATCGAGTCGTTTGCCGGATATTCGTTTTCGAAGGCGCATTCGGCTTCATATGCCGTCGAAAGTTTCCAGAGTTTGTTCCTGAAAGCGCATTATCCGCTTGAATTTATGGTGGCTGTGATCAATAATTTCGGCGGATTTTACCGGACCTGGGTGTATTTCAACGAAGCACAACGTTGCGGCGCTCACATTGAACTTCCCTGCGTGAACACCAGCCGGAATGAAACACGAATCATCGGCAAGAACATTTTTATGGGTTTTGTGCATGTTCAGAACCTTGAAAGCGCTTTTAGTACTGAAATTGTGAATGAGCGGAACTGCCACGGTCCGTACACTTCGCTGGCTGATTTTATTCAGCGGACTCCTGCGACCAAAGAACAATTGGTTCTCCTGATCAGGCTGGGCGCTTTCCGCTTCACCGGAATACCCAAAGCACAATTGTTATGGGAAGCTCACATGCTGCTGAATAAGATCGTTCCGGTAGTCCGGACCCGGGCCATGTTCGAAGCCAAACCACGGGAGTTTACTCTTCCCAAACTTGACCATTCGATGCTGGGTGATGCCTGGGACGAAATCGAGTTGCTCGGCTTCCCGGTTTCAATGACTACTTTTGAACTGCTCCAAACCAACTTCCGGGGCGAACTGACGGCTAAAGAAATGGTGAATCATATTGGCTGTAAAGTACGGATGCTCGGTCGTTTGGTGACCATCAAATACGTTCATACCGTGCGGAAGGAGATTATGCATTTCGGAACATTTATCGATGTACAGGGTGAATTCTTCGATACGGTGCATTTTCCGCCTTCACTGAAATTGTATCCGTTCCGCGGCGATGGCATGTACCTGATTCTGGGCAAAGTGGTTGAAGAATTCGGTTTTCCAGGTATTGAGGTGGAAAAAATGGCAAAAATGCCGTTTCAGGCCAATCCGAAGGCATAAATGGGTGATGTGATTTTGAATCGCATTTAATATGGCAATTAAATTTCTACCAGTGCCTTACCCATATTGTCGCCTTCAAAAAGACCCAGGAAGGCCTGAGGGAGATTTTCAAATCCTTTGGTGACGGTTTGTTTATAAGTAAGTTTGCCTTCAAGAAGCCATTTGGCCAGTTGTTTGACTCCTTCCGGAAAACGATTGGCATATTTGCTGACAATAAAACCCTGCATCAAAGCACTGCGCTTAAGCAATGTTGGCTGAATCCGGGGTCCGACAGGCAGGCTGGTTGCATTGTACAGCGAAATCTGGCCACAGATGATGATTCTCGCTTTGTTGTTTATCTGAGCTACAACAGCATCCGAAATTTCACCTCCCACGTTATCAAAATAGACATCGACACCAGCCGGGCAGGTCGTTTCAATCGCTTTTGCCATATTCGATACGGTTTTATAGTTGATGACCTCATCAAAACCCAGTTCATCTTTCAGGTAAGCCGTTTTCTGATCGTCGCCGGCAATCCCAACCACACGACAACCCTGAATTTTGGCAATCTGGCCAACAACCAGACCAACAGCCCCGGCAGCTCCTGAGACAACAACTGTTTCACCTCGTTGTGGGTTACCGATGTCGAGCAAACCGAAATATGCAGTCATTCCCGGCATGCCCAGAATACCCAGGTAATAGCCAAGCGGAGCCAGATTTTCGTCCACCTTTGTAACCGCATTACCCTGAGCAGCAAAAACTTCCTGCCACGGAAACATTCCGATTACGGACTGTCCGACACTGTAATCAGGATGTTTACTTTCAAGAACTTCGGCTACTACTCCACCGGTAATTGGTTGCCCGATTTCGAATGGAGCGGTATACGATTTGGCATCGCTCATTCGTCCACGCATATACGGATCGACCGATACAAACTTTGACTTCAGCAACAATTCTCCATCCTGAATGGAAGGAATTGAAACTTCTGTCATCTCAAAATTGGCTGCTGTTGGTTTTCCAACCGGCCTTGATTTTAATACTATTTTTCTGTTCATAGCTGTTTTTATTTGAAAATTTAAAATAAACTGTAAATGAATGATTGTTCATTTAAGAATCTTTTTTGTTTTGAAGTTTTTCCGGATCGGATGGCGATTAAAATAATTTCCCTTGTTGTTCAGGAGGATCCTGCCTGCGTTTGCCACTTCCCATACCTTGCAGTCGAAGGTCTTTTTTTACGGTAATATCGAATTCAGTGACTTTATTCTCATCGATCGGAATGATCAGGTCGCGGCTTTTGTTCTTCGGATCTTTGACCTGGATGGAAACCGCTTCAGTTTTCAGCAATTCACCCGGAAATGGTTTAAGCAGTTCAAGTACCTTTTCATGCGGTAAATCCATATCAAGCCAGCGTTTTTCATCTTTTTTATTCAGAATTACCGGCGACCTTGGGTGACCGATTTGCAGTGTTGCCTCGTTGGCAACCGTGGTAATGACTGAAAACGTGGTCGATATTTCACCGGTTTTATCATTGACCCAGGTATCCCAGATTCCGGCAAACGAAAAGACCTCCTCATCCTTGCGCCGGATCAGGTAAGGTTTACTCAGTTTTTCCCTTGCGGGCCCTTCATAAAAAGCATTGGCAATAACCAGGCAGCGCTGCGAACGAATAGCAACCCGGAAAGCCGGTTTTCGCGCAATTCCGGCTTCTCCGGAATAATTCACTTCATTTTGCGGATTCATATCTCCTTCAGCACGCGCATTAATCAGGTACATCGGTTTTTTGGCCCACGATGGAGTCATCCCGAACTGAAAAGTCTGCAGTTCATCCGGTTTATCGCTGGTGATGACATAAGCCAGATCGCCCGGGGCAACGTTGTAGTTCGATTCCAGGTTGCGCTCTTTCGGACGGCTAATACCAAACCGACTCACAAACAGGTCAATATCTATGATTTGTACAAAACGGCCACACATAAGAACAAAGATAATTTCAATTTGTGAAATCCCTTTCAAAAGTTATCAGGATTAATCGTTCGAAAACATTCTTACATATTCACGATAGTCTGAGAAGACCTTGGCACGCGATATAAACCCGCGATATTTACCATCGTCGATTACAGCAAGGTTGTACCTTCCACTCGATTCAAACTTTTTAACGACTTCATCCATCGAATCGTAGGGTGAAATCCAGTGCTCAGGCAGATACATGATTTCTTTCAGGGATATTTTATCGTATGCATCCTGGTTAAAAATCAGGTGTCGTACATCGTCCATCTTGACCATTCCGACCATCAGCCCCTGGTCGTCGACAACAGGAAAAAGATTCCGGTGCGATACCGCGATAGCATCCACGAGTTGGCGCAACTTATCGTTAGGGTTGAGCAGTACAAAATCCGTTTCAATTAAATCGGGAACCTGCATGATTGACAATACATGCTTGTCGCGGTGATGGGTAACCAATTGTTTTTGCTGGGACAGCTGTTCGGTGTAAACGGAGTTTTTTGTGAAGATTTTCACCGTCAGGTATGAGAATGTTGCGGTAATCATCAACGGGACAAATAGCTTGTATCCTCCTGAAATGTCGGCAATTAAGAATATCCCGGTAAGGGGGGCATGCAAAACGCCTGTTAATAGTCCTCCCATACCCAGAAGGGCAAAATTATCCACATTAATCTGGAAGCCCATTACATCTTTCATGATAAAGGCCATCAAAAGGCCGGTATTTACACCGGTAAAAAGAGCAGGTGCAAAAATACCTCCAACACCGCCGGCCCCAAAAGTCACCGAAGTAGCGATAACTTTCGCAAGGATTACCAATGCCAGCAAAAGTAATATGAACACCATATTCGTGTCGAAAGTCTTGAAAAAGCTGTTGTTGAAAAGGTAACCTAAATTCCCCGTAAGACCGCTGTTAATTGCCTCATATCCTTCCCCGTAGAGCGAAGGAAAAATGAAAATCAGTAAGCCAAGCATAGTTCCGCCCAGGATCAGACGATATTTTTTTAGCTGGACTGCTGAAAAAAGTTTGGCTATCCAAACATACATTTTTATAAAATACGCAGATACCAGCCCCGTGGAAATCCCCAAAACAATGTATTTTGGAAATTCAGACAATACAAAAACCGATTTAACTTCAAAAGGATACAATACATCCATGCCCAGAAAAAGATAGGAGGTCATAACGGCCGAAGCAGATGCCAGTAATAATGGAATCAGTGAAAAGGTGGTCAGATCAATCATGATAACTTCGACAGCGAAAACAATACCAGCAATGGGAGCCTTAAAAATAGCCGCCATCGATGCCGCGCTGGCACATCCAAGCATCAATACAACATATTTGTATTCAAGCCTGAAAAACTTACTCATTTGTGAGCCTATTGCCGCACCGGTTGATACCGTTGGTCCTTCAAGCCCCACCGAACCTCCGAAACCAACCGTAAAAGCAGAAGTAACAATCGACGAAAATGTATTGTGTTTGCTGATGAATCCCTTCCGCATCGATATTCCATACAGAACATTGGGGATGCCATGCCGTACCGGTTTTCGTAAAATATATCTTATGAATAACACGGTCAGGGTGAGCCCAATGATTGGATATAAAAAGAAAAGGTAACGGTTCATGTCATCAATGAAAAAAACATTCAGCAAGCGGTGCATTAACTTCACGGCATTCTTGATGATGACAGCCACAAAACCCGATGTTATACCGATCAGAACGCTCAAAATCATCACGAAATTTTTTGTACTGATTTTCTTAATTCGCCATTGGTGAAAATCTTCTATTTTTTTCTGAAAAAGGTTCATTCAATTATTCGGTTTTGAGATCAGGAAAGATTTATTTTTGAAAAATAAGCATTTCCATGAAGATTTCGGTCAATTGGCTGATTAAGTTTTTGACATGATTTTTTAATCCGGACTAAATGCGTGAGGCTCAACAATTGTTTTTTCAGCTTATTTAATAAGCCTTGCTCCATTTTTCAATCTTTTCTCTTTAATTTGTAAAAAAATAACGGTAATGACATTTTAATCAACCGGCATTTCTTCTTTTGTCTGCTGTAAAAATGATCTTATCGTAATTTATTCTGAACTATGGCGAATCGGGCAAAGAAGATACAATTGATAATCATCAGGGCTCTTAATTATTTCCATATCCCTTTCCGGAGTTTTATTCCGTTGGAAACCTTCCGGTACGCGGTAACCGGGGGATTCAATACCACGCTCGATATTTTCCTGTATTTCATCTGCTACAATTTTATTCTCGATAAAAAAGTGATTGATTTTCATATCATTTCCATCAGCCCGCATATTGCTGCATTTCTGATAGTTTTTCCGGTTACCTTTTTTACCGGATTTCTTCTGGCCAAATACATCACCTTTACCAATTCGGAAATTCGCGGCCGCACCCAGTTAATCCGCTATCTGATATCTGTTTCGGGTTCTATTTTCCTGAACTACGTATTGCTGAAAGTACTGGTCGAATTCGGAGGTTTATGGCCTACCCTTGCGAAAATTATCACTACTGGAATCGTGGTCATATACAGCTACTTTGCCCAGAAATTCTATACGTTTAAAACACCGGGGCTGATTACTTCCTGATTTTTTTTTCATCCATTCAACAATTCGGCAATCAGGTTTTTTAACAATTTAAGCCCATAATCCGAAATGTTTTTTTTCTGAAATTGTTTCTGAATTCGATTTTACCTTATCTTCGCCGCTGAATTGGTGATGCTTTTAAAAGTATCAAGAGGGAATCCGGTTAAAATCCGGAGCTGTACCCGCAGCTGTAAACTCTGAATATTTTTTGCAACTCACGCCACTGTTCCGATTGTATCGGGCTGGGAAGGCCGCAAAAAATGGAGTAAGCCAGAAGACCTGCCATTCAGGATACAATATTCAAAGCTTTCGGGAGAAAAAGCTTGGAGTAACCAGACCAGCGAATCTATCGGTTATTTCAGCAGTTTTGCGTATTGTAATTGTTTTGAAACCATTCAAAATTATTACATAATGAAACACATCTACCTGGCATTAACGGCCATTCTTTTAGTATTTAATGCAAACGCGCAAACGGTTGCCAAATTCGACGATCTGCCATTGGCTCCGGAGACATTCTGGAACGGATCGGATTTATCCGGAAGTTTTATAAGTGCCGGTATAACTTTCTACAACGCTTATTTCAAGGGTGATTGGGAAAGCTGGAGCGGTTTCGGTTACTCCAGCATGACTGATGTAACCACACCGGGCTACGGAAATCAGTACAGTGCGATTACCGGTCAGGGTTACCAGGGAAGTGCCAATTATGCCTTTTGTTACCCATCACCAACGGCTGAAACCGAATTTAAAACAAGCACTGCCACAACCGGATTTTACGCAACAAACTCAACCTATGCCTATCTTTCCATGAAAAACGGCGATCTGTTCGCCAAAAAATTCGGTGGTGAAAGCGGCAATGATCCGGATTATTTCAGACTGATGATTGAAGCATTGAACGAGGACGGCCAGCCGGTTGACACGGTTTATTTTTACCTGGCTGACTTCCGTTTTACGGACAATTCAAAAGATTTTATCCTGAGCAAATGGACCTGGGTCGACCTGAGCGAATTGAAAGAAGCGAAAAAACTGCGTTTCAGCCTCAGTTCCAGTGACAACAGTTTTGGGTATATGAATACACCCGGCTATTTCTGCATCGATGACCTGAACGGCGAAAAACCGTTTGAATACAAGTCCGTTACATCGGCAGGTTTCGAAAACCTGAATCTCGGAACCAATGACTATTACAATGGAAGCGACCGAAAAGGTGGTTTTACAAGTGGTAATTTCATGTTTTTAACCGACTACAATGAGGACTGGGCAAGTTGGTCCGGTTTTGCGGCGTCAACACAAACTGATGTCACCACAGCAGGCTGGATCAATCAATACAGCGCCATAACCGGAATGGGTGTTGCCGGAACTCCGGCATATGCAGTGGCTTATCCGACGCCTGTTTCAATCGTTACCTTTAAGGATACGGTAATTTCAGGATTGTATGTAACCAACAGTACCTATGCCTGCCTGTCGATGAAATACGGAGATGCTTATTCGAAAAAATTTGGCGGCGAAAGCGGAAATGATGAAGACTGGCTGATTCTGACCATCGAAGGATTTGATTCAGCCAACCTGCCAAAGGGGAAAACGGAATTTTTCCTGGCAGATTTTGGATACAGCATCAATGCCTATGATTACATCCTCGATACCTGGAAATGGATTGACCTGAAAAAGTTTGGTCGTATATCAAAGCTTGAATTCTCCTTACGCTCAACCGATAACAGCGCCTGGGGAATGAATACACCCGGCTATTTCTGCATCGATAACCTGAATCATGAAGTGATTACTTCTTCTCCGGAAATGCAGCAGATCAGGGCCGCTGTTTTCCCAAATCCGTTCACTGATCACCTGGTAATTACCGGAATAAAAGGAATTGCACGTCTCATCGTTACCGATGTTTCGGGAAGAACTGTTGCTGAATATGATCAGGTTTTAAACAACCAGCCCATAAATGGTCTGAGTCAGTTAAAAGCAGGAGTTTACCTGGTGAAAATTCAGGAAGGACAAAATCAGTTCACAACCAAATTGCTGAAAAAATAAATTTGAAAAGAGATTCACCGGTATAAGACTTTTGAAACAACAGAAACTCTTTAAATACTTTAAACCAAAGTCGGTTTCTGATGTTATCTTTAACTATTAACCTAGAATGGACGGATACTTTTTGTATTATCCGCGAATTTTATTTCTTTGTACAATTATTAAAAATTTAAAAATAAAACAAAAAGCTATGAAAATAGGAAAAAACAAAATGGTTTCCCTGACATACGATTTATACTATGATGATGCTGAGGGAGAATTGATTGAACAGGCAACAAGCGAGAAACCAATGAGTTTTGTGTTTGGTGCAGGTCTGATGCTTCCAAAGTTTGAAACACATCTGGAAGATTTCGAAACAGGCAATCCATTTGAAATTAGTTTACAGGATGTGGATGCCTATGGTGAATTGGATGAAAATGCCATAGTTGATCTGCCTAAACACATATTCATTATCGATGGTGAATTTGATGAAGAAATGATTTCGGTTGGGAATACAGTTCCAATGATGAGTACCAGCGGTCAGCGCATGAATGGTCTGGTACTGGAAATTTCGGACGAGATCGTGAAAATGGATTTCAACCACCCGCTTGCAGGTGAAAATTTATTTTTCAAAGGACAGATTACTGAAGTAAGAGAAGCTACTGATGAAGAAATTGCTGCTACTTTAGGCGGTGGTGGTAGTTGTGGCTGCGGAAGCGGAGACGGTGGTTGCGGCAGCGGCGGTTGCGGCGATGAAGGCTGTGGCGATGACAGTTGCAGCACCGAAGGTGGCTGCGGATGCGGCTGTTAATCAGCGTATCCAATCATTTAAAAATGTTGTTTCAGAATCCCGTATTTTGGAACAACATTTTTAGTTTTCACCCTTTTGGTGTCAGCACCAGATGAATGCCGACTTTGTTTAAAGTTTTTCTTCTGTTGCCCGATCAGCATCCTTAATCGTTTAACTTTATACTTTCAACTTCTAACTTGACACCATGAACAGTTTTGGACAAATATTCAGGTTAACTTCATTTGGCGAATCCCATGGCAAAGCCATTGGCGGAATTATTGACGGCTGCCCGGCCGGACTGGATATCGATCTGGATTTTATCCAGAATGAACTCAACCGCCGAAAACCCGGACAGTCAAAAATCACAACCCAACGTGACGAGAGTGATCAGGTGGAGTTTTTATCCGGAATTTTTGAAGGTAAAACACAGGGAACTCCCATTGCGTTTCAAATCCGGAATAAAGATCAGCATTCGTCCGATTACAACGACCTCAAAGATGTTTTTCGTCCCTCGCATGCCGATTATACCTACATTCAGAAATACGGAACCCGTGACCATCGCGGGGGCGGCCGTTCGTCGGCACGCGAAACCATTGCCCGGGTTGTTGCAGGTGGAATAGCCAAATTGCTCCTGGCCCGGAATGGTGTTTCCATTCAGGCCTATGTTTCCCGGGTTGGAAATATCGTGGTGGATAAACCTTACTCTGAACTTGATTTAAGTCAGACCGAATCAAATATTGTTCGTTGTCCGGATGCCGAAGTTGCTGCACGTATGATTGAACGGATTGAAGAAGCCGGGAAAGATCACGATACCGTTGGAGGTGTGATTACCGGAGTTATCAAGGGAGTTCCGGCCGGATGGGGCGAACCTGTTTTTAATAAATTACATGCCGATCTGGGTTTTGCCATGCTGGGAATTAACGCCGTTAAAGGTTTTGAATACGGTTCAGGATTCGATGGTACCCGTTTATCGGGCTCCGAACACAACGATGTGTTTATCCGCACCGAAACGGGTATCCGGACAAAAACCAATCATTCCGGAGGTATCCAGGGCGGCATTTCGAATGGCGAAGACATCTACTTCAAGGTCGCCTTTAAGCCCATCGCAACCCTGCTGAAAGAACAGAATACTGTCGATCGTGCTGAAAATGAGGTCGTCATTAACCCCAAGGGCCGACACGACCCCTGTGTATTACCCCGTGCCGTTCCGATTGTTGAATCGATGGCTGCCATCGTGCTTGCCGATCATTATTTATTACACCGGATTAACCAACTTTAATATGTCGCGCCATAAACTGCAACGAAAAATCATTACACCACCTACCATCAAAGGAATTACTGTTTTCGGATCACTTCGGAAAAAAAACGAAAAGATACGCTTGTTCCTGGAAGAGTATGAAGCCATCCGTTTGCTTGATTACGAAAACATGACACAGGAAGAAGCTGCTGTTCACATGGAAGTTTCGAGGCCAACCATGACCCGCATTTATGAAAATGCACGAAAAAAAATTGCCCGTTCACTGGTTGAAGGAATGGATTTGGTTCTGAGTGGTGGTGATTACCTGTTCGATGAATCGTGGTACCGCTGCGAGGCATGCAAAGCCAATTTTAACCTGTTTGATGATCAGGAACGGTGTTGTCCGGTATGCAAAACAACCAAAATTATAACCTTAAACGAGTATTATTCATCCTGAAAATCAAATTTTCAGTTCCTCCCCTTCCGATTTGGCAATGATAACTGCTATGCAGGTATCGCCCCAAACATTGACGGTTGTCCGCGACATATCCAGAATACGGTCGACTGCCAGGACTAACCCAACACCCTCCAGCGGAAGATTCACTGCATTCAGCACAATAGTCATCATCACCAGCCCTGCCATGGGGATACCTGCTGCACCAATTGCTGCAAGAAGTGCTGTAATTACCACCAGAAGCTGTTGCCCGACAGTCAGATTGATTCCATACGCCTGAGCGATAAAAATCACGGCTACACATTCATACAGAGCAGTTCCGTCCATATTTATGGTTGCGCCTAAAGGCAGGGTAAAACTGGTTATTTTACCCGAAACGCCATCGTTGTGTTCAACGGCTTCCATCGTAAACGGAAGTGCTGCGTTCGACGATGAAGTTGAAAATGCGGTTAACAGCGGAGTGCTCATATTTCTGAAATGTTGATAGGGATTGGCTTTGCCGATCAACTTCACAGCCATGGGAAGTGTAATGCCTGCATGTATAAGCAAGGCAACCAACACCGTCAGCATATAGATTCCAAGACTTCCGGCAATATTCGAAAGTGAATCTGAATTCCGGGCCACTTCTTTGGCGACAATCGCGAAGACTCCAAACGGCGTAAACCTGATGATGAACATGGTTATTTTCATCATCACTTCAAAAATGGAATCAAACAGCCGGCTCAGAAATTCCTTTTTCTCCGGCTGAACCTGGGTGATGAAAAAACCAAATATCAGGGCAAAGAAGATGACCGGAAGAATTTGCCCGCCGGCCATGGCATCAATCACATTGTCAGGAATAAGACGGATAAAAATATCACCGGCAGAGTTACCTGAAATTGGCAGTGAATCAACGGTTACCGCACTTTCAAGATTAGCGCCTGCACCTGGCTTGAACAGATTTACGATAAACAGACCGGTCAGAATGGCGATGAAACTGGTCGAAAGATATAAGGCAATGGCTTTTAGTCCAAGACGTCCAAGGTTTGCGCTACCCCCTATCCTGGTAACACCGCTGATGATGGAACTAAAAACCAATGGGATAACAACCATGCTCAAACTGCGAAGAAACACAACTCCCATCCATGAAACATACGGAATCCAGTTGGACAGATAAGATCCAAAAAGTACTGCAAGAAAAAGTGCAATAAGAATTTGCCAGTGAAGTTTAATTTTTGAAAACATACATCCTTATGTATATAGTATGACCCGATACTCCGGTCCTTCCGGTTCTTTTTAAACCTGAAGTATTTCTCCTTCCGATTTGGCAATGATTACTGCAGCACAGGTATCGCCCCAAACATTCACCGTAGTGCGCGACATATCCAGGATACGATCGACCGCGAGTACTAATCCAATACCCTCCAGCGGAAGATTTACGGCATTCAGAACAATAGTCATCATGACCAATCCGGCCATGGGAATTCCTGCTGAACCAATAGCTGCCAGCAGTGCGGTTACAACGACCAACATCTGCTGTCCCAAATCCAGGTGAATTCCATAGGCCTGGGCGATAAAGATAACAGCAACACATTCATAGAGTGCAGTTCCGTTCATGTTGATAGTGGCTCCCAGTGGCAGGGTAAAACTGGTTATTTTGGCCGAAACGCCATCTTCAAATTCAACAGCTTCCATCGAAAGTGGAAGAGCGGCATTGGACGATGATGTTGAAAAGGCAGTCAGCAATGGAGTCGCCATATTTCTGAAATGCTTGTACGGATTGGCCTTTCCAATTAATTTAACCGCCAGGGGCAAGGTAACTCCTGCATGAATCAGTAAAGCAATCAAAACAGTCAGCATGTAAATTCCCAGGCTACCGGCAACATTTTCCAACGATCCGGAGTTTTTGGCTACTTCTTTGGCTACAATGGCAAATACGCCCAGTGGAGTAAACAGGATAATAAACATGGTTATTTTCATCATCACTTCAAAAATGGAATCAAACAACCGGGTCAGAAACTGTTGTTTTTCCGACTGAATGGAGGTGATGAAGTATCCGAATAACAGGGCAAAGAAGATGACAGGCAGAATCTGTCCCCTGGCCATGGCATCAATCACATTGTCAGGAATAGTACGCATCAGAATGTCGCTCACCGAATTACTGGCCGATGGCAGGGATTGAATGGTAGCAGCAGTTCCAAGATTTGCCCCGATGCCCGGTTTTAACAGGTTTACAAAGAACAGGCCGGTAAGAATAGCAATAAAGCTTGTGACAACATAGAAAGAAATCGTTTTTATACCCAGACGGCCAAGTGCCGATCCACCGCCATTTTTGGCCACACTGCTTACTATTGAGCTTAAAACCAGGGGAACCACCACCATATTCAATCCACGCAGGAAAACAACTCCCATCCACGAGATGTACTGAACCCAATCGGGTAATAAATATCCAAAAGCAACAGCTAATACCAGGGCGATCAAAATCTGCCAGTGAAGTTTAATTCTTGAAAGCATACATTTGAATGAATTGGGAAAAAACAAATGTAATAAAAGCTTTTTAACCTGACCAGTAATTTACAATCCATCCTTTTGATGAACAGTAAACCGGGTTCGGGGTTGAAACTCCCTGACAGGTCTACTTAATTTCCGAAAAATTATAGCTATAATTGTCTGTAAATCCAAAAAGGCCAATGCTTATTGGTAGCCTTTGGATTTCCGGACTCAGGAAATTGGATTGAAGTATAAACCTAAGCTATATGAAAATGAAACGAAAAACCCTGGTGCTCATATTGACTTCCTGTATGCTGACCCTGATGTCGTGCAGGCAAAATTCCGAAAAATATTATTCGGCTTCCGATTTTGCAAAAGTTCCAAAGATCGACGTTCACATTCACTACAACAGCACTGATCCGGTCTACCTGCTTTTTGCCGACTCCCTGAATTTCAGGCTGGTTACACCCAATGTCGATGCAGGCAGATCGCTTGACGAACAATTCATTACGTCCAGCCTGCTAAAAACTCAATATCCTGAAAAGCTGGCATTCTTCGGCACATTTTCGGTTGACAGTTTTGGTAAACCCGGTTTTGCTGAAGGCATCATTCATCAAATTGACCGCAGCATGAAATCCGGTGCTTCCGGAATTAAAATCTGGAAAAACATCGGGATGGTTTTAAAAGACAGTACCGGAAAATATGTAATGGTTGATGATCAGGCATTCGCGCCGGTCTTTAAATACCTGGAAGACCAGGATATCACCTTGATGGCCCATTTGGGGGAACCGAGAGATTGCTGGCTGCCGGTTGAAGAAATGGCGCTTGACAATAACCGGCAGTACTTTACCCTTCATCCCGAGTACCACATGTACCTTCATCCGGATGCTCCAACCTACGAAGCTCAGATCAACGCCCGCGACCAACTGCTGCGGATGTATCCGAAATTAAAAGTCATCGGGGCACACCTTGCCAGCCTCGAATGGAGTATAGACGAACTTGCCAAACGACTGGATGAGTTCCCGAACCTGAATGCTGACCTGTCGGCCAGGATAGGACACCTTCAATACCAGTCGCTGACCAATCCAAAAGGGGTACGCGATTTCCTGGTTAAATACCAGGACCGTATCCTGTATGGTACCGATGTTGGAATCAGCCCGTCCGACACCAACTACAAGGGCATCACTGCAGGGCTCAGAAAACGGTGGATGGAGCAGTGGCTTTACCTGGCGACCGATTCATCAGTTGCAGTGAAAAACCTGGGTTCCAAAGAAGTGAAAGGACTGAAATTACCCCGGGAAGTGATCGACAAAATCTACTTTAAAAATGCGGAAGTACTTTTTGCACAGGATTGAACGGAGCAGGATCCTTGATAAATCTTTGCCGAAAAATAATTCCGGAGAAAACACCCGGTTAAGTTCCGGGCCGCTGCCCGGGATGTCCTCCGCTGCGTATGAATCGTTTTGCAACCCCGTTAAACAGAACCATTTTAACGGGGCAAGCCGGGGTATGATGCTGGGTGCTCTGTGCCGTTTAAAGTCCTGTTTATTACAAGCAGGCGTTTTTTACCTTCAATTTATTTCATCATTTTTTACTGATGTTTTAAGAGTTAATTTAAGAAATATAAATCCAATTATTCCAGCAAAAAGAGAAGCAATAAGAATCGCAATTTTTGAGTTATTTATTATGTCCGCATTGTTAAAAGCAAGAAGCGTTATAAAAATTGACATTGTAAAGCCAATACCAGCCAGGAAACCTGCTCCAATAATATTTCCCCATTTCAAGCCTTTAGGCAAATTACAAAGTCCTAACCCAACACCAATAAATGAAAAGAGAAAAATACCCAAAGGCTTTCCAATTAAAAGACCTGCAAGTATTCCTATACTGCTTACCTCTCCTAAACTGGTTTGCCAATTATCGCCAACTGCAATACAAGTATTTGCAATTGCAAACAATGGTAGAATAAAAAAGGCAACAGGTTTATGCAGGAAATGCTGAAGAATATACGAAGGTGATTTTTTCTTACCGTTACCAAATGGAATAGCAAAGGATAACAATACCCCTGTTATGGTAGCATGAACTCCTGAATGCAGCATAAAATACCACATGATAACTCCTCCAATGATATAAAAAATTAAATTGTGTATTTTCAGTCGATTCAAAATGAGTAGAAAACCAAAAATACCCAATGCAATAAACAAATTTAAAAAGGCTATTGAAGTGGTATAAAAAACTGCAATTATTATTATTGCACCTAAGTCGTCAATTACTGCCAATGCTGTCAGGAATATTTTCAGAGATGCCGGAACACGACTACCTAATAAGGATAGAATTCCTATAGCGAATGCTATATCCGTTGCCATTGGTATACCTGCACCTGCTTGTGTGTTTGTTCCGAAATTGAACAATAAATAAAGCCCTGCAGGAATAAGCATGCCTCCCAATGCTCCAAAGATTGGCAATGAAGCTTTTTTTATGTTGGAAAGTTCTCCTTTATAAATCTCCCGTTCCAACTCTAAGCCAATAAGTAAAAAAAATATGGCCATAAGTCCATCATTAATCCACTGAACAATCGTGTGTCCACCAAGGTCTTTGTGCCAGAAATTAATATAGTCGACCTGCCAGGAAGAGTTGGCTAGTATAAGTGAAACTATAGTTACAAGAACTAAAATGAGTCCACCTATCTTTTCGCTGCTAAAAAATTCAGTATATAATTTTGTTAATCTCATTCTGCTATCTGTTTATGTAGGTTTATCTATGCTTGACTACGTTCCGTAACTCCACGCAGGGCGGGAGTTTCCCGATAAATCCGCCAGCTGGCGGATGCTGCTTTTCAATTTATTACTTTTCTGTCAACAAAGCACTACTGCCCGACTTACGGGTATTTTGCTGTTGGGTGCTGGCCTTCATTTCATTTCATTTCATTTCATTTCATTTAGTTAATTCTAAACAACATTCAAACAAACATTCCGTCACTTATTTTTCAGCAATTAAGATTGTTTCTTCTTAAACAATTGTTTAAGAATTTCTGATGGGTTTACAATAGGGATATATAAATCAGCGAACTTCGTTCCCAATGCATTTTTAGCAAGCAAAGCACGAGAGTGGCTAATTGATAAACTTAGTAAAGTAACCAAAACATTATCGGGTATATCGAATTCATTGTTCTCTGGTTTATAAAAATTGGCTAATTCTAGAAATAAGAACACATTGCTGGTTTTTATTTTCATAAACATATTGCCCGGATCTTGATCTGCAAAATAGGTAGTCAAAAGCATTTCAATCGATTTATCTTCTAAAATGATATTGGTTGTGAGTTCAAATTTTATGTTGGCAATGGGCGGATTAGCTATTTCTATTTCTTCATTTACAAAAAACTCAACTTCCTTGATTTTTTTAACTGCAATATTTACTTGCATCTGTTCCATTTTAAGCTGCGTCTAAAAGGTAAGTTACTATTGTTGATTTAATATTATCTGTATTTGCAGTTTCGCCAGAAGAAATATTCACTTTTTTTGGCTTTGCAGCTAAGTTGAAATACTGTTTGTATTCCATCTCGAATCGTTTCTGGTGATCATCTTGAATATACTGGTCCAGATTTTTGAATTCGAAAGCAGGTGCCTTCTTTAACGCGAGCGACAATTCAATCATTTTCTTTAAGGAAAAATTGAAATTGCCGTTCATTATTTGTGAAATGTAGCCTTTTGAAACTCCAAGCTGCTCTGCAAGTTGGGTCTGATTCATACTTTCTTTTTGGATGTATTCGGCTACCATGCGATAAATATCGTTCTGAAGTGTTTCAAACCAGTATTCTTCGGTTCTCAATAATTCGTCTCTCTTGATCATGGTTTTTGTCTTTAAACAGATAAACGCGCAGATGATGTGTCTTAATTTCATATTCCTTGTTGCTCGCTTTCTTTGGTGTTATATCTTTAAATTTTGTTTGTGGCAACAATTTCAAGTCAGCTATTTCATACAATCTAGTTACAATGGTGGTTAATTCTGATTTTAAGTTACCCTCAGTTTCTATCTCCTTCTCAAACTCATCATATTCACATGTACCATTGATAAGTAGTTTAAAGATTTTTAACTTTTATTTCTTCTATTACTTGTAACGCGAAAGTATACATTTTAGTTTAGTTATAACTAAACATTTTTATTAAAAAATGCTAATTTGTTATTTTTTTAAAGCAAACATAGTAGCTAAGTGTACGAAAAAAAAATTATCGAAATCCTTTTATAGTTTCAAAAAGCAGTATTTTTATTTTGTATTCATTTTCAAGTTTGCGTTAATGTTTCATAAAAATGGACCAGAAATCAGGAGAATCAAAGGTTTGTTGGAGCTTTGATGATGTATAATTTGCAAAAAGAAAGAAATACCCACCCGCATTCAATCAGGTGTTGGCCTACTCTGCCAATCAGGAAACGCTTCGACTAAGCTCTGTGAAAGCCACAAAAACCTTGATAAATACATAGAAAAAATTAGGTAGTCGCCGGGGATCGCGTGCAACCCAGACTTCATGCTGGGTCGTGCCGACCACATGAAGTCCTATTTATTAGGCAAAGTTTTATTTCATATTAAATTCATTTTTCCCACTTAATAGTTCATATGTATTATCCTTGTAAATTAATTTCCCTGTCAATCCATTGGGTAATATTATCTCTGTTTTAGTTTTACCGTTCTTCTCTTGCTGTATTTCAATTGAAATTTCTCCAAGCGGATGTGGAATACGGGCATTTATATTAGATAAATTTCCGAATTGTGGTCGGATTTCTACAGTTTTAAAGCCGGGCGAAGATGATTCAACACCACAAGTAATATTCAAAAAATCATAAAGCGGGTGCGCCGACCATGCATGACAATCAGAACGACTATGCATTCCGTGTTCGGGAAAAGTAGTAAATCCGTTATTGAGAAATAGTGTCCATTTGTCCATTAATGTAATCACCTCACTGCCTAAGCCTGCCTTTTTGAGCGCTTGAAAAACATAAAAATTAAAATATAAGGTTGCTTGCACCAACGTAGAATCGGAAATAATTTTTTGAGCAACATTTTTTTCATTCTTAGCATCAAACATACCGGCAAGTAATGCAAAACTATTGGTGTGTTGCGAATACATAAGTTTATCGGGCGTTTCGGCAATTAGATGTTTTTCTTTATTGTAACAAAGTTTTAGCGTTTTTTCTTTAAGTGATGTTGAAATAGCTTCGAAATACTCCGCATCACATAAAAATCCATAATGTTTGAATATATCAACAGCATTGTCAATGTTATAAGCCAGTAGAATAGATATATTGGCAGAGCCTCCCTCACTGATTCCCGGAGGTGAACCATTTTTAAATAACGTACCGCCATCAATATGATTCCAATAAGGTAATGGGCCAAGCATGCCATTATCAGCTATTTTACTCACAAACCAATCTAAAATAAATTTTATTCCGGGTATGTATTGCTTAATAAACAGGCTATCATCACGAAGCATATAATGGTCGTGAACCATATTAATGAATATCAACGAAAAAGGTGGAATAATTTGAGAACCGCCTGAAGGATGGTTACTTTTGGTAAGCCCCATTGGTTGTAACGAACCATAAAACTGGCTAATTGCATTTTTCGCCAGTCGGTCATCCCCCGCAACATACATTGAAATCAGAGCTTGTATTCGGGTATCGCCAATGTATTGTAGCTGTTCGTAATACGGACAATCCATATACGTTTCCAACGCACATAAACGGGCTGTGCGCCACGATGCGTCCCATATTTTTGTCAAGTTTGCGTTGTTGATAGAAAAAACAGCCTTTTGTTGAAAAGGATAAGCGGTGAAAACATTATAGAAATCCAGAATATTTAAAGCCTCTTCTTTAGTTTCAATCGTAACTTTTATATACCTGAAAGTTCTAATCCAAAGAGGCTCAAACTGCCGTAAACCTCCATCGGGCATAAAAATATCGTAATACCCTTTCATTTCTTTTCCCTGCCATTCTGCACGGTTTCCTTTTTGACCATTGGTTTCAAATAGAGATTCCTGGTATTGAATTTTGATTTTGCAAGCCTTGCCTCCCTGCACGATAAGTTGCGGGAAACCCATGGTTAAAACCTGATTATCAAACAATACTTCAACTTGCGAATTTGTGGGTATATTTAATTTCAAGTTTCCTTTATATGTGGAAAAATTAAAAGGAATACCTTTAACATACAGAATTTGCGGAATAAGCTGCTTTTTTTGTTCCATCACAGGTAAGGTTCGTGCCTTTAAAAGCCATGGCGTACCATGCCAGGTATCAAGCCCTGCATGATTTCCTTTGCCCAATTCAGGGGCATGCTTCCATTTTGAATCATCAAAACCGGCTTTATTCCAACTCCACGGATGTTGCTTGCCAACAATGCTGTCGGTAGCTCCTGCAATATAACCACCTCCAACCGTTTCAGAAGTCATATTAATGAAATAATAGCCTGAATCTCTTGCAACTACCCATGATTTATCAGTATTTGCCTGCTGCTCAATTTTCGAATTACCCTGAAGAATAAAAGCGGTACAATTTGAAACTTGGCGAGCACCTCTAAAACCACCCAAATTCCAAACTTGTGAAGCTATTATATTTTTACCCGTTTTAAGATAAGGTGCTATATCAATGGTTTCATAATTCCAGTTTAGCAGATCGCCAACAGCCGGGCCCCACGACACCAATGATTCGTTCACATACAAACGGTATCTGTTGTCTGCGGAAACGTGAATGATAAATTTATCGGGAATTAAATTGATAAATAGCTGTTTGCGAAAGTAAAATACTCCATTATCGGCATTCGTTTTCGGGCTAATCCATTCAGCAAAAGCATTATCATTTAATTGTTCGGGAAGCGTAACAAATGGTTTGGATTGCCCGAACAAATTATACTGAAAAAATAGAACGGCAAAAATTAATATCAGTCGTTTCATTGTTTTTTAGGTTTGCTATAATTGAATTTAGGATTATCAATAATTAAAACCCAATCATATTCAAAACCTACTGTTGGGGTAGTAAAATCAATTTTTCCAATATTTTTAATTAAACCCAAACTTATATTATCACTTGTTCGTGGATTAAACCACCATGCGTTTAAGTTTTCAGATTTAATAGAAGAAGTATTTACAGTAATTGTCTTGCCTAACGGAATATAAATCATCAAATAACTTCCAATGCTATCTCTAAAAGCACAAATGTATTCGCACTTTTCACCTTGTTCTTTTTCAATAATAGACTGGTCTGATACTCTAGTTGTGGCCTGGAATCAATCAGCATTTTTAAGTACCCTACCTGAACAGCACCGGGTCTATCCATCGCTTCTGTCCAATACCTATCAGGATAGTTTATTTTTTCTTCTCTTGGACTATAAAATTGCCACACGCTATGATGCCCATATGTAACTCCACAAGCTCCTGCAAATACAGAACGATAGGTTTGTTTGCGAACATCATAATCTCTGTAATATCCATTTTCCGGATTCCATGTTGGCCAAGGATTTACGGGATGATCTTCGTAATTTGGTTCCGCATCTAATGTGGGTTTGTGAGGTAACAAATTCCAATCTCTTTGTATTAACCCACATTGCAGCTAATCGGATCGTATTGTTTCATTATCTGCAAAATACGGATTTTTGAAATCCGGTTTGTGTACTACAAATTTTTTCTTTTTATAGGGTTCCGGTTTGTATTTTAGGATATCATAGATTCGTTTTACTTTTTCGTTCGGTTCAGTGCAACGGCGGATTTTTATGATTTCATCCTGGTTATTTTGGGCTGTTGTTGTAACTGCTTTCTGGGTGTTCATCGTTCGTACAATTTCTGACCACTGGTTTTTTATCCCTTCTTTTTTTAGTTGGTGGCGAATCGTATTAACCAGCCAATAGGCCAATAAGCCAAGGTTTAAATGAGCCATTGACGTTTCGTCCTTTTTGTGATAGATTGGGCGCAAATCCAGGTCAGTTTTCAATACCCGAAACGTGGCCTCAATTTCCCTTATCGAATTATAGCCATCCCATAAAACCTTTTCAGTATCCTGGATTGATGTTTGTAAAAAATACACCCCACTGCGCACGTTGATTTCAATCCCCTCTTTTACCCACCACTTTATTGATGTAACTATTTT
>JBBSBP010000002.1:0-139056 GCA_038251165.1 Bacteroidales bacterium | reverse complement strand
TGTAATTGTAAACCGGATAATTGCTGATGCAAATATCATCGATATAACCAGCTGCAGTTTTCAGAACTGTTTTCCAGAATTGCTCAGAGTTTCCGTTTGGAACAATGTGAATGTTTGGGTCAACAGCTTTCATGGCTTTTGAAAAATCGACTACATCCTGAGCATAAATTTCGGCGCTGGAGTTGGGATTGGATTCATGCCACGATTCGTTGCCAATCATCCAGTATTTGACCTTGTAGTTCTTCTTGATATTGGCATAGCGAACCCATTCAACAGCATGATCAATGAGTTGTTTTCTTGTTGAGGCGAAGTTTCCAACCGGATAATCGACCAGGTATTCGTCGGCTGCCACGACCAACACCGGTTCAGCGCCAATTTCGCGGCATATTGCCATAAATTCATCGAAATCCAGCACATCGACCTTAAATCCGTTATGTTGTTCATTCAGTATTTTCCCCCTTCCGCCAACGGCGTCTTTACCTGTCCTGGCCAATGTCGGCAACGACTTTTCGTAAGGTGGTTTCGAAAAAAAATAAAAATCAGATTTATTTCCGCCAGGGTATCTCAGATATTTTACCCCCATAGCTTTCAATGCGTCAGCAGTTCTTCTGGAGGGTTTAAGGTAGTTGTCATCATCCATAAAGTAGTCAAGGTTAATACCTACCGGATGATTTGAGACATCATTCAGGACTGAATCGGGATAGACGTTAAACGTAAAAACAGGACGATTTGAATTTTGTCCGAAAAGCAGGACGGAGGGAATAAATAAAATGAGGACTATAAATATTCCTTTTCGAATGGAAATCATTTTAAGCGGTTTTAGGTTTAGCAATAACGGTGAGGTAATTGTTTCATTAAACAACATAAAATGCAGTTAAGAAACAGCAGATCTGAGCAGTTTGAAAAACAGCTTTAATCTGTTGAAGAATTTCGTTAAGGGAAAAGGATTTTCCCCTTAACGAAATTTAGTTCATAAGGTTATCTCTGTATATTAATTGTACCCAGAATTTTGTTTAATAATTCCTTTCGATTCACTTATAACATCCTGTGGAATAGGGAATAAGACCATATGATCCTTTGCCGCTGTAATTCCCCTGGCCTGCGCATTAGAAATTAGTTTGCCATGCCTGATAAGATCTTGTCTTCGTATCCCAAATTCATAGTAAAGTTCCCTGCCTCTTTCATCAAGGAGAAAATCATCAAAGCTTGCTTTGCTTGCAGTTGCACTTGACGGAATGGTTGTATTGGCGCGGTCGGTCACTTGTTTTGCATAACCAATGGCAGCTGTGGTTGGTCCGCTAAGCTGGTTTTCAGCTTCGGCCATCGACAAAAGAACGTCGGCGTAACGGTACATTACCAATTCAAATCCTTGCTGATTGGCCGTGTATTTGGTATATTTCATCGGAATAGCCAGATTTAAGCCATTACTTTTTCCAATTGTAACTCCTTTAGTATTGATATAGCTGGTTCCAATAGTTTCCAACCTGCTGTCTCCTGAATCATACTTATCCACATGAGTCCAGGGCATACCATCTCCCTGCCACCAACCCGGAGTTACATCCTGATCAAAAATTCTTTTAATATCTCCTGGAAAGAACATATCATACCAATATTGATTCATCCCTGAATTTTTAGGAACGGCATAAATAAGCTCGCTATTACCTCCATTAATAAAAACATCTTTATACTTGGGAAGTAGTGTATATCCCATACCCATTAAATCAGCACCCACAGCTTTTGCCTTAGTCCACTGTTTCTCCTGCATATATATTTTCAGCAAAATCATTCTGGCAACTCCTTTTGATACTCTGCCCCAATCGTTGGTGCCATTGTATTTTTCAGGAAGGTTAAGAATGGCATCCGTTAAATCCTTTTCCATAAAGCTGACATAAGCTTCCTTTGTCATGCGTGGTTCGATGGTCAAATCGGCGAGTTTTGCCGGGTCGAGTTTTGGATTCAGCGGTCCGTATAAATCATACAAAATAAACATATACCAGGCCCTCAGTGCTTTGGCTTCAGCAATGTATTTGGTTTTAACCTGATCATTAACAGGAGAGTTGGAGATTTTATCAATAATATCAGTTGCTCTGGCAACAAATCGAATCCTGTTGTAAAAACAGGCACCATTACTTGAAAGTTGAGTTGAAGGGCCAAAAGTATATTGAGATTTTGGATCATACCAGGTGTCCTTTGCTTCATCAGTCATGATTCGGGTAGCCCAGTCATAACCCAGATATGCTACATTAAAGGCGAATACATAAACGCCTGTTCCGGGATCAGTAACACCCCAATCGGTTGAAAACATGGTGTAAAATGGGGTGAGGGCTGTTTTAATATCCGACTCATTTTGAGGGAAATTATTCGGCGATAACTGGTCGAATACCTTTGATTCAAGTTCCTTTTCGCATCCTGTATTTACAACAAGCAAGAAAAGAAATAAGGGTAGAATGAAGAATACTATTTTTTTCATGTTCTTTCTTTTTTATGGATTAAAACTTAACATTTAGTCCAAACGCGGTTGTCTGGGCAATTGGATAAGGGAAATTGCTGTTTAGTTCCATTTCAGGATCAAGACCTGAATAATTTCCGAATACAGCCAAATTCTGGACATCAACAAAAACGCGGACAGATTGAATAAACCGGGTCTTTTTTAACAGATCGGATGGAAGGTTATAGCCAAGGGTGACATTTTTTAATCTGCCCCAGTTCACTTTCTGCATTCCGAAATCGTTGTTTTTCGATGGGTTGTTTGCCGAACCTACAACTTCGGGTGCAATTCCGGGGAACGAACCGTTTGGATTAAAAGTAGCCCATGTATTAAGAACATGAACCTCGGCATTGGATGGAGCTTGATTATATAGGCCAACCGAACCTCCAATAGCGCCAATTCTGCGCCAATTATCACCCTGCAAACTGCCCAGAGTTCCGTATATAAATACATTCAGGTCGAAACTTTTATAGGTAAAGGTGTTTCCGAAACCGTAAAAAGCTTTTGGATCGGTACTTCCCAGATTGGCTACATCTTTTTCGTCAAGTTTCTTATCGTTGTTTAAATCCACGTATTTAACATTTCCAACATTCGCACCACTCTGGTATTCCGGAATCTCTGAAGCTGAACGGATGATGCCATTTGTTTTCCAACCATATACAGCATGAATATCGTCTTTTTCGCCTACCCAGGGTGTCTTTTCCAAATCTTCAGGATTACTTCTTTCTATCCAGTATGATTTGTTTGTGCTGAAGGTAAGATCGGTGTTCCAGCTGAAGTCTTTCGTCTTAACGTTTTCAGTTTTGAGTAATATTTCAATCCCTTTGCTACGGGTTGAACCCACATTGGCGCCGATTCTTCCAATGGCATTGTTCGATGGCAAATACCTGAAGTTGAACAGGTCTTGCGCAGTTCTTACAAAATAATCAACAGAACCTGAGATTCTGTTTTTAAACAGACCAAAGTCGATACCAGTATTTACAGTAACGTCTTTTTCCCAATGGATTTGTGGATTTCCCAACTGTGTCTGTAAAACTCCGGGGCTCATTTTTCCACCAAAAGGATAAGTCCAGCCACCATAAGGGCCATAAGTCGATAGTGAATAATTGCCCAGCATACCTTCATTTCCTACCGTTCCATATCCAACCCTAATTTTCAATTGGTTCAGAACAGCTAACGATTTCATAAAGTTCTCCTGGTTGACGATCCAGGCACCTGAGATACCCGGGAAGAAGCCCCATTTTTGTCCTTCTGCCCAAATACTCGAGCCATCGTTTCTTCCGTTAAAGGTCAGGATATATTTGTCAAGCAAGGTGTAATTAACCCTCACGAACTGTGATATTTTGGTTCGTTCCGATCTTCCTGAATAGATGGCATTCTTGTCTTTATTGGCAGCGATGGAAACTTGTGCAGTTCCGAAAGCGTCGGTAAAGAAGTCAACACCCTGAAGCCCGTAATTATTGGTTTTGGTTTTATAGTAACCTGCTCCTGCAACTACAGACAATCTGTTCACACCAAAGTTTTTATTGTAGGTAAAATACCCTTCGGTACTGTAGTTCCCGATAAAATTGGTTGCCAGTTGAGCATAGCCAAGCAATACAGTTTGAAACTGCGCTCCCACAGGAACATAAAAATCATTGTCTGACCTGCTTTGGTCGATACCTGCAGAAACCGTTGCTTTCAGATCTTTAGTTATATCGACATCAAGGCTTGGTGTAAAAAATAACCTGCTGGTAGTTGTGGTATTACCAATCATCAGCCAACTTTGTGGGTTAGGAGTCCTGATCAGATAGGATTGGGTCAGATTTCCGTTTTCCTTATAAATATCGAAGTTAGGTGCATAACGAATGGCCGATTGAATCGGGGACGGACTGTCGGGGTCGTTTTGGTTACCGGTGTTCATGTTCTGATTCTTGATCTGGCTATAACTTAAACCAAGTTTTAGCAATATTCTGGAACCCAATTTCTGATCCAGGTTTAATCTGCCTGAGAACCTTGTTAAATCTGAGTTCTTCAGAAGGGCGCTTTGGTTGAGGTAGCTAAAGGAAGTGTAAACTTTTGTGTTTTGAGATCCTCCCGCAATGGAAATGTTTTGATCGTTGATCATTCCGTCCTGCACCAGGTAATCGACCCAATTGTTGTTGATGACGTTGGCTGCATTGGTAATATCGGTAGGGGAGAACAGTTGCTTATATGGTGTAACAGTTGACGGGTCTTTTGTTCCATAGGGTGCTATCTTATTGTTTAATTTCCAATACTCTTCACCATAAAGTTCATGGTATTTCATGAAATCCGATGAATTCAGAGGTTGAAGGTATTTTTTCGGAGTCTGAATGGAATAGGTTCCACTATAGGTAACCGTTGTTTTTTGCTCTTTACCTCGTTTGGTGGTGATAAGAATAACACCATTCGCTGCGGCCGAACCATAAATAGCCGAGGCAGAGGCATCTTTCAGGATATCGACTGACTCAATGTCGTTCGGGTTAATGGTATTTAATGGATTTCTATCCGTTCCGCCCCAAAAGGTAGTTTGCCCGTTTCCAAAATTGTCAACGCGGCTGTTGTTGGTAATCGGAACTCCATCGATGACATAAAGGGGTGAATTTGACCCGTTTGGAGAAAGCGATCCCCTGATATTAATCGTTAATCCTCCACCCGGTTGAGCTGTTCTGCTGCTGATGTTCAATCCTGCTGCTTTTCCTTGAAGCAGGTTGTCGATGCTTACCGCATTCACTGTATTCAGATCTTCAGCTTTAACATTCGACATTGAACCTGTCGATGTTTTTTTGTTTTGACTACCGTATCCAACGGCCACGACTTCTTCAATGCCAAACGACTCTTCTTCGAGAGCTACATTAATGGTTGATTTCCCTCCGGCCGCAATTTCCTGCGCCTTCATCCCAACAAACGAAAATTGTAAAGTTGCATTTTCAGGAACATTGAAGAGTGAATAATTACCGTTTCCATCGGTAATGGTTCCGTTGGTAGTGCCTTTTACTACTACAGAAACACCTGGTAGCGAGCTGCCCGAAGAGTCTGTGACTTTACCGGAAACAGATTTTTGCTGCTGCTGATTGGATGAAAAATCTAAATCAGCCGTGGTTAAAACAATCTGACGGTCTTTAACTACGTAACTGACATTGGTGTTTCCGAAAATGCCGTTAAGAATTTTCTCAACACTTTCATTTTTCACATCAACATCCACCCTTCGTTCAACGTCAACTAGTTTTTGGTTGAAAAGAAAGTAGAACTGGCTTTCGTCTTCAATTTTACCCAGAACATCAATGACTTTGGCGCTTTGCATTTTTAGCGTCAGGCGTGTTTGCTGGGAGTAGGTTACTGTTGCAAATGTTTGTGCAACAAATAGGAGTAAAAAAAATACACTTAAGCGCATAATTTTCCATAGTTTAAAGAGCATCCGGTTAGGCACGGGTACCCTGATTCGTTTTTTTTTCATAAATTTGAAACATTAAGTGGTTAAACAATTAATACCTGTATTATCTGCTTGATTTTGACAGGAGAGTGGTACGAACACTTTCCTGTTTTTTTTTATCTATTTGAACTGATTGATTTTTGATTGGTTAATTTTTAAAAAGATCTTCCTTTTATAAAAAACTCCTTGCTGATCACTTTCTCTTTTTTCTTCACTAAAACTAAGCGGAGTTGTTAGCGAAAGTAATTTCAAGACCTCTTCAAGGGGTTCGTCGATAAACGTAGCATGGAAGGTGTAATTATCCAGCAATGTATCGTTAACCACAACTTCTGCATTGTACCAGCGGCTTAATCTACGGGCTACCTGCTGCATGTTTTCGTTACGGAATACCAGTTTGCCTTCTTTCCATGTGGTGTATTGCGCCGCTTCTACCTGATTTTTTGTAAAAGTCCGCTTTTCAATGTCGAGTGTCAATTGTTCGTTGGGCGACAGAACTGCCAGTTGTTTCCCGTTTCGCGATGAAACATCCACTTTCCCGGTCTGTAAAACAATTTCTTCTGTTTGTTCATCTTCGTTGGCAATAACGTTAAAAGTGGTTCCCAAAACTTTAATATCCAGGTTCCGGGTATTTACATGAAAAGGTATTTCGGCGTTGTGAACCACATCGAAAAAGGCTTCGCCCGAAAGTTCCACTTTTCGTTCACCGGCAAACTGAACCGGGTATTTCAATCGTGAACCGCTATTGAGGTAACCGGTCGAACCATCGGGTAATTGAAATTTGGTGCGCACGCCCATTGGGCATTCGATTTCGGCAAAAGATGTTGTTGCAGTTGGTTTGTCCTGAAAATAGAAATAGGCCACAAATGAAAGCAGGAGCGGGAATATCAGAATGGCAGCTATGCGTTGAAAATGCTGCATAAAGTTGAGGTGAATCACTTTGTTGGTTTCATTCAGACGGATGCGGTGGTGTACCTTATCGAGAATAGGTTTTAAATTGCGATCCGAAATTAAATTTGATTCGAGCGCTGATTTCCAGTCATTGTGCAGGATTTGTTCAGCTTCCCGGTTTTGGTGATCTGCCAATTGTTCCGAAAGTTCAACCTGTTCTTTCAGTGTAAGTTTCCCTGCTGAATATTTTTGGATGATATGTTTTAGTTGTTCCTTCATTGCCTTAAGTTGCTCATTTCTTTTTTTTATTTTAGAAACAAACATCTGTTTTTTTTTGCCTGCTTCAAATCTTATATCCAATGAGGAGGAATATCTCATGGGTGATTTTGAAATATTTTGAAGATTTATGATTCATGTCCGTCACATAAATGTGACGGCAAAGCATAGTGTATTGAATTAGAATTTTAGCGAATATTTATGAAGTAATCATCAAAACATTCAAAATACATATTTATCGCGATGATATTCTTTGCCGTCTGCTTCAGCTGACGGATGGGTAAATAAACAAAACAGCAAACAATAGAAAGAGTAATCATTGACCCGAATTTCCCGTAAGGAATTAATCTATTATTTGTTAATGTCCTAACGGACAATAAATTATTTGGTTGTTTTTTCTATTGATATTGATGCCCCATGGGCAAAAAAAAGCAAAAATTAAACAGTCTTAAAGGTTTTTAAGTATTTTCTCCTGGAATTAACTTACCTCAATAAACGAACAGAACGGCGAAAAGCAACAAATCCAAATTTTGGGTTTGTAACCTTGAGCGGATAAACCGAAGGGCATCCGAAACCTGATTGTCAACCGTTCCGGCTGAAATATTCAGTTCAGCGGCAATCTCTTTCGAGCTTTTGCCTTCCAGCTTACTTTTGGTGAATATTTCGCGGCGGCGGGGAGGCATTTGTTCGATGATTTGGTTGATTTGTTGAAGCGCTGATTCGTAGTTGTCGTCGTTAACGGCCTGATAATCTATAAATTCTGATTCATTCTGAATGCTTTCGAGGTAGCGGAGTGAAGTCGCTTTTTTATTGAAGTGTTTCCTGATTTGGTTCAGGGCAATGGTAAAAAGGTAAGACTTGAATGTAAGTTCTGATTTCAGTGTTTGCCGGTTTTCCCAGACTTTCACAAAAACCTCCTGGACCAATTCTTCCGCATCGCTTTCGTTCCTGAAATACTTCAGGGCAAAACCATACAGTTTGTGGCTGTAAGCTTCAAAAAGTGAATCAAATGCAGCAACATTTCCTTTTTGAAGCAACTGAACCAGATTGTGATCATTGCCAATTTCAGCCATTCATAAAATCTAAATCAGAAATTTTTCGGGATAAATGTAGTAAAATATCGTTTGGATAGGAACAACCTGCCAGCTGCGACTGACCACTGTTTACGTCTTCTGTTTCTTCTTCTTGGCTGCCGGGAAAAGTACATTGTTCAGGATTAAGCGGTAACCCGGTGAGTTGGGATGTAAGTTCAGGTCGGTAGCCGGATCGCCAACAAAATGCTGAAAATCTTCCGGATCGTGTCCTCCATAGAATGTCCAGAAACCTTTGCCAATTTCGCCGTGAATGTATCGTGCTTCATTGGCTGCTTTATTTTCGCCCATCACCAGAACATTGGGTTTGACCAGTCTTCGGTCGAAAGCAGTGGTTTGTCCCATAAATCCTTTGATCATGTTCACATGATTCTGGCATAGCATGGTCGGTACCGGATCCCATTTGGCCGAAAAATCGAACAAGGTGAAATAATCCTGTTCCCGTGGAACTTTTCTGGTTGTTGAAACATCAATGTCCGAAAATTTGTATTCATACGGGTTCCGGTTCACTGTGAAATTCTGAAAGGCCAGGGTGTGAGAAAAGTCAAGTTTTTCATTCATGGCCGGATCGGCCGGATCGCCGTCGAACATCGATTCGCAGATATCCACTCCCTGCGCAGCCTGAGCAATATCATAGGTATCGGTTGCTGCACACATGGCAAATAAGAATCCTCCGTTTTCAATAAACTGATGAATTTCGCGTGTGATCACTTTTTTCATTTCGGAAACTTTCATAAATCCCATTTTCCGGGCAAGTTCCGTGTTTATCCTGACTTCTTCCTGGTACCATGGAACATGTTGATAGGCCTGGAAAAATTTTCCGAACTGACCGGTAAAATCCTCATGATGAAGGTGAAGCCAATCGTAATCCCTGAGTTTCCCGTTCAGGATTTCTTCATCGTACAGGACATCAAATTTTATTTCAGCATAGGTTAAAACCATGGTCACGGCATCGTCCCAGGGTTGTTTGTTAGGTGGTGAATACACGGCAATTTTCGGGGCTTTTTGCATACTTACAGCATCCTGATTCACATCTTCACGCGAGATATCGGCCAGTATGTTGTTGGCCTGACCGTCGGCAAGTGTTTCGAAGCTCACTCCCCTCACCAGGCACTCGCTGGCAAGAGCTTGCTGATGCTGAATGAGGAAACTTCCGCCACGGTAATTGAGTAGCCATTTGACTTCGATGCCCTGTTCCAGAGTCCAGAATGTTATTCCGTAAGCTTTTAAATGGTTGGCCTGTTTTTCATCCATCGGAATTAAAATGAAAGCCGCATTTGCCGTTTGAATGAGTAAAAGCAACAATCCGGCGATGAGCCATTTCCATTGATCAGAACGGAATATGTTCGCCTCCTGTATTTTCATAATGGCTGAATTTATCGTTATCGAATGAGGAATTGACTGGGATGGCATCGGATTTGCCTCCCTGGAATTTGCCCGGATCGTCATTCATTTTAGATTGCATTTTTTGTCCGTACTGACCACCTCCTATTTCTTCAGGAATAATATTTTCCATATCGGCGAATTTGGCCAGATTCTTTTTAAACGAAAGCTTGATATCGCCTGTTGCACCGTTACGGTGTTTGGCGATGATGATTTCGGCCACTCCGATGAGCGAGTTTCCATCTTCGTCTTCTGTAATTCCATAATACTCCGGACGGTGAATAAACAATACAATATCAGCATCCTGTTCAATGGCTCCTGACTCACGCAGATCGGAAAGCTGTGGACGTTTGCCTTCGCGCGATTCAACCGAACGGTTCAACTGCGACAAGGCCATAACCGGAATATCCAGTTCTTTGGCAATAGCTTTCAGTGAACGGGAAATCAAACTTACTTCCTGCTCACGGCTTCCCCTGCTGTCCGTGCCGGCTGTCATCAGCTGAAGGTAATCGACAATCACAGCGCCAATGTTGTGCTGCAATTTCAGGCGGCGGCATTTGGCCCTGAATTCGAAGATCGATAAGGCTGGTGTATCGTCGATAAACAATGGGGCATCATCCAAAATCGATAGTTTGCGGTGAAAATGATCCCATTCCCAACCTTGCATCCGGCCGTTTTTTATTTTTTCTGAACCCAGCTCCGTCTCCGCCGAAATCAGGCGGTTAACCAGCTGAAGTGATGACATTTCAAGTGAAAAGACAGCAACAGGCACTTTGTGGTCAACAGCCATGTTCCGGGCCATGGATAAAACAAAGGCTGTTTTTCCCATGGATGGACGGGCCGCAACGATAACGAGGTCGGTTTTTTGCCAACCGGAAGTGATTCGGTCCATGGCTGTAAAACCACTGGGTACACCACTCAGTCCATCTGCGCGTTTGGATGCTTCTTCAATCAGAATGGCAGCCTCGCGTAACAGTGGCTTGATGGGCATGGTTTCTTTTTTGATGTTTCCTTCGGCAACCTGGAAAAGTGCAGTTTCCGAAAAATCGATCAGGTCGTCCACATCAATGGTATCGTCGTATGCTTTGGTTTGTATTTCAGTTGAAACACGGATCATTTCGCGCTGCATAAATTTCTGGGCGATAATCCGCGAGTGAAACTCAATGTGCGCTGCCGAAGCAACCCGGGAGGTTAACTGGGTGATCAGCAGTGGTCCTCCGATTTCGTCGAGCAGGTTCCTGTTTTTTAGTTCCTGGGTAACCATCAGCAAATCAACCGGCTTTTCGTGAGTCGACAGGTATTTGATCACATCAAATATCTTCTGATGTTCTTCCTTGTAAAAACTTTTGGTATCAATAATATCGGCGATAGTAATGTAGGCATCCCGTTCGAGCATCAAAGCTCCCAAAACAGCTTCTTCTACTTCAATGGCCTGCGGTGGAATTTTCCCGTATTGCGCATTGATCTGCTCAATGGTCATTTTATTCTGCTGCTGGTAATTCTTTTTTTCTCCTGCCATATTTGTGGAATTCAATCAATCAGCTGTTTGGGTTTTTCTGCATATTGAATTTTTGCAGGGATTCAAAGGTAAAAAAAAAGGGGACCTTTTTGGCCTTCATCAAGGTATTTAGTTATTGACAAAATAACTGTCTATTCTTTAGTCTGAATATATACTTAGGAAAAATCATCAATGATTACGCAGCATTTATTTCTAAATCCTGGCCATATTTGAGAATTTCATTGACAATGGGATTTGAAATTTCGAACTCGCTTTCCCGAAAAGGATGAGGTTCAATCCGACTATCAATTTTTCTTCTGATTCTCATTAATTCCAATTGCATGTCTAACAAATTGCTGTAATCCTTAAATACAACAGCTATATCAATATCACTATCCTCATTAAAATTTCCTTTTGCATACGAACCAAAAAGAATAATTCGGATTGATTTGAAATTTGCGTTTACAGCATGTGCATATTTTTGTGCAATATTTAAAGCATCTGTTTTATCCATGACCGAATGACTTTAATTTTTTCAATCCATTCTGAAGTAAATTCTACCGTACACATGAAATGAAATTCCTTCGTGTAATCATCATATCTGGCGTTGATATTGAAAGCAGTAATCTTGTCAAACCAGTCGGCATATTCATCGGTTAATTCGAGTTCACAAAGCTCAGCTAACCGGTATCGATTATGCGTGAAGGGAGCATGTTTTTTGTTTTTGCTTACGAATTATGATTTCAGTAGTTTTTCGATTAAAATATGCCCTAAAAACAAAGACCACCCGTATGATTTTGAGTCAAAAAGATTTAGCATTTGCCTATTTCAGCTTATCTTCAATAATAAGTCCCAAAATATCACCTAATTTTCTGTTCATCGCAGCAATTTGCTGTGGTATAAAACTGGTGGCGGTCATTCCGGGAGTCGTATTTACTTCCAGAAAATAAAACTCATTGTCTTTCAAAATGTAATCGATCCGTACAATTCCTGAGCAATCGCACAAGTCATAGATGTGGGATGAAAGCTGTTGTATTTTTTCAGTCAGTTCAGGCGAAATGCGTGCGGGTGTAATTTCGTCGGTTTTGCCTTTGGTATATTTGGCTTCGAAATCGAAAAACTCGTTCAGAGGAATGACTTCAGTAACCGGAAAAATAATTTCCCGGTCCGAAAGTTTTACCAGGCCGCAGGTAAACTCCTTTCCGTCGACAAATTGTTCAACGAGGATGTCTGCACTTTCATTCATGGCCATTTCCAATGCATCTGAAAGCTGGCTTTTTTCCTTCACTTTGGTGACTCCAAAACTTGATCCTCCTGCATTTGGTTTAACAAACAACGGTAATCCAAGATTTTCAATCAGATGATCGGCATCAATCCGGTCTTCCCTGAACAGGCGTACCGATTTGGCCATCGGGATATCAAAGTTCCGGAGGTAATTGCTACAGAAATATTTATTGAAGGTAAGTGCCGATGAGTATACGCCGCAGGTCGAGTACGGGAGTTTAACCATATCGAAGTATCCCTGGAGTTTTCCGTCTTCTCCTGGAGTTCCGTGAATGGTAATGTAGGCAAAATCAAATTTTATCTTTTCCCCGTTCATGACAAACGAAAAATCATTTTTATCAACCGGAGCAACCGGCTGTTCGTCTTCGGTAACATCCCAGTCAAGTCCCTTCATCCGGACTTTCCAAACGTTATAGACCTTTGAATCGATTGACTCATAGACATTTTTGCTGCTCAGAACTGAAACTACAAATTCTGAAGAGTCGCCTCCATAAACAACAGCAATATTTTTTTTCATTTTTGAGTGGGTTGAATTTATTGGGAAAAATTATGATGAAGGCAAATTACTTTAGACAGCCTAAGTTTTATAGTTATACCAGGAATTTGGCGTCAGCAGTTCTATCTCAATTCCGGTTTTTATTATTTCTGCCACAAAAGGATTGTTGAAATTAAAATCTTTATTTGAGATTGGATGTGGCTCAATTCTAATGTCAAAATCAGATGCCAGAAGCATTAACTGAACCTGTAAATCAAATCGTTCTTCATCAACTAAATTGTCAATTACCAAAGCCAAATCAATATCACTGTCAGGTTTTTCTGTTTTCTTTGCATAAGAGCCAAACAGATATGCTTTAAGCAAACCTTTGTTCTGTGCTGCAACAGTGGTTATATAGTCACTTATAACTTTGTTTGTTCTAATATCCATAATCGCAATTCTTTAATTTTATCAATCCACTCAAAAGTAAATTCAGGAGTGCATTTGCTTTGAAAACTTCTCTTGTAATCGTCGTATCTGGCATTGAGGTTAAAGGCTGAAATGGTGGTCAATTTAAATTTTAAATCGTCAGTGATTTCAATTTTCGATTCAATGGCAAGTTTTAATAAATTATGAATATACGGAGGATAATCTTTGTTTATTTTTACAAAATAAGCTTTCAGCAACTTTTCGATTACCAGATGTCCAAGAAACAACGACCAGCTATATCTCTTTGCATCAAGCATCGCAACCATTGTTTCGAAGTCATCATCTGAGCCTGCAATCCAAAGGTCAATGATTTTTTGCTTATCAAATTGCTCCTTGTTCATAACTCAAATATACAGAAATTAATTGTTTCGTAGCTATTCCGGAGTTACCCGGTTCGAAAGATAATTCCGCCATTTCACAATTACGTTAGCCAAATCATCAGGCAATTCCGATTCAAAAACCATTTCCTCCCCGGTTGCCGGATGCACAAAACCCAGCATCTTTGCATGCAAAGCCTGTCGGGGAATCATGTTAAAACAGTTCGATACAAATTGTTTGTACTTGGTAAAGGTTGTTCCTCTCAGGACCTGGTTGCCGCCGTAATTGTCGTCGTTAAACAAGGGGTGACCAATGTGTTTCATGTGTACCCTGATCTGGTGTGTCCGGCCTGTTTCGAGCCGGCATTCAACGAGGTTTACATAACCCAGCCTTTCGATCACACGGTAATGTGTAACTGCTGGTTTGCCGTGGTCGCCTTCAGGAAAAACGGTGAAAACCTGCCGGTTTTTCGGACTTCGTCCAATGTTCCCGGTTATTGTTCCTTCGTTGTTTGCCAAATCACCCCAAACAAGTGCTACATACCTGCGTTTGGTCGTTTTTTCGAAAAACTGGAGCGATAGCTTAACCTTAGCTTCCGTAGTCTTGGCAATTACCAGTAATCCTGAAGTGTTTTTATCAATCCGGTGAATCAATCCCGGACGGGGATCGTCAGAATTAAAAAGTGGCAATTCCCTGAAATGATAGGCGAGGGCATTAACCAGGGTGCCTGAATAATTTCCGTGCCCGGGATGCACAACCAATCCTGGTGGTTTGTTGATCACGATCAGTGAATCATCCTCATACACAATATTTAAGGGAATATTTTCCGGGATAACCCTGAGTTCTCTTTTCGGATAATCCATCACCAGTGAAATATCATCACCAGGTTTCACTTTGTAGCTCGATTTAACGGCTACTTTGTTTACCAGTATCTTGCCTTCTTCGGCAGCTTGCTGAAGCCGGCTTCTGGTGGCATTCATCAGGCGGTTCGACAAGAATTTATCAATCCGCATCAATGTCTGACCCGGGTCTGCTATGATATTGTAATGTTCGAAAAGTAAACCATCTTCGGTTTCCTCAATTTCATCAAAATCGTCAATTATTTCGTTTTCGTCAATCATTTAGAAAAATGAGTTTTCAGGTTTTTCTGCTTCCGGCTTTGCCTGTAGTTTGGTTGGATCAAGCGTAAGCCAGATGTCAATCGCGGTTCCACGCGTAACTTCAAATACTTCGGTGGGGTCTGGACTTTGTTTCCAGATCAGCCCTTTTATTTTCTGATCTTCTGAGGTAAATGATTCATCGTAGGTAATGATTCCCGGAGTCAGATAAGCTTCTCCGAGCGTAAGCTGTACTTCTGCCATGTTGAGTCCGAATAATGTCGGAACTTCGCTGGTTTCACCATTGCTGTCACTTCCCAGTACCAGATCAATAACCGATCCTTTTGGAACCAGTTCACCTTCAGGGACGGATCTTCCGCTTATTTTCTGTTCGAGAACAAGGTTCGGAAATTCCGAAGGTTTAAATTCAATTTTTCCGGAAACCAGCCCCGAACTTTCGATCAGGTTAATAGCCTGCCGGGCCGAAATGTCGGTAAGCTGCGGCATGGGAATCATTTCCTGGCTGAGAGCACACAGGGTTATAAATATGGTCCGGTTTTTCTTCACCTTCATCCCTGGCCTGGGGTACTGATCGAGTACCGTTCCCGGAGCTGTTTCGTGCGAATAAACCGAATCGCGAACCTGATATCGTAGATCGATCTTATCCAGGATTGCGGAAACTTCTTTGCTCGTTTTACCTCTCAGATCGGGTATTCCGATGGATTCTCCATGGTCGGTATATATCCGCAGGAGAAACATATCCAGCACAATCAGGACAATCGTAATCCCTATAAAAGCCAGTAAATTCAGCTTAAAGGTTTTGCTTTTTAAAAATTCTTTCAGAGTCATGCAGTAAAAATCATGGTTCGGTGAATGGACACAAAAGTAGTTTAAAAAACGGTAGGTCGGTTTACCGGCAGCCCAAATTGCAGGGTATAAAAATGTCTGGACAATGAATAGGTGTACTCAGCCATATAAGGACAACACGGATATAAACACAAAAAGGTAAAGAAAATTCATTCTTTACCTTCTGTATATTGTTCGAAATCCGAAAGCTTATGACTATTTTTTGTGTCTTGGTTCGTCAGAAACAGTCAGTTTTTTTCTTCCTTTTGCACGGCGGGCTTTCAATATTTTACGGCCACTGGCAGTAGACATTCTTTCTCTGAACCCGTGTTTATTTGTTCTTTTTTTGTTTGATGGCTGAAATGTCCTTTTCATCGGTCAATATTTTTAGTGATTTTATTCGTTTTTAATTCGGACTGCAAAAATAGTCCTTTTTTAATATTTTGCAACCCAAACTTGTCTTTATTTTATTTATTTTTCAATGTCATGTGGATCAACCTTTTGGTTTCAAAAAATTCTTCCTGAAAAAAGTGCTGCAATTCATAAATCGTAATCTGTTTCCTGAACGGATTGATCTCTTCTTCAAAATCACCTCCTTTCAGGTAGAGAATCCCGTTGGGCAGGTCGTTGATGTTTGTATTGCCCACCCTGGACCGGACCAGGGACACAAATTGAGGAAAAGCGGTAACGGCGCGACTGACAATAAAATCGAATTTTTGTTTCACGTCCTCTACTCTTGTATGTTCAGCTTTTAAATTTTGAAGGTTTAGGGCCAATGCGACTTCGTTAACCACCTTTATTTTTTTTCCAATCGAATCGACGAGCAGAAAGGAAGTTTCGGGAAAGAAGATGGCCAGTGGAATGCCCGGAAAACCGCCACCGGTACCAACATCCAAAACAGTGGTTCCGGGCTTAAACCGGATGATTTTGGCGATCGCCAGCGAATGAAGGACATGTCGTTCATAGAGTTGCTCAATGTCTTTTCTTGAAATGACATTGATTTTAGCGTTCCATTCGTCGTACAACGAACTCAGACGGCCAAATTGATCCAATTGCTGATCTGTCAGATCAGTAAAATATTTCGTAAGGATTTCCATCATGTGTAAGTGAGTTGAGCTTATTCTTGGTGCTCGTCAATTTCGGTCGATTCGATCATTTTAAAAAGCATTTCCCGGGCTCTGAAAAGTTGAGCTTTTACAGTTCCGAGTGGTAATTTCAGCTCCTGCGCAATTTCTTCATACGAAAATTCACGAAAATAGCGGAGCTCAACCAATATGCGGTATCGGGGTTTCAGCCGGTGAACAATTTTTCGCATCAGGATAGCCCGTTGAATCCGTATCAGTTTTTCTTCCGGATCAGGCTCCAGGGAGCGAAGTTTGATGGGTTGGTCATTATCGCCGTTTTCATGGTTGTTTTCGATCGAAACATAGATTCCACGCCGCTTTCTCAGGAAATCGATGCAGTTGTTTGTGGCAATTTTAAACAACCAGGTACTGAATGCATAATTGGGTGAATACTGATGAAGATTTTTAAAGGCTTTACCAAACGCTTCGAGGGTCAGATCTTCTGCATCGTTCTTGTTATTCACCATTTTCAGAATCATGAAATAAATCGTATCCTTGTAACGACTCATCAATTTGGCAAAAGCTTTTTCATCACCGGTAAGTGCCGATTCAACCAGTAAAAAATCGTACTGCGCTTTGTCCGATAATTGTGGATTTAGTTCCATCTGCTTCTTCGGTGAATAAGATACATCGTCCATAATAACCACCAGTTAAGGATTGGTTTTATCAAAAAATACACTAACGAAGATAAGAAGATTTTTCGTTCATTCAAACGATTTGTCAGCATTTGAACAATAATTGAAAGAAGTATAAAGTAAACTATAGGAACCGGCAAGATGATCATCCAGTATTCAGGATGAATAAAAATGAGTGTTAATGTAAGTGCTGTAAACAGGATCCGGGATGAATCATCCAGAAACAGGGTGATTTTTTTTGACCACGATAAACTTTGCCTGATCTGAACTCCTTTTTTTAACATTTTGATGTGGTCGCCCCGGTCATCGTCAATCGTTTCGCGAACAATCGTTGACGGATTGGTGGTTATTCTGACTTTGCCTTTTTTGAAATTTTCATTAAAAATCAGTTCGAGGTTGGCAAAATTCCGGTTTAGTTTATACCTGAATCCCAATGAATCGAAATACATCGATTTTTTAAAAAGAATATTGTTTTCGTTGAAAACAAAGGGTTTCCCGGCGAGCGTCCATGCTCCGCTGACCATGAACTGGTTGAACCGTTCCAAACGGCAAAGCAGGTTGCGGATTCCTTTGGAGCGCTCCACATTGGTATAGGCAATTACAGCATCAGTTTCAGATGTAATCAGACTGGTTAGTTTAGCCATCCACTCCGGATCGATGGTGCCCGTAAATGGTGTCAGCAACAAAATCCATGGCGATGAAGCTCCTTTCAGCCCGATATTTATGGCTTGTTTTCCTGAATACCGGGTTTCCTGGCTCAGGCCGGTGACTTTGAGCCTTGGATTTGTTTCGGCCATTACATTCAGAATCTCAAGTGTATTGTCTTCAGAATGTTCGTTTATGACCAGCATTTGATAGTCGGTATGTTGCTGGCCGGAAAATTTATCCAGAATTTCACGGATACGGTCTTCCTCATTTCTGACCGTGATAATCAGGGTAACCGGAATTGAACTTTGATTCATCGGAATATCTTGATGTCGGACAAGTTTCAGGTAGTACAACAGCAAAAAATAAATCTGAATAATAAAAACAAGTGATATGGAAACAAACAGAATAATATCACTGCTATTGAGTAATTGAAAGTTAATAAGCTTCACTTCGAAGGTGCCTGGTTAATGAATGATGTACCTCTAAATTTTATTTGCGGCAAAATTAGTAAACCTACCGGTTAAATCATTCCATTTTTAATTAGATTTAACAGTTGTCAGAGCAGTACTTTTCCCAGTCATTCCACTTTTATACCTATCTTTGGGCACTCAAAAAAAATCGGTTAATGCATTTTGAATTAAAACATACAGCTGGCGGAAGCAAAGCAAGGGCAGGAATTATCACCACCGACCACGGTTCTGTCGAAACACCCATCTTTATGCCAGTCGGTACCGCCGGTTCGGTTAAAGGTATCCATAAAAGAGATTTAAAGGAAGATATCGGAGCACAAATCATACTTGGAAACACCTATCATTTGTATTTGCGGCCTGGATTACCCATCATTGAACAAGCCGGAGGACTACATAAGTTCATAGGTTGGGATGGCCCGATTTTAACTGATAGCGGCGGTTATCAGGTATTCTCGCTTGGCGATATACGGAAACTGAGTGAAGATGGAGCTAAATTTCAATCGCATATCGATGGTTCAGCTCATTTATTCACTCCTGAAAATGTGGTTGATACCCAGCGTATCATTGGTGCCGATATTATGATGGCTTTTGATGAGTGCACACCCGGTGATGCCGAATATGAATATGCAAGGAAGTCGATGGAAATGACTCAGCGCTGGCTCGACCGTTGCTTTAATCAGCTTGAAAAAACTTCGCCGAAATACGGGTATTCACAATCGCTTTTCCCTATTGTACAGGGCGCGGTATATCCTGATTTGCGTGCAATCGGGGCCCGGAACGTTTTACAGTACAACAGTGACGGTTATGCCATTGGAGGTCTTTCGGTTGGTGAATCCGAAAAGGATATGTATGCCATGATTGAAGTCGTAAACGAAATACTTCCGGAGAACAAACCCCGTTACCTGATGGGTGTCGGAACTCCTGTTAATATTCTGGAAGGAATTGAAAGAGGTATTGACATGTTTGACTGCGTGATGCCTACCCGTAATGGCCGCAATGGCATGCTATTTACCCGGAAGGGCATTATGAATATGCGGAATAAAAAATGGGCTGATGATTTTTCACCGGTTGATGCGGATGGAACTTCTTTTGTTGACCAGCACTACAACAGGGCTTTTCTGCGTCATCTGGTTATTTCAGGCGAAATGCTTGGTGCACAGATTGCCAGTCAGCATAACCTGGCCTTTTATCTCTGGCTGGTTAAAGAAGCACGCAAACATATTCTGAATGATACCTTTAAAGGCTGGAAGGAAGAAATGGTACAACAACTCTCCGTAAGGTTATAATACTTGATTTATGCTGCATAAAATTGATTTCTATATCATTAAAAAGTTTCTTGGGACATTTTTTTATGCCATCGCGCTAATCATCAGCATTTCCATTGTTTTCGATGTATCCGAAAATATTGATGATTTTATGTCGAAGGATGTTCCATGGAAGGCCATTGTTTTTGACTATTACCTCAATTTTGTGCCCTATTTTGCCAATTTGTTCAGCGGTCTTTTCACGTTTATAGCGGTTATCTATTTTACCTCAAAACTGGCCTACAATACCGAAATTATAGCGATCTTATGCAGTGGTGTATCGTTTAACCGGCTGATGCGCCCCTATATGGTGGGAGCTGCAGTTATTGCATTGTTTTCGTATCTGCTTGGAAATTACATTATTCCACCGGCCAACAAGAAAAAAGTTGAATTTAGAAACACGTATATCGGAACCCAGAAACCCGGAAGTGAACGGAATATTCACCGGCAGATTGAACCGGGTGTTTTCGTATACCTTCAATCGTATACTGCCTCGGTTGATGCAGGATATAAATTCACCATCGAAAAATTTGTCGACAAGAAACTGGTTTCAAAATTAATGGCCGCTTCCATTAAATGGGATCGCGAAAAGAAAACCTGGGTTGTTCATGATTACAATATCCGGACAATTGATGGTTACACGGAGAAAATAACCACCGGAAGTGAAAAGGACACCACATTAAATATGCTTCCTGATGATTATCAGGTGGTTGAAAATATCGTGGAAACCATGACATTGCCTATGCTGAACTCATCAATTGAAAATCTCAGACTTCGCGGAGTCAACACAATCGATTATGAAATAGAAAAGCATAAGCGCCGTTCAGGACCGTTTTCTGCATTTATTCTGACTATTATCGGTGTTTCTCTTGCTTCCCGGAAAATAAAAGGAGGTATAGGATTTCATTTAGGATTGGGACTGCTGCTCAGCTTTTCGTATATCCTGTTTATGCAGGTCACTACTGTTTTTGCCACCAGCGGACTACTTGTTCCCTGGCAGGCCATGTGGATTCCAAATATCGTTTACGGGGGACTGGCATTCTATCTTTACCGGAGAGCATCCAGGTGATGTTTAAAAATTCAAACCTATAATAAAATAATTCAAAAACAAATAAACAAGCAGAAACAGATTTTTTTTTGCGAATGTTTTATAAAACATGTCTTGCAATAAAAAAATGATAATTTTGCTCACGCCTAATAGCATTTATTAGGTACCTGAATTGAACAAAAATCAATTCTTTGGATTATCATTTTTTAAAAAAAAAAATTCTATGTCACTGAAAAGAAACATTTTAGATCTTCGAAAACGAAAGGATCAGGTTCGGTTGGGTGGAGGAGAAGAAGCCATTGGGAAACAAACCGCCATGGGTAAATTAACTGCCCGTGCACGTATCCTTGCAATTGTTGACGAAGGCTCATTTCATGAATATGATATGTTCGTCGAACATGCAGGTACTGACTTCGACATGGACAAAAAAATCCTTGCCGGGGATGGTGTAGTTATCGGAACAGGTACAATTTACGGATCTCCGGTATGTTTGTTTGCTCAGGATTTCACTGTTGCAGGCGGATCATTGGGTTTATCACATGCCCGGAAGATTACTAAAATTATGGATCACGCGCTGAAAATGCGGGTCCCGCTTATCGGAATTAACGACTCGGGGGGTGCCCGTATTCAGGAAGGTGTAAATTCGCTCGCCGGCTATGGTGAAATTTTCTTCCGTAATACGCTGTCTTCAGGTGTTATCCCGCAAATATCAGTAATCCTCGGTCCATGTGCCGGTGGCGCTGTTTATTCACCGGCTTTAACCGATTTTGTTTTCGTAGTCGAAAACATTTCAAAAATGTTTATTACCGGTCCTGCAGTGATCAAAAGCGTACTGGGCGAAGATATTTCCATGGAAGCCTTAGGCGGTGCACGGGTTCATGCCGAGATTACCGGAAATGCCCACTTCTATGCGCTTAGCGAAAAAGAATGTTTCGAACAGATCAAAAAACTGATCACATACATCCCCTGGAACAATACGCAAAAAGCTAAGATTTTCCCTGTAAAGGAACCAAAATTCAAAACAAAAATTGAAAATATCGTTCCTGCTGATGCACGTATGCCTTATGATATTCGTGACATTATAAAATCAATTGCCGATGGTTCTGAGTTCTTCGAAATCATGGAACTGTTTGCTGCAAATATCGTTATCGGATTCGGGCGCATGAACGGCGAAACGATTGGATTTGTAGCCAACCAGCCGAAAGTACTGGCAGGAGTGCTCGATTGCGACAGTTCAGATAAGGCGGCCCGTTTCATCCGTTACTGTAACGCCTTCAATATTCCGATTATCACGCTGGAAGATATGCCGGGTTATTTGCCAGGCGTTGATCAGGAACACGCCGGAGTTATTCGTCATGGCGCCAAAATACTGTATGCCTATTCAGAGGCTACAGTTCCAAAAATCACTGTAATCATTCGTAAAGCTTACGGTGGTGGTTACATTGCCATGAATTCACGCCATTTGCGTGCTGATTTTGTTTTTGCCTGGCCTATGGCCGAAATTGCAGTAATGGGGCCTGAAGGTGCTGCCAATATTGTATTCCGTAAAGAAATTGCGGAGGCTGAAGATCCGGAAGCTATGCGTCAGCAAAAAATTAAAGAATATAAAGAGAAATTTGCCAATCCTTACGTAGCCGCTTCCAAAGGTTATATCGACGAAGTAATTGAACCTCATGAAACACGGAAAATTCTGCTTCATGCGCTACGGATTTCAGCAAATAAAGATGTGCAGGGTCCATCAAAAAAACACGGACTTCCACCATTTTAATTAAAACTAACGTATTATGGCAGATCAGGAGAGTAATCAGGTAATTATTATACACAGCGCAAAATATCAGACCACTTATACTAATAAGTATATTAACCGGAAAGTGTGGGTTGAGCCAAATTTCAATCATATCAATTCCTATATCCCCGGTACAATCATCGACATTTTGGTCAAAGAAGGTCAGGTATTGGCTGAAGGGGAAAGTATTCTTATCCTCGAAGCCATGAAAATGTACAATGATGTACAAATGCCTTTTAAAGGTAAAATATTGAAAGTAAATGTTGAAAAGGGTCAGAAAATACCAAAAAACTTTTTGATGATAGAAATTGAACCCGTGAAATAAAGATTCTCAGGAATCGATTGATTTACCAAATTTAAAAGGGTGTTTCCTTCATAGGAAACACCCTTTTTTCATACCGGCAATCGAAAAGAAAATCCCTTCCATTTTTGATCATGAAAAGGATTTTTCGTTGAAGTTTGATTTCAGCAGGGATTAATCAGCTTTTGGTTTAAATATGATATCAACAACATCAGCTTTCGATACCAATGATTTTGCAAATTGCTGTACCTGGTCAATAGTCATTTTTTCGAGAATGGTTTCGTAGTTTTCAGGAGCAACTGAATTAATTGAATAGATATAATACGTATTTAATGCCTGCAGCCAGTAGTTATTATGCAGTTTCGACTGTTCCCTGTTTTTCAGTAAATTTTTTACAGCTTTATCCAGATCTTCAGCAGTAGGTCCGTTCTGAACAATTTTATCGATTTCGCGGTAAATAATCGATTTCAAAAATTGCGCTTTTGCCGGATCCGTGTCAAACATCAGCTGAAGGTTTTTTTCGGCTTTCGGGAATTTTGAATAATTTGCTGAAACACGCACGCCATAGGTTCCGCCTTCCTTTTCCCTGATTTCTTCAATGTAGCGAAGGTTCAGAATATCGCGGAATACACTCAGCAAAAGATTTTGTTCCGGCGTGTAATCCATTTTTGCATTGTAGTTTATGGTTACGGTTGCCTTTTTTACTTCCATCGGGATTTCAATTTCCCGTGTTGTTTTCCCTTTTGGTCCCTCCACGTTCCGGTCAATCCATGTTTCTTTTCTGGGCAGATTCGTCAAAGAACCTATGTATTTTTCAGCCATGGATTTAGCTGTTGCTTCATCGATATTGCCAACAATGAAGAAGGTGAAGTCGTCTGCATCAACGAACCGGTCTTTGTATATGCTTTCCATCTGCTCAATTGATATTTCATTGAGCATTTCAGGAGTCATCAGCTTGGTCCGCGGATTATTACAGGTTAAAATAAGTGATAGGGAGTCACTCATGATTTTTTGCGGATTATTAGCCATGTTTGCCACAAATGCCATATACCTGCCAGTCAGGGCTTCATAGGCTTCCTTGTCAAAACGAGGGTTTTCAAACTGCAGGTACAACAGTTGCATCATAGTCTCAAAGTCTTTCGGGGTGACTGATCCGTTGAATGTTTCATTCAGGTCGGATAATCCTACATTCAGGCTTACTTTTTTACCTGTCAACGCTTTTTTCAGCGCTGTGGCATCATAATCGCCTACACCGAACGATCCGATGAACTGGCTTAACATCATCGCTGAGGCCACCTGATCGTTGTTCACCTTCGAGCTTCCACCGTTGCTCATTGCAACAAGCGAAACCTGGTCTTTTTCATAGTCGGCCTGACGGTAAACCACTTTGGCGCCGTTCCCCAAAGTCCATTCAACGGCATTAAATTCAGGCAGGTCTTTGGTGTTTTTTACTTTTGAACCTTTCAGCTCTTTTGAAATCAGATTGGTAGATACGAGCTCATCTTCATAGGGTTCGACCGGACTGTTTTCAATCTCAGTCATCATAGCCAGAGCTTGTTCCTTTGAAAGGTGTTTGGCTTCAGGCTGGTCAGGTCCCATCACCACAATCACGCGGTTTTCAGGAGTCATCCATTGTTTGGCATGTGCTGAAACTTCTTCAACCGAAATAGTTGGCAGAATTTTCTGGGCAAATTCCCAGTCGAAATCAATGGATGTCAATGGTTCCCCATCGATGTAATTGCTTTTGTAATCCCGGGCATACCGGTCATTGCTGATTTTGTCCTTTTGTTTGTACTGACTTTCGATCGATGTCAGCAGATTCGTTTTGGCACGGTCAAGTTCTCCCGGAGTAAAACCATGTTTGTAAATTCGCTGGGCTTCGGTATAAATGGATTTGAACGCAAGGTCGTCCTGATCCGGTTTTGCCGTTGCTGAGACTGTGAAAACTTCATAGCCTGAAATAAAAGAACCATAACTGATATTACCGTTGATAAAAGGTGGAACTCCTTTTTGTAACAATTCAGTGATCCGGTCCCTGGTCATCATTCCAAAAAGCGCCTGGATTGTTTTTTCCCGCAGGTAGTTGATGTTTTTTTCTGAAGCAGGCGGCGATTGATGCTTGATATACAGTGAAATGGAATAACTGGCGGCTTCCTTATCTGTAGCAAGTACATAAAGCGGTTCTTTATGCTCCGGAACGTCATAAAATTCGCGTTTCTGCGGATTGTCAACTGCCTTAATGGATGAAAAGAGGGCTTTGACTTTTTGTTCTACCACATCCACATCAATGTCGCCAACAATTGCAATGGCTTGTAAATCGGTGCGGTACCAGTTGTGGTAGAAATTTCGGAGTGTTTCGTATTTAAAATTTTTGATCACATCCAGATCGCCAATCACATCGCGGTCCATATATTTGGAACCATTCAGCAAAACCGGTAAAAACTGGCGCTGCATCCTGAAGCCTGCCGTTCGACGGGTTCTCCATTCTTCCGTAATTACGCCACGCTCTGCATCAATTTCTTCCGGAGTAAGCGAAAGGAAATCAGACCAGTCGTTTAATACCAGTAAACAGGTGTCAATTAATCCTTCATGCTTTACCGGAATGTCACTCAGGTTATAAACTGTTTCTCCAAAACTGGTGTATGCATTGATATTCCGGCCAAAAGCAACACCATGTTTTTCAAGCGTGTTGATAATTCCTTTGCCCGGGAAATGCTGGGTGCCGTTAAAAGCCATGTGTTCCAGAAAGTGGGCCAGACCATTCTGGTCATCATTTTCGAGCAAGGCGCCTACATTCTGGATCATGTAAAAACTTGCCCGTTCTTTGGGTTCTTCGTTGTGACGAATGTAATAGGTCATTCCATTGTCAAGTTTGCCTATCCGAACAGCCGGATCAACCGGTGCAGGCATGTTTAAACCATTCTGGCAAATGCCCACCCACGATAACTGCATCAAAGCAATGATCAGGATTAATTTGAGTTTCATCATACGTTAATTATTTGATTAATTTTCAGTGTCCTCGTTTGTCATATTATACAAATTGGTAACATTCAAATGTTCATAATTACACACGATCAAATTTTTTTTTCACCTGAATGCGGGCAGTTAATTTTCTGTAAAAAAAGGTATTGTAATTCATTGAAAGGAATAGATTGATGAATCAGTACCGATACCCTTGGAGTGTAAAGCTGTACGTTTGGGTGGTAAGTATATCCTCTCCGGATGTGTTTTTTACGGAAGGATATATCCGGTTGGATTTTACCTTGATTTTTTCATACGGAAATGTTGAAACAGGAATTACCTGTAATCAGGAACTTGCACAAATCATGCACACCTGACTTCGAAGCATATGCTATTTTTCCAACGGGTTCATTACTTTCCCGATAAACAGAATGGCTTTGGTGTCTTTTTCACGTATGGCAAATACAAAAGGATGATCTGCTCTAAAGCTGTTGTCGGGTCCGACGGAAGTAACTCCGAAAGTAATTCCCGTTACTGCTGCAGCTTCTGTTCCCCGCTCGTCAACTTTAATGTATGTTTTATGCATAACTTCAGAAATTACCAGTTGAGCTGCATCAGAAATCCCGCTCAGGTTGGCTTTCATATCATCGAAGGCATCGGTCATTCCCAACGCTTTTAGCTCATCAACCAGGCTGTTGTCAAATTTGAACTCGAATTTGGGCAGAAATACCTCTTTTTTTTGCTCGTTCAGTTTCTGAATCCAGTCATTCACACTTTCCGCAGTCAGGAGCGAAATGATATCACTGGTGTTTTTCCCTGGTACCGGCAGGAAGATTAACATGGAAAACTTGTCACTTCCATAGGGCATTTCAAGCAGTTCGAAGCTTTGGTGACTGTAAAATCTGAACTGATTTTCGATGGTCATGGTTGGGACCGTAATCACAGTTTTATCTTCCCGGGTGAATGACTGATCTGCAGTTTTTTTGTTATCGAAGCTGTATTTCCATTCACCATTAAAATAAATGGCATTGAGCAGGTACATGATATCTTCCGGATTTACCCTTTCAATGATTTTATCGATCTTCCCTTTGGTTTGGGTGTTTACCCAGCCATTCACCGTATTCAGCGTTTCTGTGGTTTTCGAAAAATCGAGACCTGAAACTTCAGCCTTGTAGTAGTTTTGGTTGGTGGTGATGAAATTATTCTTTATGCTGAATGAATTCCGGTAGAAAATGGCATTTGAAATCGAAAGTTCAACCTTCGGATCGTGACTTGAAAGTCCTGTAACCAGATCCTGGTAACTCTGGTTAATGTCATCAGGAGTAAGGTTTGTCTTGTGCAGCAGTTCTTCCATTTGCTTTTTGGTGTTCCCGTCGGTACCATTGTATACCATTGCCAATGCCAGTGAAACACTCAAAGGCGAAATCATCGTATTCTTTGTCACCTCAGGCGAATCATTGATTTTCTTAAACAATTCGAACCCAAACTGGTTATCGGCGGCAATAATTTTTGCCGACTTTTCGGTAAGTGTTAAATCAGAAACCGATGGTTCTTCCTGTTGTTCGCTGCAGGCAGTTAAAAGAGTTGCCAAAGCCAGACATGTTAATAATCGTTTCATGGAAAATCATTTTTTAAATTAAAATCAATACAAAGATGTTAAAACAGCCTCAAAGGTTGCTTTTCAGCTTTGATTTTATTTATCCCGGGTTCATGAATGTGAATTTCGAAAAAAACTAAAAGGCGAACGCAACTATTCCGCAGTAAGTCACATCTTAAAGTAAAATTGCGAATAGCCTGGATCCTGAATATGTGATAATAATTCCATTTTACGGCATTTCGGTACGTTTTGATGGATGTTTAAGTACCCAAAGTATGAATTAATTCAGCTAAATTTGGGTGATCAGTAAATAACGCTCACTTGGAAGATTTTAAGCCGATCATAACCGAATGTGTTGCCGGAAATCAAAAAGCTTTGGCAAAACTTTATCATCAGTTTGCACCGAAAATGTTCGGGGTATGTCTGCGTTATGCCAAAGATGCGGCTGAAGCCGAGGATAATTTACAGGACGGATTTATAAAGGTTTTTGCAAGCTTGAAAACATTCCGTCATGATGGTTCACTGGAAGGCTGGATTCGTCGAATCATCATCAATGTATCGCTCGAAAAAATCAGGAAACAACATTTGATGTATGCGGTCGATGATGTTTCGGTTTTTGATTCAGTGAATTTTTCGGATGATGTGATTGCAAAAATTTCGGCCGACGACCTGATGAAACTGGTTCAGGAATTGCCTCCACGCTATCGGATGGTATTTAACCTGTATGTGATTGAAGGAATGTCACACCAGGAAATTGCCAAAGAAATGTCGATCGCGGAAGGTACCTCAAAGTCGAATCTGGCACGGGCCAGGGAAATATTAAAAAAGAAAGTTCATGAGAACTTTGGTGAATTGAATGCCCCTAACAATTATACGGCATGACGAAGAATAAAAACATGGATGAATTGTTCCGCGATAAATTGCAGAATTATGAAAAAGCACCTCCTGCCCATTTGCTGGAGAATGTTTTGGCAGCTGCAGGTGGTGTAAAACGGAACCAAAAACTAATATACTGGCGGATTGCAGGAATAGCTGCAGCAGTGCTTCTGGCATTTATTGCCGGTTGGCAATTTAATGCACGTAATGAGGAGGATCTGAAACAACAATCAGTTGTCAGCAGGAATCCTGTTCCCGGAACAATTTCTCCTGAACAATTTCAAAAGGATCAGGGATTGGAAAATACTCCGTCCGCTTCGTCATCTTTACAGGTTGCTTCAGCAGATGTCTCTGTTCAGGAAAAAAACGATAAACACCAGAAAATTGAAGGTAGTTCAAAACGAGAAAAAATTGCGTCTCCTGCTAAAAATTTGTTGTTGGCATCGAATGCAGGTACGGTGTTAGTGAAACCTTTGAAAAGTATTAAAGGGTTCATTAATCCGGAAGCTGAGCCAAAAAATACACTTCAGATACAAAAGATACAAAAAGAAAATAAAGACCGTGGCGAATGGGCTGAAAAATCAATTGATCAGCAGATTATGGAGCAAAATCAGCAAATGATACGAACTGAAAATCAGGTCAGGGGCAAAGCGCGCTGGCTGGTTGGAGCACAGGTTTCGCCTGCATATAGTGTGGCACGCAGCAGTCATTCGCAGCAATATGCCAGCAATATGCTGAATTCCGAATCGGCTTCTCCCCTTGAACTGGGTGGCGGATTATCGGTTGAATACAAACCTTCGAAACGCTGGAGCCTGCAAAGCGGAGTTTATTATTCGGGACTTGGTCAGACTTCCGGAAACTCTTCGAATAACTACAACGGGAATGATAGGAAAGATTTTTCGTTTGCAAGTTCCGATCGTGGATCAGAATATTTAAATACAAATGTGAGCATTGATGCGAATACCAATAAAATGCTGATGAACAGTACTGCCGGGGTGATTGAATTCAGCGGAGTTCCTTCCCAGATAGTGATGGGAGCCAGCCTGGAAGACAAATCGATGGCTCCGACGGTAATTGTATCAGATGCACGTTTTATTCAAAATTTTGAGTACATCGAAATACCTCTTTACCTGCGTTATACCCTTATCGATGCAAGATTTGATGTGGAAATGCTGGGTGGATTCAGTTCCAATCTGTTGGTCGGAAACCAAACCTGGCTTGAAAACAGTGCAGGTAAATCGCTGATTGGTAAAACCAAAGATATGGAAGCCATGAATTATAGCGGAACACTTGGTGTCGGGCTAAAATACGGCCTGTCGAAACGTATATTCCTGAATGTTGAACCTCGCATCAAATATTACCTCAATTCGCTGAACAGCAACTCGTCGGTAACTTATAAACCCTATACCATTGGTGTTTTTACCGGATTAAGCTATGAGTTTTAAATCCCCGGTAAAAGTCAAACAAGTGGTCTGTATTCCTTTGTGGTGATCCGAAAAAATCAACCAGCAATTTACAATGAACTATATTCCATAAACCGGTGGCTGAGCCTTCGACGTGAACCCGGTCGAACACTCTGTTAAATGATCAGACCAAACCGTAATTTGGATTATTATTTTTCGCGCGCAACCTTTTTTTCAGTCAATACATCTTGATTGCAGTACAAACAACAGAAAACAGCATACGAACATCAACCAACGCAAAAAAAAAACCAAATTCTGATGAAAAAAATTCTGATCTTACTTCTGTCCGGATTATTCCTTGTTCCGGCTTTTGCCCAGAAGAGCAAAAAAGACATCGTTTACCTGAAATCAGGAAGCATTATTAAAGGTCAGCTGATAACCAATGACGCTGAGCTAGTGAAAATAAAATCAGACGGAAATGATTGGGTTTTTAAAAATTCGGAAGTCGACAGTATCTCCAGATTCCGGAAAGTTGTACACGAACCGGGACTGAATAACGATTATTTTTTCGACACCTCTTTTGGAGTTATGGTAGGGAACTCAGGAAACAATCAGTCGGCGCCGTTTTCATTTATGGCCTCTTTAAACTTTCGGGCCATTGATCAGTTTTATTTAGGGGCCGGTCTGGGAACCGAATTTCTGGACGAATCGTACATGCCTGCTTTTGCACAGTTTCAATATAAGTTCAGGGAAACACGCTTTACGCCTTTTGCCAACCTGCAGGTTGGGTATATGGTGCCGCTCGAAGATGGTAACCGCCAGCATTATTCGGATTATTATTCATCATCTTCTTATTATTGGCCTGGTCCGCAAACCAGCGAAAAACTGAACGCCGGGGGTGGATTAATGATTAATCCATCCATCGGTTTTCAGCAGTTCCCTTCTGATAACTTCGGCTGGTTCTTTTCATTCGGGTATCGCCACCATCAGCTGAATTACGAAGGTGATAAAGGGTATAAACTTGAAACAAACTTTTCGCGTCTTTCATTGAAAATTGGATTTATCTTTAATTAACTGCAGCTATGAACCAAACTAAAAATATATTTCCAGTTCTGATGTTTCTATTGTTGATTGCATCAGGGTGTACTGATAAGGTTTTTGAAACTTTTACAGCCAATTCACCGGTTTATATGAGCTTCGACGAATTGCGCTCCGCTGTTAAAATGACTACCGCCCGTGAAATGAACAATCCGGGTAAAATTTATTTTAAGGATCAGTATATTTTCATCAACGAAAAAATGATGGGAGTCCATGTATATGATGTGAGTGATCCTAAAAACCCACAGAACAAAGGGTTTATCGAAATTCCCGGAAATGTGGACATTGCCATTAAAGACAATATTTTGTATGCCGACAGTTACGTGGATCTGGTTTCGATTGATGTTTCAAGCTTTTCGAAAATTGCAGAAGTTGGCCGGGTCAGGAAAGTTTTCCCGTATACCTTGCCCAAATACGATGAAAAATATCCGCTCGCCAAAGTGGATGAGGAAAAGGGCGTGGTGACTGCCTGGGATGTGAAAAGTGTCCGGCAGGAACTGGAACAACGTTATTACCCGATTTATTACCGTAATGGGTTTAATGCTGAAAAAATGGACATGGCTGCATACAGCGGCGGAGGTGTTGGAGGGGCTTCGGGAACAACTTACGGAGTGGGCGGGAGTATGGCCCGGTTCGGTTTGTTCAAGGATCTTTTATACATAGTAAATCAGAATAGCCTGTTAACATTTAAGCTGAATTCCAGTTCGGAAGTCACTTTGCTGAATACCAGTTATGTGAGCTGGAATGTCGAAACCATTTTCATTACCGACAACCACATGTTTCTGGGTACTCAAAACGGTATGATTGTAAATTCACTCGAAGTTCCTGAAAGACCTTCACAGATTGGTTCGTTCTCGCACATGACCTCCTGCGATCCGGTTGTAATTAGAGGCGATCTGGCATTTGTAACACTGAAAGGTGGTTCAGCCTGCCGGGGAGGCACCCTGAATCAGCTGGACGTAATCCAAATGAGCAATAGTTATTCAAAATTCACGTTATTGAAGTCGTACCCCATGTATGGGCCGCAGGGTCTTGGAATTGACGATGACCTGCTTTTTATCTGTGACGGGGATGCAGGATTGAAGATATACAATGCGGCTGATCCGCTGGATATTACCCAACATTTGATTGCCAGTTTTCCGTCGATTAATGCCTACGATGTAATTCCGATTAATAATTACCTGTTCATGATAGGCGATAAGGGTTTTATGCTTTATGATTATTCAAATATTCAAAATATCAAACAAATCGGATTTATTCCGGTAGTGAAAAAAAATTAACCAGTCCCCAATAAATGGACGATCGAAGTACTGTGGTATCCTCTGATAAAAAAAACCGGTCAATCTTTTTGACCGGTTTTTTGTTTGTAATAAATCTGTATGAATAGCAGGAACCCTGCTGTGTTTAACTAATATTTCCTGAAAGCTTATCCCGTTTTCGAATAGTTTAAAGACTTTATTGATCTGCAGGATCAGAAATTCCTGACCGAATTGACATTTTTAAAATCTATTTTGAGATAAAAAGCAAGCTTTGTAAAAAGCAGAAGATAAATGAACTATTTTTGCAAATTGTCAAATTTTGAAAATTATACTATGAATTTTAAGTTATCTGCCCGGTTTTTTCGCACGATTGCGGTAACGCCCATGTTAATGTTTGCGGCCTTAACCGGTTGTTCCGGAACATCACATCAAAATCCTGATTCATTGGGAATCCATTTGTTGACCCCGTTTGAGTTACCCGAAAAACTCACTTTTGCCGGAGAAGAAGTCCCGATGGAGTATTTCGATGTGCGTGAAAATCTCGACCGGGAATTGTTGTCGACGGTTTATTTTCATTCGCAAACTATCCGGTACATCAAAAGTGCTCCGCGTTATTTTTCAATCATCGGGCCCATTTTGAAATCAAACGGCATTCCCGAAGATTTTAAATATTTGTGTGTTGCTGAAAGCGGTTTCGATGTTCGTGCAGTCTCTCCGGCCAAAGCAGTTGGTTTGTGGCAACTTATGGAATCAACCGCGAAAGAGAATGGGATGGAAATAAATGATGAAGTTGACGAGCGTTACCACATCGAAAAATCAACCGAAGTTGCCTGTCTTATCCTGAAATCGGCTTTTCAGAAGTACGGAAGCTGGTCGCTGGTTGCAGCATCCTATAACGGGGGCCGGGCATTTGTAGATCGTCAGATGGCCAGTCAGAAAGTTAAAAGTTATTATGATTTGCTGTTTGGAGAAGAAACTTCACGGTATGTATTCCGTATCCTGGCGCTCAAATTAGTTATGGAAGAACCCCTGAAGTATGGTTTCAATATTAAAAACGACCAGCTTTACCCTATTATCGAAACCAGGACCATCGAAATAAATGGTCCGGTTAACGATTGGGCAGCTTTGGCAATCGAAAAAGGAATTACTTATAAGACCCTGAAAATGTTTAATCCCTGGTTGAGGGAAACATCCCTGAAAAATCCGAACAGAAAGAGCTATGCAGTGAAAATTCCGGAAAAAGGGTTCAGGACAAATCCGAACTGATGGTTACGTTCATGGTAAATTGAATAATATTCAGTCAGGATAAAACTGGCACGATAATAAGATACAGATGCAAAACAGTCATATTCCGGAAGATTTAACGGAAGAAGAAGGGAAAATTGTAGTTCACGGTGCACGCGTTCACAATTTACAAAATATAAATGTCGAAATTCCACGCAATAAACTCACGGTAATAACCGGTCTGAGTGGAAGTGGAAAATCATCACTGGCCTTCGATACCATATATGCCGAAGGCCAGCGACGCTACATCGAGACTTTTTCGGCCTATGCCCGCTCTTTTCTGGGCAATATGGAACGCCCTGATGTTGACCTGATCACCGGACTGAGCCCGGTTATTGCCATTGAACAGAAAACCACCAATAAAAATCCACGGTCGACTGTTGGCACAGTTACTGAAATCTATGATTTTCTGCGACTGCTGTATGCACGGGCCGGTGAAGCTTATTCATACAACACCGGTGAAAAGATGGTGAAATACACCGATGATCAGATCTTAACACTGATCAAAGCTTCCTTCTCCGGCCGGCGAATCCTGATTCTGGCTCCAATGGTGAAAGGACGGAAAGGTCATTACCGCGAACTGTTTGAACAAATCCTGAGAAAAGGATTTCTGAATGCGCGGATCGATGGTGAAGTCACCGAACTGAAAGCTGCCATGCGTCTGGACCGGTATAAAAATCACTTCATCGAAATCGTTGTCGATCGGTTGCTGGTTGATGAAGCAAGCGATAAAAGACTGCACGATTCGCTGCAGATTGCCATGAAAAACGGGCATGGCATCTGCATGATCCTTGATCATGACAGTCAGGAAGTTAAGTACTACAGCCGGCAACTGATGTGTCCGACAACCGGCATTTCATACAATGAACCGGCACCGCATAATTTTTCGTTTAACTCGCCGCAGGGTGCCTGTACAAAATGTAACGGACTGGGGATGGTCAGCGAAATCGATCTGGATAAAATTGTTCCTGACAATTCGAAAAGCATTCAGAATGGTGGGATTGTACCACTCGGGACGCATAAAAACACGCTTGTTTTCTGGCAGATAGAGGCTTTGGGTGAGATGTATGGCTTCAACCTGAAAACGCCGATAAAAGATATTCCTGAAGATGGACTGAATGCCATTCTTTTTGGAACCAATGAACGGATACAGCTTAAAAATTCACCGCTCGGAACATCTATGAATTACATGATGACCTATGAAGGTGTCATTAAGTACATCGATTTGCAGAAAGATGATAATCCGTCGCAAAAGGCACAGAAGTGGGCCAACCAGTTTGTACGCGAAACAGTTTGCCCGGAATGTAACGGAGACCGGCTTAAAAAGGAGTCACTCTATTTCCGGATCGATGAAAAAAATATTTCGGAACTGGCGCGCCTCGACATTTCCGAACTCAGTTTGTGGCTTACCAACCTGGAAGAGCGGTTAACCAACCGGCAAAAGAAAATTGCAGTTGAAGTGATCAAGGAAATCCGCGACAGGATTCGTTTTCTGGAAGATGTCGGGCTAAATTATTTATCACTAAACCGGACTTCGCGTACGTTGTCGGGTGGCGAATCACAGCGGATTCGTCTGGCAACCCAGATTGGTTCACAACTCGTGAATGTATTGTATATTCTCGACGAACCGAGCATTGGTCTGCATCACCGCGACAACCTGCGGCTTATCAATTCGCTGGAACAGCTTCGTGATACCGGAAACTCTGTGATTGTTGTTGAACACGACAAGGACATGATGATGAATGCTGATTATGTGATTGATATGGGTCCTTTTGCAGGCCGGCATGGTGGTCATGTGGTGGCATCGGGTACACCGGAGCAAATCCTGAAAGCAGGAACGCTAACTTCGAAATATCTGCTGGGTGAAACTCAGATTAAGGTTCCGGAGAAACGAAGAAAAGGAAATGGTAAGGTATTGTCGCTAAAAGGCTGTACCGGGAATAACCTGAAAAATATATCGGTAGACTTACCGCTTGGTCAGCTTATCTGTATAACTGGCGTATCCGGAAGCGGAAAATCCAGTTTGATAAATGCTACGTTGCAGCCGATCTTAAGCCAGTATTTTTACAGTTCGGTGAAAGATCCGCTTGCATACCGCGAAATTGTGGGTATAGATCATATTGATAAAGTAGTCCAGGTCGATCAGTCACCGCTGGGCCGTACTCCGCGCAGCAATCCGGTTACCTATACCGGAGTCTTTTCCGACATCCGGAATTTATTTGCTCAATTGCCTGAAGCAAAAATCAGGGCTTATATGCCGGGCCGGTTTTCGTTCAATGTAAAAGGAGGCCGATGCGAAGATTGCCAGGGTGGTGGATTAAAACAGATAGAAATGAATTTTCTGCCTGATGTTTACGTGCATTGTGACACCTGCAATGGCCGCCGGTATAACCGCGAAACGCTTGAAGTCCGTTACAAGGGAAAATCAATTGGAGATGTTTTGGATATGACCATAAATCAGGGAGTAGAGTTTTTTGAACATATACCTTCAATTGCCCATAAACTAAAAACCATTCAGGATGTTGGCCTCGGGTATATCACACTTGGTCAATCTTCAACAACACTTTCGGGAGGCGAGTCGCAACGGGTGAAACTGGCCACCGAGCTGGCTAAAAAGGATACCGGTAAAACCATGTATATCCTCGATGAACCAACTACAGGTCTGCATTTTGAAGACATCCGGGTTTTGCTCGAAGTACTGAATAAACTCGTTGAACGTGGGAATACAGTTATCGTTATCGAGCATAATATGGATGTGATTAAGGTAGCTGATCATATTATCGATATCGGACCTGAAGGTGGGAAAGAGGGTGGAAAAGTGGTCTGTTTTGGAACTCCGGAACAGGTTATCCGGAATGAAGAATCATTTACTGCAATTTACCTGAAACAGGAAATGGAAAATTCCGGTGTAGTCAAATGAGGCAAACGGATAGAAAAATTTACGTTATGTAATAGTTTGTGATTAACGTTGAACTTATTATATTAGGCAGGTCTAAACTTTAAACTTATCCGTTAAACTTTGGTTTGAGACAGGGCATTTGTGCAGTCGAACGCTGACGGATGGAACTTGAAACTTCATTGTTATGAATACAATCGATATTTATTGCGTCAATTCAGGCACCAAAAGAACGTACCCGCTTGGTGTTTCGCTGATGGAAATTAAAGATGATTTCCAGGTTAACCTGAACAATCCCATTATTGGCGCTTTGGTCAATAACAAGGTCAAGGAACTTTCGTTCGTCTTTGTGAAAAACAAAAAAGTGGAGTTCATCGATTATTCTCATCCGGACGGAACGCGCCTGTATGTCCGTTCACTGATTTTTATTCTTTATGCAGCTGTTAAAGTGGTTTTCCCGGAGTTCAAACTGAAAATGATGCATGGAATATCCCGTGGATATTATTGCGAACTTGCAGGCCTGCAGCGGCAAATAACCGATTCAGATATTTTTGCCATCAAAGCTGAAATGCGGGATTTAGTTGAAAAAGATATTTCGTTTCGGAAAATCGGAATACCCACCGAAGAAGCAGTTCAGATCTGTAAAGAACAAAACCTTCCTTTTAAGGCCAAACTATTTGAACAACAGGGTACTCTGTTTTCATACCTGTATTTCATGGACGGACTTGCCAACTATTTCTATGGCTATCTGGTTCCATCGACCGGTTATTTGAAAGTATTCGACCTGGTTTCGTATTACGAAGGATTATTGCTGAGAATTCCAAATCCGGCCCTATTCAGCGAGGTTCAACCCTATTCCAGACTAGATAAACTCTTTGGCGTTTTTCAGGAACATAAAGATTGGGCCGAACTTTTGAACGTACCCAATGTGGCCAACCTGAATGAAAGCACCATTAACGGAGATAGTGGTGATATCCTGAAAATATCCGAAGCTTTGCATGAGAATAAAATTGCCGAAATTGCCAATCTGATCAACGACCGGAAAGGAATGGTGAAAATCGTCCTGATTGCCGGTCCTTCGGCGTCAGGAAAAACCACTTTCAGCAAACGATTAATGGTACAACTGGCGGTTAACGGGTTGAAGCCTACCATGATTTCGCTGGATGACTATTTTGTTGACCGCGAAAAAACGCCGAAAGACAAGAATGGTGAATACGATTTTGAAGCAATTGAAGCCATTGATATAGAGTTTTTTAATCAGCAACTCATTCAGCTTTTTAAAGGAGAGGTCATTGAACTGCCCAAGTTTAATTTTACTGTGGGGATGAAGTTTCCCTCAGGTAAAAAGCTGCAACTGGGACCGGGAAGTATCCTGATTGTGGAAGGTATCCACGGAATGAATCCTGATCTGGTACCCCATATTGAACCTGCCAACACCTTTAAAATATTCCTTTCGGCACTAACCCAGATTTCGATTGATGATCAAAACTATATTTCAACCACCGACAACAGGTTGATTCGCCGGATGATCCGTGACAGTAAATACCGGAACTATTCAGCCCAGGATACGATTCGCCGGTGGCCAAGCGTGAGGGCCGGAGAAGACAAAAATATTTTTCCATATCAGGAAAATGCTGATGTCATGTTCAATTCGGCCCTGATTTATGAATTGGCTGTCCTAAAAAAATATGCAGAACCTCTTTTGAAATCTGTTCCTGAAAACCAGGATGAATTCAGCGAAAGCAATCGCCTGCTGAAATTTTTGTCATATTTCAAAACCATTGACGATTTTGAAATACCGCCTACCTCGCTCATCCGTGAGTTTTTAGGAGGCAGCAGTTTTACGTATTAGTAAATTAAATAGTTCAGATACACTCTCATTGATCCTTACTATAACACATCGAAAAATTTGATGTGAAAAAATTGTCAGCATATTTGGAATTAAACCAAATAGGTGCTATGTTTGTATAGAAGATAAAAAGAGTATTAAATCTTTAATTATATACAACATGGCATTCGAATTAAAAAAATTACCATACGCATACAATGCACTTGAACCCTACATTGATGCACAAACGATGGAAATTCATTATGGTAAACATCATGCAGCCTATACCAGCAATCTGAACGCTGCTGTTCAGGGTACGGCTCTTGAAGGAAAATCAATCGAAAAGATTTTGGCCGGTATATCGGGGCATCCGGTAGCAGTCCGCAATAACGGCGGCGGTTTTTACAATCACAATTTATATTGGGAAGTTATGGCTCCGGGAGGTGCCAAAAGTCCTGAAGGTGATTTACTGAAAGCTGTAGACGCTTCATTTGGATCATATCAAAATTTTAAAGACGCATTTACCAAAGCAGCCCTCACCAGGTTTGGGTCTGGCTGGGCATGGCTGGTAAAGCAGGGTGATAGTTTGGTGATTTCATCCACACCAAATCAGGATAACCCGTTAATGGATCTGGCAGATGTAAAAGGGGTACCGGTACTTGGAGTAGATGTATGGGAACATGCATATTACCTGAAGTATCAAAACCGGCGACCCGATTATGTCAATGCCTTTTTCAACGTGGTTAATTGGGATGAAGTCACCCGACGGTTTAAAGGTTAGTTGATTTTTGGTTTTTTTCCGCCCGGTACAGAGGTACCGGGCGGTTTTGTTAGAAGCCTCACCAACCCCTCCAAAGAGGGGCTTTTTCATTTAATCTTTTACAATCACATTCAAAGTATTCTTTAAGCCTCCCTTTGTGGGGGAGGTTTGGTGGGGGCCCTCTTATTCAGAATCAGTATAAATTACCTCCGAATGACTGTTTCTGCAAACTATTTTATTCTCGTTTCTGTTATCTTATCAAAAATCAAACAATCATTGTTTAACCAAAAAGATAACCAAAATGAGTTTTACATTACCCGCATTACCCTATGCAATTGATGCCCTTGAACCTTTTATCAGTGCACGTACACTGGAGTTTCACCATGGCAAACACCATCAGGCTTACGTGACGAACATCAATAGCCTGATTGTTGGAACTGAATTCGAAAAGGCCAGCCTGGAAACCATCATTAAAAAAGCTGAAGGAGGTATCTTCAACAACGGAGCCCAGGTTTTTAACCACACTTTTTACTTCGAACAATTCTCAGCTACTCCGGCTACTATACCATCCGGTGCATTGAAAGCTGCCATCGAATCTGCTTTTGTTTCGCTTGATGCATTTAAAGAAGCATTTAACAAAGCTGCTGCTACTCAGTTTGGCTCGGGCTGGGCCTGGCTCGTGAAAAATGCCGATGGAAAACTAAGCATCGTTCAAACCAGTAATGCCGGCTGTCCGGTCCGTGATGGACTGATTCCGCTATTGACCTGCGACGTCTGGGAACATGCATATTACCTCGACAAACAAAACCTTCGCCCGGCATACATTGCCGATTTCTGGAAAATAATGGACTGGAAAGTAGTTGAAGGAAGACTTTAAAAGTGATTAGCGATTGAAGATTAACGAAGTAAAAATCATCAATCGTTGATCGTTAATCGCTATTTTTGCTGAATCGAATCTACATGAAGAATTTAAAAATTGATTACTATGAGCGTTGAAAAAGTATTGTCAGTATTGTCTTCTTCCGAGAACCCGATGACAGCAGGTAAAATTGCTGAACTTGCCGGACTTGACAGAAAAGTGGTTGACAAAGCCATGAATGAATTAAAAAAGGAAGGCAAAATTGTTTCACCAGTCCGTTGTGCCTGGGAAATAAAAAAATAAGCATTCCTGGAAAATATGTGAAAGGCCACTGATTCAACCGAATCGTGGCCTTTTTGTTGATAGTTGAACAGTAATTCCGTGGGCATCTCTAATTTGCACCAGGAATATGCAAATTACCTGACACTTGAGTTGTATGAATAGTCGGAAATATTAACTTCGTCATACCAACTTAACGTTATCTGATGAAGACTTTTCAATTGCTTTTTATAATTTTTATTTTTCTTATTCCTGTCCGATCGGATGCACAATTCATTACTGTCAGCGGCAACAAATTTTTAGTTGATGGTAAGGAAATTTTCATGAATGGCGCCAACACACCCTGGAATAACTGGAACGACTTTGGTGGAAACTATAAAAGTAGCTGGTGGGATGCCGAATTTCAGCGAATCAAAAATGCAGGAGGCAATTCTACCCGAATCTGGATCAGTTGCAGTGGCGAAGTTGGCCTGACCATTTCTGCTGATGGAACGGTGACCGGCGCTACCAATGCTTTTTGGTCGAATGTTGACGACCTGTTTCGATTGGCCAAAAAGAACAAAATTTACATCAAAGCCACTTTGATTTCCTTCGATCATTTTAAAAATAGCAATAGTACATACCAACGCTGGCGAAATATGATTCTCACCAATGAAAAGGTGACTTCATTTGTCGACAATTATGCCATTCCGTTTGTCAAAAGGTACAATGATAATCCGTATTTGTGGGCTGTTGATATTTGCAATGAAATTGAATGGGTCAATCAGGATGCTGCTGATGGCAATATTACATGGAACCGGCTTCAGTACTTTGTGGCAAGAGTAGCTTCGGCAGTGCATGAAAATAGTCAGGTATTGGTTACCCTTGGAAGTGCGGCAGTAAAGTGGAACAGTGCAAAATTTGAAGGGAATTACTGGAGCGATACCAGTCTGAAAGCCCAATACAACAAGGAAAATGCACGACTCGATTTTTATTCGCCACATTTTTATGGCTGGGTAGTTAAGTGGTTCGGAAATTTTGCACTTGACAAAACTCCTGCTGATTACGGAATCAACGATCGACCATGCGTGATTGGTGAAAATCCTGCAAAGGGAGTCTACAATGATGGAGCAAATCCAACCTTGGTTGTTCCGGCAGCACAAATGTTTCTGGGTGCATACAACAAAGGGTGGAAAGGATTGATGCCCAGGACTTCAAATCGGGTAGATTAAAATGGAAATTTGAATGATTTCGGGCCAGGATTATAAAGGATTGGTATTATTCAGCAAAAAGGCCGTCAACAATAAAACAAGCATCCAAGTAAACACTTTCCCGAAAGGAACCTATCTTCTTTTGGCTGTTAAAGGTGGTCTGGTTGAAAGCCGCAAATTAGTTTTGAACTAAGGATTGAATATTTATTCTTTATTCGTTTACTTTATTCAATATTTAATATCAGATTTTAAAGCAAACGAATAAAATCTAACAATGAAAAATCTTCTTTTCCTTCTTGCTGCTGTAATTTTCGTCTCCTGTTCTTCCGTAAAAAAGAATTCAGGAGAAGGAGCTATTCTGTACAAAAACATCGAGAAACATATTGCCGAATTATCGTCTGATCGATATTTGGGACGCATGCCTCTTTCAGCTAGTGAAGGAATTACGGTAGATTATATTGCCGGACAAATGAAGGAAATCGGTTTGGAGCCCGCTAATTCAGGAAGTTTTTTTCAGGAAGTTCCATTGCTGGCAGTTAACTCGAAAATATCCAATACACTCGATTTTGATACTCCGGGCGGGAAACTTAAATTTCAGAAACTCACTGACTATGTGACTTTCTCCAGAAAAATGGAGGAAGAACAAACTCTTGATCAGTCAGAACTTGTTTTTGCAGGTTTTGGAATATCTGCTCCTGAATACGATCGCGATGATTTTCAGGATATGGATTTGAAAGGCAAAACTATCCTTGTTTTTGTCAATGATCCGGGGTATGGAACAACGGATTCCTATTTCAGGGGAAATACAATGTCCTATTACGGGCGGTGGACCTATAAATTTGAGGAGGCTGCACGTCGCGGAGCCAAAGCCTGTCTGATAATTCACGAAACCGGTCCGGCCGGATATCCGTGGCAGGTGGTCCGAAACAATGGTGAATCAACCCAGTTATACCTGAACCCTGAAAATGGTTATCAGGATCGTTGCGCGTTTGAGGGCTGGATTTCGCAGTCTGCTGCAGAACAATTGTTCTCAGCTGCAGGAATGAGTTTCGATCAGGCCAAAAAGATGGCCATTCAAAAAGACTTTAAACCCGTAACATTGCCTGTAAAAGTTTCAGGCTGGATGAAAAGTACATTCGAAACCAATACGTCACAAAATGTCTGCGGATTTATACGAGGCAGTAAACATCCGGATGAAGTGTTGGTTTATACGGCTCACTGGGATCATTTGGGTATTGGCACTCCGGTAAATGGCGACAGTATTTACAATGGCGCGACCGACAATGCCAGTGCAGTAGCCTGGATGCTCGAAATTGCCCGTGCATTTAAGACCGCTCCTGCACCCGAACGGTCGGTTTTGTTTTTATCGGTTACCAGCGAAGAATCTGGTTTGCTGGGCTCCGGTTATTATGCAGAGCATCCGTTTTTCCCGATGGAAAAAACTGTTGCCTGCATCAATACCGATGTGTTGCTGTTTTATGGAAAATACAAGGATGTGATGCTAACCGGAAACGGCCAGTCGGAACTCGACGAATGGGTCAGGAGTGAGGCTGAAAAACAAGGCCGGTACATCGCAGCTGATCCAAATCCGGAGAACGGTATGTTTTTCCGCTCCGATCAGTTTCCTTTTGTGAAGCTGGGAGTTCCGGCCATTTATGCCAAAGGTTACACCGATGCCGCAAAATACGGTAAAGAAGAAACCATGAAACTGGTAACCCGCTACTGGAAAGATACCTATCACAGTCCGTTCGACGAATACCATCCGGCAACCGATGATTTAAGCGGAATTGTTGAGGATGCCCGGTTACTTTATCGTGTTGGAACCAATCTGGCCAACTCTGAAGCATGGCCGGAATGGAATAGCGGTTCGGAGTTTAAGACGGTTAGGGAAAAGTCACAGAAATAATCATTACTTATTCATCAATATCAAATCCATGAAGCTTCTCCATACTTCCGACTGGCACCTCGGCAAACGGCTCGAAGATTTTTCGCGAATTGAAGAGCAGCAGGCTGTTCTTCAGGAAATCTGCGAAATTGCAGACCATGAACAGGTTGATGCCGTGCTGGTTGCCGGCGATTTATTCGATACCTTCAATCCTCCCACCGAAGCAGTTGAATTGTTTTACAAAACATTAAAACGGCTGGCCAGCAACGGGAAACGGGCGGTTATTGCCATTGCAGGCAACCACGATTCGCCCGACCGCATTGAAGCGCCCGATCCATTGGCCCGGGAGTGCGGAATCATTTTTGCCGGTTATCCAAATTCAATTGTTCCTCTGTTTGAACTGGAATCAGGATTAAAGGTGCTGCAAAGCGAAGAAGGTTTTTTGGAATTGCAAATACCCGGAACCGATGCTCCTTTGCGCTTTTTGCTTACACCTTACGCAAACGAATTTCGCCTGAAAACATACCTGGGACAGGAAAACAGCGAAGAGGAATTGCGAACGGTACTTCAGGAAAAATGGCAGGAACTGGCTGCAAAATATTGTGATGAAAATGGCGTAAACGTGCTTGTTACCCATCTTTTTGTAATGAAAAAAGGAGGTGTGATGCCCGAAGAACCTGCCGATGAAAAACCTATTTTACATGTTGGAGGGGCACAGGTTATTTATTCCTCGAACATTCCAAGTCAAATTCAATATACCGCTTTGGGGCATTTGCACCGGATGAGACGGGTCGATTCGCAGCCTTGTCCGGTTTATTACGGCGGCAGTCCCTTGTCGTACAGTTTTGCCGAAGCCAATCAGAAAAAATATGTATTGGTAATTGATGCTGAACCCGGGAAGGAAGTTCAGGTTAGTGAGATGGAACTCATCAAAGGTAAAAAGCTGCTTCGTAAACGGGCCGAAGGAATGGAAGATGCCTTGCTTTGGTTGAATACTAATCCCGATTGTTTGGCGGAACTGACAATGGTAACAGATACATATCTGACTGCACTGGAACGGAAACAGTTGAGTGCGGCGCATGGAGGAATCGTTTCAATTATTCCTGAAGTTAAAAATGCAGGCGGGATTGTTGAAGGGCAAAAAACCGGAATTGATCTGAGTAAGAATATCGAGTCGCTGTTCACCGATTTTTTCAGGCATGAAAAAGGGCAGGATCCCAATTCAGAATTGATGGCGTTGTTCACCGAACTTTTAGCAGAGGACGAAGAAGATTAAACCACAAAATAATTTAAAAAAGATTAAACCACAGATAACACAGTTTATCTTATTTTTTAATTTGTGGTGTAAAAACAATGGATCTACCACGAATTTAATGGGAAATATGATTTTTTATTAAATACACAGGGTTCATTTACCCTGTGCTATTACATAATGGTCCTTCAGACCATTGGAGAATATACCGAATTGGCAATAAGGGGCAAAGCCCCGTTATGTATTAGCATAGGACGAATTGAAAAGGAGTCCCATGAGTTTACAATTAAAATAACAGTTGAACAAAAACAACAATTCTGTGGTAAATAAAAAGATATGATACCAGTAAAACTTACCATACAAGGTTTATATTCTTATCAGGAGAAACAGGCCATCGACTTTACCCGATTGACTTCGGCTAACCTGTTCGGGATTTTTGGAGCTGTAGGCAGCGGCAAATCCAGCATTCTGGAAGCCATAACTTTTGCTGTTTATGGCCGGACTGACCGGCTCAACCTATCAGGCGATAACCGCAATTACAACATGATGAACCTGAAATCGGGCGAATTGCTGATTGATTTTGTTTTCGAAACGGGGAAAGATCAGACGGCATACCAGGCGGTGGTGAAGGGCCGTCGAAACGGGAAAAAGTTTGAAGAAGTCAAAACGCTTGAACGTTCGGCATACCGGAATGAGAACGGCAAGTGGATTCCAATTGAACCTGAGGCATTGGAAAAGGCGATTGGTCTGAGCTACGACAATTTTAAGCGTACCATCATTATTCCGCAAGGTCAATTTCAGGAGTTCCTGCAGTTGGGAAATAAAGACCGAACCCAAATGATGAAAGAACTTTTCAACCTGGGGAAATTTGAGCTTTTTTACAAGGTCGCTTCACTCGAAACCAAAAACAATGCACAAAAGCAAACGCTTGAAGGGCAGCTGAAACAGTTGGGTGAGCTTGATCCGGAACAGATGATTTCGTTTACTGCCAAACTGGAGGAACTAAAAACTGAAATCAGGGAATTGAATCTGCAAATTACTGAGAATCAGAAAAAGGATGCCGAACTCAGGCAGTTGCTGGAACTCGTCAGGAAGAGAGATGAAAATCAGGTGAAACTTAAATTGTTAAACGAAAAAAGCACTGAAATTCAGGGACTGGGAAAAAGAATTACAGATTATGAATATTGTGTGATTCATTTTAAAAACCTGTTTGATGCATCCGATTCAGCTTTGAAAAAGATTCAGCAACTCAGTGAGAAGATACAGCTTGATACGTTAAACCTGCAAAAGGCGGAGGATCAGATTGCTGCTGCCAATCAGGTTTTTGAAACGATGAAATTGGATTACGAACAACGTGAAAATCTGAAAAAACAGGCGGATGAACTGGATAAACTGATTCGGTTGAATGAGCTGAAACAGCTGGTGAATCTGGCAGAGGAACGAATTAAAAAAGGTGATGTTTTTGTTGCTCAGGCAATTTCGGTCCTTGAAATCCTCAAACAGGAAAAATTAAAGCTTGAAATCCGTCTGAAGGAAGAAAAGTCAAGGCGACCAGATATGCTTGCGCTTTCGAATGCAAAAAGCTGGCACGATTTGAATAAAAATTTAGTACAACAGTCAGCTTCCAATGTTGCAGAATCGCAAAAATTCAGGAACGAATTAAAAATCATTGATGATTCAATCTTGAAAATATTTGATAATGAGTTTTTTACTTCATTTTCAGGAGAAAAAAATGCCAAAGCCGGAAACGAAATTTTAAAGAAGAAAACAGAGGAACTGAAAATTCAGCTGGCCGGATCTGAAAGTGAGATCCAGCATTTCAAAGTACAGTTAAAACTGGAAGAATATGTTGTAAGTTTAAGGGAAGGAGAAGCCTGCCCAATTTGCGGTTCGTTGCATCATCCTGATATAATGAGCGCTGCAAATGTTTCGGATGCCCTGAACAAAACCTTGGACCGGAGATCGGGAGTTGAAAAGGAAATGGCAGCTTGTGATATGCAAATTTCCATACTGACCGAATTGCAGCATTCGCGGAATTCAAATGAACAGCAATTGGCCGGAATACTGAACAGGCAAAAGGAACTTGAAGTAAAAATGGCAGGACATCAGGCTCAGTTTCACTGGGAGATATTCAGGAATGAAGAGAATGTGAATCAGGCTTTTAAATCGGCTGATGTATTGCATCAATCTGTTGAAAATCTCGAAAAACAGTTGGAAACTACGGTGAAAAAGTTAGATCAGGAAACTGCGAATAAAGAAAAATACCTTCAGAATATCGAGAAGATTAAAACAGAACTTACCGTTTCCCAAACCGAATTGTATACTCTGACCGGACAAATTAAACTGATTGATGTTGCTGTTTTTGCAGAAAAGACGAAAGTGGAGATTTTGGGTGAAAAGACCCGGTTACTTCGGCAATATTCAGAACTTGAAAGGCAGTTTGCGAATTTGAACAACCAGCTTGTTGAACTTCGGAAAAACAAGGATATTCTTTCAGGAAGTATTACCGCAAACCGGATTCAGCTGGAGCAGGAGAAAAAATCGGGAGATGATCTGAAAATTGGTATTGAAAAGGCATTGAATGATTCAGAATATGTTTCCGGCGAAAACGTAAAATTGATCCTGGCGCAGGAAATGAATCTGGCCTCAGAAAAACAGAAGGTGAGCAATTTCAGGCAGGAAGTTTCGGTGACACAAAACCATTTTGATCAACTGATGAAGGAAATAGGAGGGCGGCATTATGAGGAAGAAATGCATCAGAATCTGAGGTTTCAACTGAGCAAATACAACGAATTGCTGAACCTGAAGAATAAAGAATACGGAATAACGGAGAAGACGCTTGCTGATTTGCAAAAAGCCATGGAAGCACAGAAAAACCTTCGTAAAACACTTGAATTCTTTGAGTTGCGGGCTGAGAATATTAAAGTCCTGAAAAACCTTTTTAAAGGCAGTGGATTTGTAAATTACATTTCGTCGGTGTATCTGCAGAATTTGTGTAACGCGGCCAACGACAGGTTTTTTCAGCTTACACGCCAGAAACTAAGTCTTGAAATTACCGAAGACAACAGTTTCCAGGTGCGTGATTATCTCAATGGCGGTAAGGTTCGCAGTGTCAAAACGCTTTCAGGAGGACAAACTTTTCAGGCCGCACTGTGTCTGGCGTTGGCATTGGCCGATAATATCCAGAAAATTACCGAATCGAACCAGAATTTTTTCTTTTTGGACGAAGGATTTGGATCGCTTGATAAAGATTCGCTTTCGGTGGTTTTTGATGCACTGAAGTCGCTCCGGAAGGAGAACCGGATCGTTGGTGTCATTTCGCATGTGGAAGAAATGCAGCAGGAAATTGATACGCATTTACGGATTGAAAATCATGAAGAAACCGGAAGTAAGATACTTCCAAGCTGGGCGTAGAAAGAAAAGGCCACTCTCCCAAAGGATGAACAGTTCCAATTAATAAAACTCAGCCCTCCAACCTCCCCCGAAGGGTGTGGCTAAAAAAAACAAGGTTTCAATTATTGAAACCTTGTTTTTTTTAATTCCTCCCCTTTGGGGAGGCTAGGAGGGGCTTTTTTATTTTTTCCAGAGTTTTTCCATTTCTTCCAGAGTTTTTCCTTTGGTTTCAGGAACCATTTTCCAGACAAAAAAGAATGAAACAAGACTCATTAATCCGTAAAAGCTGTAGGTTAAGCCACCACTGAATTCCATCATAGCCGGATAAGTTGACGAGATGAAGTAGTTGGCAGCCCACTGTGCGGCAACAGCAATGGCAATCGCACGTCCACGGATTTTATTCGGGAAAATTTCGGAAATCAGTACCCAGCAAATCGGTCCCCACGACATCATAAACGAAGCGGTGTAGATGATAATGAATACCAGTGTGCTGATGCCGATCACTTTCATGAAAGCCAGTCCGCCAATGGCAAACATCCCGACAGCCATCCCGATGGAACCAATCATCAGCAGAATTTTCCTGCCGTATTTATCAACTGTCAGAATTGCAATGACAGTGAAAATTACATTAATCAAGCCCATTACAACTGTTTGCAGCATCGATGCATCCTTGGCTGCGCCCATACTTTCGAAAATACGCGGTGCATAATACAAAGCAACGTTAATCCCTACAAATTGCTGAAATACAGACAAAAGAATACCGATTATGATTACGATCTTTCCATAAGCAAATATTTTTTCAGAAGCAGCTTCCACTGATTTTTTAATATCTGACATAATGATTCTGGCCTGTTGAATGCCATTGATCCTGGTCAGAATTTGAAGTGCTTTGTCATTCTGATTGTTCATGGCCAGATAGCGTGGTGTTTCCGGAACAAAGAACAACAGAACTCCAAACAGACCGGCAGGTATTGCTTCAGATAAGAACATCCATCTCCATCCTGTTTCATTGATGAATTCGATGGTTTTCCCGTGGGCAATGAAATAATTTACAAAATAAACGACCAGCATTCCGAAAATAATGGCAAATTGGTTGACTGAAACCAGGCGTCCGCGGATGTCGGCAGGTGATATTTCGCCGATATACATGGGGCTGACCGCAGAGGCAAGACCTACTCCAATACCTCCAATAATCCGGTAAAAATTGAACATGAACAACAAGCCCATAGTAGGTTCACCCTTGTGGAAAAATATAAATTCGGGAAAGCCTGAACCCAGCGCCGAAACAAAAAACAATGCTGCTGCCAGCATCAGGGTTTTTTTGCGACCCATAGCCTTAGCCAGCAATCCTGAAATCGTTCCTCCGATAATACATCCGATCAATGCACTTGAAATGGTAGCGCCATGTGCGAGTGATCCAAGTCCAAGACCTGTGATCAGATAAGCCTGTACAGACTTTTCCGCTCCTGAGATTACGGCAGTATCGTATCCAAACAAAAGACCACCCAATGTTGCCACCAGTGTGATCCCTATAATAAATAGCGTGTTACGTTCTTTCATCGGGTATAATTAGTTTTTTTAAGGTTGGATGAAAACCAGCCCCGTTTGACCGGAGCTGGTTTTATTGGTTTAAATGTAGCAATTAATCAGTTGCTCCAGCATTTCCTGTTTACCGCTGATCTGTTTTGGTTCGCCGGCCATTTTGGCATGGTTGTATAAATCCAGAAGGTTGAGTTTTCCCTGGTCGAATTCAGCGCCTTTTCCTGAATCAAAAGATGCATAACGGTTGCTTTTCAATTTCAGGTAATCTGAATCTTTTAATAATTTGTCAGCAATCATCAGTGAACGGGCGAAAACATCCATACCTGATACGTGAGCGATGAAAATATCGTCAAGATCGGTTGAATTGCGGCGGGTTTTAGCATCAAAGTTAATACCACCGGTTGTGAAACCGCCATTCTGAATAATTTCGATCATGGCTTCAGTCACTTCATAAATGTTGGTCGGAAATTCGTCAGTATCCCATCCGTTCTGGTAATCACCTTTATTGGCATCGATTGAACCGAACATGCCTGTATCGCGGGCCACACGCAATTCGTGGGCGAAAGAATGACCGGCCAGAGTAGCGTGGTTTACTTCAATATTCATTTTGAAATCCTGATCCAACCCGTGAGCTTTCAGGAAGCCAACAACAGTAGCTGTGTCAAAATCGTATTGGTGTTTCATGGGTTCCATGGGTTTTGGCTCAATCAGGAATGTACCTTTAAAACCTTTGGAACGTGCGTAATCGCGTGCCATTCCAAGGAATTTGCCCATATGGTCCAACTCACGTTTGGTATCGGTGTTGTGCAGGCTCATGTAACCTTCACGGCCGCCCCAGAACACATAGTTTGTTCCGTCTAAAGCGATTGTGGCTTCCATTGCATTTTTAACCTGAACAGCGGCATTGGCAACAACATTAAAATCAGGATTGGTTGATGCGCCGTTCATGTATTTTGGCGCTGAAAATACGTTGGCAGTACCCCACAAAAGTTTAATGCCGGTAGCCTGCTGACGTTCTTTCGCGAAGTCGATCATGTTGGCCAGTCGTTTTTCAATTTCGAAAACCGATCCGTCTCCAACTACATCGGTATCGTGGAAACAATAGAAAGGAGCGCCAATTTTACTGATGAACTCAAAAGCTGCATCCATTTTTTCTCTGGCGGCAGTCATCGGGTCAGCCGCGCCTACCCATGGGAAAATCTGAGTTCCCGGGCCAAACGGATCACCGCCATCTCCACAGAAGGTGTGCCAGTATGCCACTGCAAAACGGAGATATTCTTTCATTGTTTTGCCCAGAACTAATTGATTGGCATCGTAATACTTGAATGCCAGCGGATTTTTTGAATCCGGTCCCTCGTATTTTATCTGATCAATACCCGGGAAATACTCTTTGTTTCCTTTAAAAGCTGTCATGGTGTTAAATTTTGAAGCCCCTTCTAACTTCCCCGGAGGGGGAGAACTGAAAAGGCAGGTTATTAATTGAGATATATTTTTCTTCCTAACTACTCTTTTCTCCTCCCCCTTGGGGGAGGTTGGGAGGGGGCTATTTTTCCAGCACAGCTTTCCAGTTCCGGTAGGCTTCTTCGTATGCTGCTTTTTTGCTCAGATCCGGAGTAATCGTATCCAGTTTTTTCAGGCTGGCAAAAGCTTCTTTGGCCGAAGCATAATATCCTGAACCAATTCCAGCACCGCGTGCGGCGCCAATCGATCCGTCGGTGTTATACAATTCGATGGTCGCTCCTGAAATTCCGGCGAGTGTATCGCGGAAGACCGGGCTGAGGAACATGTTGGCTTTTCCGGCACGGATAACCTGTGCCCGGATGCCAATTTGTTCCATAATTTCCATTCCGTATTTGAATGAGAAAACGATTCCTTCCTGGGCTGCGCGGAAAAGATGCGCATCGGTGTGTGTGTTGAACCCAAGTCCGGAAATTTGTGCCCCGATATTTTTGTTGCGAAGGACACGTTCAGCGCCGTTTCCAAAAGGCAGAATGCTCACACCTTCTGATCCGATGGCAACTCCGGTAGCTTTCCGGTTCATTTCATCGTACGAAAATGCCTCGTTCCCTACGAATTTTTTCAACCACGAATTCAGGATTCCGGTTCCGTTGATGCATAGCAAAACGCCCAAACGATTGGCTTCTGCCGCATGATTCACGTGAGCAAAAGTGTTTACCCGTGAGAACTGATCGTATTTTACTTCGCCGCTCACACCGTAAACAACTCCGGAGGTTCCGGCGGTGGTTGCAATTTCGCCCGGATTCAGGACATTAAGCGATAGTGCATTATTTGGCTGATCGCCTGCACGGTAGCTGATTTTGGTGCCTTCGGCCAACCCAAGTTCAGCAGCGGCTTTGGCATTAACAACTCCCTGAACAGAGAAAGTCGGAACGATTTCAGGGATAAAAGACGAATCAAATCCGTAATAGTCGAGCAGCATGTCAGCTACTTTGTTTTCTTTGAAGTTCCAGAGAATTCCTTCGGACAAACCACTGGCGGTGGTTTTAATTTCGCCTGAAAGTTTCATGGCAATGTAATCGCCGGGAAGCATAATTTTATCAATACGGGCATACAATTCCGGTTCATTGTCTTTCACCCATTTTAATTTCGATGCGGTGAAATTTCCCGGCGAATTCAGCAGATTGGCTAGGCATTTTTCTTCGCCCAATTCAATAAATGCTTTGTCGCCCAGTTCAGTTGCACGGCTGTCGCACCATATGATGGAAGGACGCAATACCTGATTGTTTTTATCGACAACAACCAGTCCGTGCATCTGGTATGAAATACCGATGGAGTCGATTGACCTGGGATCTGCTTTGGATTCAGAAAGTACATCATGGAGCGCTAATTTCAGGTTTTTCCACCATTGTTCGGGTTCCTGTTCTGCCCATCCGGCCTGTACGGCTGTGATTTTCATTTCCTGTTTCGGGTAAAATGCTGATGCCAGGCAATCACCTGATTCTCCGTTGATCAGTGATGCCTTTACCGAAGAACTACCTATGTCGAAGCCTAATAAATACATATTATATCAGTTTAAAGTCTATCGTTTAAAGTCAAATTGAAATTCAAAACTGTTTTGATATTTTGAGCGTGAAAAAAAACCGGATTCCGGGTGAATTGTTGAAATTCAGAATCGAACCGTTCTGTTCTGGTATGCCCGACAAAACTAGCCTATGCAAATCCATTCTCAAAATATGCATTCATGTTATAAAGCATAAATCAGAGCGATTTCCGGACAGTCAATTTGGTTGGGATAATCAGGTTCGTTTTTTCACCGGTAATTACAAATTCGGCAATCTTTTTACCCATTAATTCAAAATCTGTTGAAATAACTGTAATTCCTTCCTTTACATACTTTTTCATTGGAGTTTCATTGTACGAAATGACTCCGACATCTTCACCAAGGATAAAACTTTTTTGGTGACTCTGATCCAAAAGTTTGGCTAAAGTCCGGTCACTCACCATTAAATATAACTCTCCTTTTTGCAGGTCAAGTTTTTTAAAGTCGTACAGAATTGTTGAATTAATACGATGATCGGAACAGAATTTTTCGAAATAGGAGACTGATATTTTCGGATGATAGGTTAAGGAAGGGTACAAATAGATGAAACGGTCATATTTCCGGATCAGATCCAGTCCACTTTCCAGTGAATCGTAAAGTGACTGTCCAAAATCCTGATAAATGGTTGAAATACCTTCCTCAACATTTACATTCCAGTCAATTACGAGCAGTTTACCGGCTGGAATCCTGCTTGTAATTTCAGGAACCCGTTTATGATCGAAATTCATGATGATGTACTTGGTGTATTTGCCCAGGCTTTCTTTGATGATTTTTTCGAAATCGTCGATGTTGTAATGGTGAAAATGCAGGTCGACTGCAATATTCTCAGGCAAACTATCCAGAAATGAACCGTACAGGACTTCCTTATACGCCTTGAAAGTATCAAGAAACAGGAATACCTTGGTAACAGCTTTTGATACAAAATACCCCCGGTTGGGCACCGATTCAACAACACCACGATTTTTCAACTCGGCATAGGCTTTAAAAACCGTATCACGCGACAGGGAACTTTCTTTACACAACTGGTTAACCGAAGGCAAAATATCTCCCACCTGAAGTAAATTTTTACTCACAGCTTCATTAACTGAATCAATCAACTGTTGAAATTTCAATAAGTTGGATTGCGGATTAATTGAAAAATGAAATTTACTCTCCATGTTTTATCTTAAAAGTGTTCTGTTCTGGTACGCAAACTTACATATTGGCTGTGACATGACAAAGTGAAAAATGGCCGACTATGGCGGACGACTGGTTTTCTTTCTGAATTTACCCAACTCAACGACTAGGCAGGCACAATCAGATCAATACCCGCGAGGATCTGAAAATTCGGCAGGGATATAGTTTAAAATCCAAAAATGATTGATCTGCACGAAGTACCTGCTGTATTTTACTATTTACTCCGGTTTTTTTTATGCTCTATTTGCACTATTTTTAACGACCCAACGTTTCGAAACTTAAACCAACCAAAATATGCCATGAAAATACTGAAACTTATCCTGTTGACTCTTGTTCTTTCATCTCAGGCATTTTCGCAGAAATGGGTAAAAGTGTGGAGCGATGAATTTAACACACCCGGGATTCCCGACAGTACCAAATGGGATTATGAAATTGGCCGGGTCCGTAACGACGAGTTACAATTCTACACGTATAAACGAACTGAAAATTCCCGGATCCAGGATACCGTTCTGATTCTTGAAGCACGAAAGGAAGCTTATCAGGGAGCAAATTATACCGCAGCAAGCTTGATTTCAAGATACAAAGGTGACTGGCTTTACGGGAAGTTCGAATTCAGTGCCAAAGTGCCGGGAGGAAAGGGTACATGGCCTGCAATCTGGATGATGCCAACTGATGGTGAATATGGCGGATGGCCCAAAAGTGGAGAGATTGACATCATGGAATACGTGGGAATGAATCCCTCTAATTTGTATTTCACCACCCATTTTCAAGGTACCGACGGGACCGGACATCAAAGTTCAGGACTGTATACAGTAGCCGATAAACCGTATAACAGGTTTATCAATTTTACGTTGATCTGGTCGCCCACCAAAATCGAATGGTATGCCGATGGAATAAAATACCATACTTACGCGAAAGCTGCTGACGATGGGTGTACGACAAAATTCCCTTGAGAATAAATTATCAAAATATGAAATTACAAAATGATATAATAAGGTTGTTTTTTCTTGGTTTTCCTTTACTACTAAGGTTGCCAAGTGAAAATAAGGTTTTAAAAATCAAAATAATAAAAACCTTATTTTCTGCCATTTAACCTAGTAGCGTTGACAATGAAGGATGCGAAACCCGTCCGCGGCAAATCCTCCATACGAGAATTTGCCTGTTTTCGGACGGAATGAAAAAAGCCTTTTTATATTGAAAGTTGATTAAAAATCAAAAAAGGGAATTTTGTCGTACACCCCTGACGATTCGAAGGTCTGGCCTTTCAACAAAATGTTTTATCTTATCCTGAACCTGGCATATGGGGGCAGCTGGGGGGCTCAGCAAGGCATTGATGATTCAAAACTTCCACATAAGTTCTATATCGATTACGTTCGGATATACCAGTTACAGGAAACCACCGGGCCTTTTTCACTCCACGTTGATCAGTCCAATGGAGGAACAGTTGAGAGGTATTGCCGATACAGGCAACGTATCCTGAAGGAACTATAATTACCCTGAACGCGAAACCTGAGCCTGGTTTTGAATTCGACAAATGGCTGCATGTTGGATCAGCCAATCCGTTAAAAATCGAAATTGTAAAAGATTTGTACCTGATTCCGGTATTTAAAAAAAAATGAACTCCTGGTAACCGGTGATTTCAGTTTGGGTTTAAAAAACTGGAACAATTTGTATTTTAACAATTCACAAACCATGTCCGCAACGAATTCAGTAGTTGACGGCATTTATGTAATGAATGTTACCAAACCCGGAACAGCAAACTGGCATATTGTTGATCAGCAATTGAATATACCGTTAATACAGGGTGAAACCTACACGATAACCTTCGAATGCTGGTCTGAAAATCCAAATACCATGGATGTATTCCCAATCCGACTTCAGGGATTCTGGAAATTAAAAGCCGCAATTCTGACGCTTTACCTGCAACCATAAAACTTTTTAATCTTCAGGGGCAATTGATTTCAACGTTGTGGCACTGGTTAAAATGATCAGGTAGATACCGGGCTGCAAGCCCTCACCAGGAGTAAACGAATGCAATCCTTCTTCAATCATTCCATCCACAAAGGTATTCACCAGTTTCCCATCCGTTGTATAAGTTGATAAATTCACTTTTTGTTTTACCGGGATTGAAAGCGCTATTTGGATTTTAGCATTTGCCGGATTGGGATAGACATTCAGTCCGGGGTTTCCGGAAGGCTGAACTATATTTTATGGAAATTTAGTTAATAGGGATGTAATTTGTATATTTGATTCACCAGGTGATCAATGTTCAAACCCTTTTTTGAGAATTGATTTCAGGCCTGTTTAAAGGACCACCAAACCTAATTCAATCCTACGATGAAGCCATTTCAGAAAAAAAATCTTTAAATTTCATACTTTTCCGATTCATGTTGTCAAAGATGGGAACAATCAGGAAGTATTATCAGTAACAGATTGAATAAAAACTATCCAAATTAAACTTTAAAAACCCTAAATGATGAATCTCAATTTAAAAAAACAGGTAACAATTAGTGGAATTATTTTTTTACTGGTTGTGATTTCTCCATGGTGTGGACTGGCACAGGGGAAATTACCGACCAAACTAAAAACCAGTCTGAACGCCTATTCATTCAGTGCTCCGCTGATGAAAGGAGATATGAACCTGGATGATTTGCTTGAGTATTGCGCTTCCAATCAGTTGGATGCAGTAGATATTACAGCCTACTATTTTCCGGGATATCCTGAAGTTCCTTCGGATGAATACCTTTACCACATTAAGCAAAAAGCTTTTTTGCTTGGTTTGGAAATCAGTGGTACAGGTGTCAGAAACGATTTTACTGATCCCGATCCTGATAAACGGAAAGCCAGCGTTAAGCTTGTCAAAAACTGGATCATCGCGGCAGAAAAGCTGGGAGCACCTGTCATTCGTGTTTTTTCGGGAACTGCAGATACGAAGGACTTATCCCGGGCAGATGTGCTGGATTACATGGTGAAAGACTTAAAAGAATGTGTTGAGTTTGGGAAAGCACATGGCGTAGTGGTCGCCATACAAAATCACAACGATTTTATAAAAACGGCTGATCAGGCCATTGAAATTATAACCATGGTAAACTCCGAATGGTTTGGATTGATTCTGGATATTGGCAGTTACCGCACAGGAGATCCGTATGAAGAGATTGCCCGGTCGATTCCTTATACTGTCAACTGGCAACTCAAGGAAAACCTTTATGTAAAAGGGATTGAACAAAAAACTGACCTTGTTAAATTAATGAAAATCATTCAGCAATCCGGCTACCGGGGATATCTTCCAATCGAAACACTTGGTGAAGGTGACCCAAAATTAAAAGTTTCACGCTTCCTGAAGGAAGTGATCCATGCGATGAAAGAATGAGCAACTGAAACAAACAGATCATCAATCGGGCGTTTTGCATTTCCGGATCAATCCGTTGAAATTAAAATCTTTGTGGTCCATTAAACCTTTTATGAAAAAATTAATCCAAGGGAAAGTTTAGAACAAGTTTCAGAAAACGGATTTTAAAAATTAAAGGTTATGAAAACAAAAATTTTATTGATGGTCGTGCTGATGAGTTTATCAGTTGTATTGATGGCCCAAAAAACCCAGGAAGGCCCAGGGAAATCTCTTCGCGGGGCTCAAAGAGAAATGAGCATGCATCAGGAACGGGGGCCTGCCGTAGGCCTGAATTTGACTGACGCACAAAAAGAGACTTTTAAACAAAGCATGATGGCTCTGCAAAAAGAGTTAAAATCTCTTCGTAATGAACTTGGTGAAGCAATGGCTCATCAGAGAACGCTGGTTTCGGTTGATAAACCCGATCTTTCGGCTGTCAACAAGAACATTGAAAAAATAGGAGTTATAAAAACCGAAATGGCCAAAACAGAGGTAAAACACCACCTTGAAATGAGGGCTCAGCTGAGTGAAGAACAAAAGATGAAGTTTGATCTGTTTAAACAAAAGATGAAACATAACAATGGACCGGTTGGGAAACGACACAAGATGCAAATGTAACGATCTGTTAGTTAGTATATTAGTTTAGTTAGTTTAAAGCTGTCGCGAAGATTATTCTTCCCGGCAGCTTTTTTTTGTCTGATGGAAACTTGAGTGCTGCACGAAAGAAGCTATTTCAAAAGTTACTACTCTTGTGATCCCGGATTTATTTAATGTTTTGAATATGCAGAATGTCAGATCTGTAGCTGACCAGGAGATGATGGTCGATACGGGAAATATGACTTTTGAGACAGCCTCATGACATTTTAAATCCGGTCAGGCAAAGTGTTTGCCGGTTTTGTTTTTTTTAGACTAATTTTCTTTACTTTGTTTATCCATCCAGAAATCTCTTATTGTAGAAGGCGCTATAGATGGACGTAATACTACCAGCCCTGGTTTAGGAATGGATAGCCTTCACGTTGCCGACTTTTTAGATGCAATAAAAAATAACCGACGTCCAAACTGTGATGTTGAATTAGGACATAAGAGCATAACGGCCATGCAGTTGGGGAATATTTCCTGGCGAGTGGGTCGGGATCTTAATATTGATCCTGAAATAAAAATATCATTGAAAACTTACTTGAACTAACTTTATGAAAGCTCTTTTATTGGGAATTGTATTGAACTTATTTTTCATTTGCAGCTATTCAGCCAGCAACAAGCCGTTCAAATCAAAAGTTTTTTATTGGGAAAAAACAAAGGTTGCTCAGACAAGTACTGGTGAAAACAGACAATTTATGAAAGGTTTCACCAGTAGTATGGACAAACTCGAAATTCATGTAACTACCCTGAATCCGGGAAAAGAAGCTCCGACAAAAGACATCCGGCCAAAGTTCGAAAAACTGCTCATCTTAAAGGAAGGTGAAATCTCTCAGAGCATAAATGGGGTTCAGAAAGTACTTGGCCCCGGTAGCGTTGTTCTGGCCTGTATTGGTGATGAAGTGAAAATTGAAAATACAGGAGACAGACCTGCTGTTTATTTTATGATTCAATGGAAAAATACAGAACATAAAAATTCGGGGAACATAATTGATGCAGCAAAATCTGAAATCGTTGATTGGGCCAAAGTTCCATTTAAAAATACAGAGAAGGGCGGCACAAGATTTTTTTTCAAAAGGCCTACTGACTACTTATTTGAATTTGAAATGCACGTTACCACACTGAATGAAGGTATAAAAAGTCATGATCCGCATACCCATCCTGATGATGAAATTATTTTGGTGAAATCAGGAATGGTGGAGGAACTGGTAAATGGCATACCCTATCAACTTGGTCCGGGTTCGTTCGTTTTATTAAACGGGAATGAACCTCACGGGATCAGAAATATAGGAAAAGGTACCTGTGAATATTTTGCATTTAGGTTTTTAAAAAATCGCCCCTAACTTTTAACATTTGAAGTTTGAACAACAACCCTTATGATTGGCGCTTGCACCTTTGATCATTTTGCCACCATTATAAAATAGTTTCCAATAGGGAAACTGAATGGTATCATACTCCTTTGGAATCCCTGTTCTTTAATAAAAAAAATAAAATTTAAACAGTCTCTTGCTAAAAATTGCTTAACTATGCTTCAGGAAATTCAACTTCTTCAATAGAAGATAATTAGTGAAGCAGAATCTCGGATAGTAAAAATTAATATAAACCTGGAATGGATAAAATTGAAAATAATCCAGTTGCTACAATAGCAGGACGGATTGCATCTATCGATTTCTTTCGTGGTTTTACCATGTTTATGCTTGTCGGAGGCGTGGAAGGTTTATTTGGGAAACTGGATCCGGCGAAAAACGGTCCTGTTGTCAATTTTTTTCAGCAGCAGCTATCACATGTGCCATGGGAAGGTCTTCATTCCTGGGATCTTATTCAGCCTTTCTTTATGTTCATAGTAGGTGTGGCCATGCCTTTCTCATTATCACGAAGATGGGAGAAAGGAGATAGCTGGAAAAAAACATTTTACCATGTACTGCTGCGTTGCTTTTTCTTGCTGGTTATTGGCTGGGCAATTAGTTCCAGTGCAACCACCTCAAATTTTAACAATGTAATGGCGCAGTTATCAGTTACTTATCTGATTGCTTTCCTGATCATGCGCAAACAAATAAAATGGCAGTTGATTATTTCCTTTGCATTAATTCTTGCGTCCGATTTGCTCTACCGTTATTGGCCGGTCGAGGGATTTAACCAGCCATTTATTGCAGGGCATAACTTTGGTTCATGGACCGATATGATTCTTACCGGAAGCCTGGATCACGGGAACTGGGTTCCCTTTAATGCCATTCCCACAACGGCACATACCATTTGGGGAGTTTTAGCAGGTATGCTTTTGATGAAAGACTGGACTCCCCGAAAAAAAATCATGACACTTCTGATTATTGGTGTCATTGGAGTTATCGTTGGTTTTGCGATGAATCCTTTTATTCCGATTATCAAACATATCTGTACAAGTTCGTTTATTATTGTCAGCGGAGGCTGGTGTTTAATCGGAATGGCAATTTCATACTGGCTAATTGATGTTCTGAATTTCAGGAAGATCCCCATGTTTTTTGCTGTATTCGGGATGAATCCGCTATTTATTTATCTGATGGCCAGTAGTTTTCGTAATTTTTTCGGACGGCTTGTCAATCCATTTTTATTCAGGATTTTTAGTTGGGTCAACGAGGTAACCATGACGCTTATCTCGACCATGGTTATAGCTGCCATGTTATGGTATGTGTGTTATTTCCTTTATAAACGCAGGATATTCATTCGATTGTAAAACGCATATGAGAAACTCACAAAAAACAATGTTCATGTTGCTTTTCGTAACCGTTTTAAGCGGTATCAGTAATTCCTCTTATGCACAGGATATTACGTTTGGAAAAGCTGTTAGCTTTCAGGAAATCGTTTCAAAATCAAAATCAAAAGATCTGCCCCTAAAATGGGTGAATGTCAATACGGCAAAGGACACCTGGTCTGTGCGGAAAGACATCCTGGTTTGTTCCGGGTTGCCTGTTGGCGTGATGAGATCGGAGAAGCAATATGAAAATTTCATGTTACACGTTGAATGGAAACACATCGAGCGAGGAGGAAATTCGGGCGTTTTTGTATGGAGTAATGCCATTCCCGGTGAGAAAAACCGACTGCCCAACGGTGTGGAAGTTCAAATGCTTGAACTGGATTGGGTTAAACTGAATACACGCGATGGAGTTGAACCGCCTGTTGCTTACGTTCATGGTGAACTCTTCGGCGTTGGTGGAGTACAAACTGTTCCGGACAATCCCAGGGGCGCCAGGAGCAAGTCGGTTGAAAACCGATGCAAGGGCAGGGGTGAATGGAATATCTACGATGTAGTATGTATTGACGGGGTGGTCAAGCTTTCTGTGAACGGTAAATTTGTGAACGGCCTCAGCCATTCATCGCAAAAGAAGGGATATCTCTGTTTGGAATCGGAGGGCGGGCAGATTCACTTCCGCAACATAAAAATAATTGAACTGCCATCCGGAGTGACTTCGGCCGATCAGGCGGCTCCGGAAATCCGTTAGCAATTTCAGGAAAAAACGTTTTAAAATTAAATACAATATGATGTCTGAAAAGGTAAATCCATTGCGGGTTTTGGTAGTAGGTTGTGGAAATATGGGATCTTCCCATGCCATGTCTTATCATACTTTGGATGGTTTTGAAATTTGTGGCCTGGTATCCACCCGAAATGACAAAGAAATCTTAAATGAAAAACTGGGAGGTGGCTACGACTTATTTGACGAATACGAAGAAGCTTTACATATTACGAAACCCGATGCAGTTTGTATCTGCACCTATCCGGATACACATGAAAGTTTTGCCATTCAGGCGCTCGAACGTGGCTGCCATGTATTTGTTGAAAAGCCTTTAGCCGATTCGGTGGAAGGTGCAGGTCGGGTAATCGAAGCTGCCCAAAATGCCGGTAAGAAACTGGTAATCGGTTATATTTTACGTCATCACCCTTCCTGGATACGTTTTATTGAATTGAGCCGGGAGCTGGGTAAACCGCTGGTTATGCGTATGAACCTGAACCAGCAAAGCCATGGGCGAATGTGGAACGTCCATCGGAACCTGATGAAAAGTTTAAGTCCCATTGTGGATTGTGGTGTGCATTATATTGACGTGATGTGCCAGATGACGCGCTCGAAGCCCGTTCAGGTAAGCGCCATAGGGGCCAGGCTTACAGAGGATATTCCTGAAGGTAATTACAATTACGGGCAGCTGCAGATCCGTTTCGAGGACAACTCTGTGGGTTGGTATGAAGCAGGCTGGGGACCAATGATGAGCGAAACCGCTTTTTTCGTAAAAGATGTGATCGGTCCAAAGGGCTCTGTGTCTATCGTGGCTAAAGAAGCCAGCAAAACAGGAAAGTCAGATTCTGTAGAATCGCACACCAACGCCGAATCGTTATTATTCCATCCTGCAGACCTGGATCAGGATGGGCAGTTTTTGAAAGAAGATGTTTGGATCGACTTAAATGATGAACCCGATCATCAGGAGTTATGTAACCGGGAGCAACGGTTTTTCCTGAAAGCAATACACGGGAATATCGATTTAACAGAAGCTAGTCTGGATGCAATGAGTAGTCTTCGCATAGCTTTGGCTTGCGATGAATCAGTACGTACCGGAAAGATTGTAAATTTAAATGCTTTTCCATTGGACGAAAGCTAACAGGTGTTTTCAGCAATTTTCATGACCAACTAAAAACCACTGATATGAAAAACAAAGAAGAATTAAGCCGTCGCAATTTTTTATCAAACACCGCATTGGGCGCTATCGGGACAATTGGCGCTGCCGGATTACTGGCATCGTGTACCGGAGCAGAAAAGAAGGGCCAGGAAATTAAGATGCCGGTTCAGCTTAACGAAGCGCCCGATGGGAAGGTCTTAAAAGCCGGCCTCATAGGTTGCGGTGGCAGAGGAACAGGAGCTGCGGTTAATTTTATTGATGCAGGTCCAAATCTGCAGATTGTCGCTCTTGGCGATGTTTTTCAGGATAAACTGGACACGTGCCGCGCCACGTTGAAGAAGGAGAGAAATATAGAGGTTGCCGATGAAAAATGCTTTACAGGTTTTGATAGTTATCAGCAAGTAATTGACTCGGGAGTGGACATTGTATTGCTATGCACACCGCCCCATTTCCGTCCTGCACATGTGGAAGCTGCTGTTAACGCGGGGAAACACATTTTCATGGAAAAACCCATCGCTGTTGACCCCGTGGGCGCCCGTTCGGTATTGGTTTCCTCGAAAAAAGCAGCGCAAATGGGCTTATGCATGATCAGCGGAACCATTCGAAGAGTACAAAAAGATTATATGGAAACCTACAGAAGAGTGGCCAATGGAGAAATCGGCGAGATTGTCAGCGCTGATATCATTCGTAATGGAGGTTCGCTTTGGGTTAAAAAGAGATTGCCCGGAATGTCGGATATGGAATACATGCTGCGTAACTGGGTTAATTTCTGCTGGTTATCGGGCGACCATATTGTGGAGCAGTTTATTCACGAAGTAGATGTAATGAACTGGTTTGTTGGAAAAATCCCGGTAAAAGCGATAGGATGGGGTGGCCGGCAGCGAAGGGTGTCAGGCGACCAGTATGACTTCTTCAGTATAGACTATGTTTATGACAATGGTATGCATACCCATTGTGCTGCCCGCCAAATTAGCGGATGCAGCAACCAGAAAAAGGAAATAATTACCGGAACAAAAGGTTTTGCCGATTGCAGCGGAACCCTTTTTGATCTGAAAGGGAATCAGATATGGAAATACCCACGCCCCAAGGAAGGCGATACCGATCTCACCTGGAAAGTAAAAGATCCCTATGTCCAGGAGCACGTTAATTTGGTTACTGCAATACGGTCAGGAAAACAAATCAGTGATGCAGAAGCCCAGATTAACTCAACGCTGATAACCATTATGGGTCGTATCTCGGCCTATACCGGGAAAGATGTTACATGGGACGAAATGCTAAATTCCGACCTTTCACTCGGACCTACGACGTATGTAATGGGACCTGTTCCCAATATTCCTGAAACGGTACCGGTCATAGGCGTAGAAGCAAAAGTATAACAAGTCCGCCCGAAATTTTGGAACGAATACTTAATTTATACAAGTATGAACAGACGACAATTTGCGAAGAATATCCTCATGACATCAGCTTTGGTCTCAGCGTCTTCAATTCCCGTTTTTTCAAATTTTATTGCCCCGGCAAGCCGGAGTCTGAAGAAAGGTATCATGTGGGGAAGTATTGGAGTAGGGCAAACGATCCTTGAAAAATTTCAGGCTGCCAGACAGGCTGGTTTTGACGGGGTTGAGCCGATGAGTCATCTCGACAGGAATGAAGTTTTAAAAGCCCGTGATACCACCGGATTAATTATCCCCAGTGTTTGCAATGCGATGCACTGGAAATTTCTTTTGTCGGATCCCGATCCCGGGGTGCGGGCAGAGGGAGTTGCAGCCCTGAAGGTAAGCCTCGAAGATGCCAAAGCTTATGGCGCCGATACGGTACTTCTTGTTCCCGGTCGGGTAAGTGAAACGGTTAGTTACGATGATTGCTGGAAAAGATCCGTTGAAGAGATCAAAAAAGTGATCCCCTTTGCTGAACAATTGAATGTCAAAATAGCGATTGAAAATGTGTGGAATAATTTTCTGCTCAGCCCGATGGAAGCGGCTTCTTATATCGATCAGTTTCAAAGCAGGATCATCGGCTCCTATTTTGACTGCGGGAATATCCTGATGTATGGATGGCCGGAGCAATGGATAAAAATACTCGGTCTACGTATTGCCAAGGTTCATATCAAAGAGTTCAGCCGTGAAATCGCTGATAAGGAAGGCAAGGGCGCCGGATTTGGAGTCAAACTGCGTGAAGGCGATGTAAACTGGCCGAATGTAATGAAAGCATTGGACGATATCGGTTACCATGGCTGGACCACCATTGAGCAGCCGGGCGGCAATACTCCCGAAGGATTGAAAGACCTTTGCGACAGGCTGATAAAAATTCACGCCGACTGACCATTTGATAAGAATTACTTTATTTTGCTTTATGATCAAAAAAACTAAACGATCTAAATCAACCTGGCTCATATTTATTTCAGGTTTAATTGTTTGCGTTATCCTGTTGTTTGCATGGGGAAAGGCAATAAATTATACGTCAACCGATAATTATTGTCAATCGTGCCATATCCATCCCCTGGCGGATAATTCATGGAAGCTATCCACTCATTTTTTTAACAAAAGCGGGGTGAAGGTTCATTGTATTGAATGTCACCTTCCGCCAAAGGATGAGAACAACTATTTATTTGTAAAGGCCAAAACAGGATTAAAAGATTTATATGGTTATTATTTCAAAGATAGCGCATCCTTTAACTGGGAACATAAAAGAACGCTTGAATACGCCGTGAATATCGTGTACAACGAATCATGCCTGAAGTGTCACCAGAACCTTTTTACCAAAGGACTTTCGAGAGATGGGGAAATTGCTCATCTTTATTATGAAAAAAGTGCAATAAAACTTGATATTCAGTGTATTAACTGTCATCTGGATGTCGGACATCACAATCCGGACTATGTACACGGTAAAATGACCGGCATTCCGGTCATAAAGTCTTCTGCCAAAGATGTATTCAAAGAACCGGCGAAGGTTTCGTCATTTGAGAACTTTATAGAACAGGTACCCAACACTTCCATCTCATTTCATGTGATTGCAATCCAGGGTGGAACCTTTAAAATGGGCAGCCCCGATAAGGAACCTTTTCATCAGACAGATGAGGGGCCGGTTCGGAATGTTACTGTTTCTCCCTTTTTTATGGCTGAGGCTGAAGTTACCTGGGACGAATACTGGACGTTCTTCATGGCTACCATGTCTGAAGGAAGGATGGATCCTGATCAGGTAATGGAACACAATGCCGGTAAAACTGATGCCATTTCAGGCCCGACACCTCCTTTCGGAATACCCGATCAGGGTTGGGGCGGTGGTAATCGTCCCGCAATTACCATGACTCACTATGCTGCAACCATTTATTGCCAATGGCTGTCGAATGCCACAGGCAGGAAATACAGGTTACCCACTGAGGCTGAATGGGAGTTTGCCTGCAGGGCCGGAACAGAAACTCCGTATTTTTTTGATGGAGATCCAAAACGGCTTTCCAGGAAAAAGCCGGGAAGCAGGGTTTCAGCAGCTGATACTGCACAGATCAACAGGTATGTGGTATATTCCATGAACTCATCGGACAAAACGCAGGAACCTTCTTATGTCAAGCCTAATCCATTCGGCCTTAAAAACATGACTGGTAATGTAATGGAATTTTGTTCCGACTGGTATGCTGCTGATGCATATTCCAAAACAGCAGTTGATGTGATAAATCCCAAAGGTCCTGAAGAAGGCGGGGAACATGTTATCAGAGGCGGGAACTATTATTCCCCCGCGAAGGATCTGAGATCGGGTAGCAGGGATTTTACGAAAACAGCCGATTGGTTAAAAACAGACCCTCAGCAACCTAAAAGCATTTGGTGGTATTCAGATATGAAGGGGATAGGGTTCAGGGTAGTCTGTGAACCGGACAGTTCGATTATACACAACTAATATTCAATTGGTATGAGAAGATTTACAGAGCGTCTCAATGTTATTAGAAGTGGCATCCGCGAGATAGTTATTTTGTCGGTGGTTATTTTCGCTGGCTGTGAAGTTGTGAATGCCCAGAATGAACTTAATGTTGTAAATAACAACTGGCTAAAATACAGCGATGCTCCCAACTCATTGTATCATTATCTTACAGGGCAGGCTTTTAACCTTCTGAAAGAGAGAACGGATGCTGTTTCCGGACTGAATACCTTATCCGGTTGGCAGCAACGACAGAATGAGATCAGGCAGACACTGCTGGATATCGTTGGGCCATTTCCTGAAAAGACGCCTTTAAATGCAAGGACGCTAAGGACAATAGAAAAGGATGGGTACAGGATTGAGCATATCGTTTATGAATCCCAGCCAGGTTTTTATGTCACGTCCTCCATGTTCATTCCCAATGGACTCAGTAAAAAGAGTAAATCTCCTGTTGTAATATACTGCAGCGGTCATACAGCCGAAGGGTATCGTAGCGCTATCTACCTTCACATTATTGCAAACCTTGTAAAGAAAGGATTCATTGTATTTGCATTTGATCCTGTCGGACAGGGGGAACGGTTGGAGTATTTTGATCCAAAAACCGGCAAATCAATAGTTGGTGGTCCTACCAGGGAACATTCCTATCCCGGCGCTCAGGCTTTTATAGCGGGGAGTTCACAGGCCAGGTATATGATCTGGGATGGCATCCGGGCCGTTGATTATCTCCTGACCAGGAAAGAAGTTGATTCTGACCGAATAGGAATAACAGGCCGGTCAGGCGGCGGAACACAGTCAGCGTATATTGCTGCTATGGATGACCGGATATATGCTGCCGCTCCTGAGTGTTATATTACGAATTTCACCAGGTTGCTTCAGACGATTGGCCCACAGGATGCGGAACAGAATATGTTTCATGTGATCCAAAGAGGAATAGATCATCCTGATTTTTTATTGGTAAGAGCGCCAAAACCTGCCTTAATGATAACCACGACAGGCGATTTTTTCAGTATTCAGGGAGCCAGGGAGACCTCAAAAGAAGTGGCCGGAATCTATAAAGCTTACGGGAAAGAGGATTACTTTGGCATGGTTGAGGATGATGGCCCACATGCGTCAACTAAAAAGAACAGGGAAGCCATGTATGCCTTTTTCCAGAAACATTTAAATAATCCAGGTAGTTCGACTGATGAGGAAACACAGGCATTCGCTCCTGATGATGTGCGCGTTACTGCCACAGGTCAGGTATCGACATCTCTGGGAGGAGAAACTGTTTTCAGTTTGAACCGGAGGGAGACAGAGAAACTGGTTCATGAATTGCAAACTGCGCGAAGTGATTGGGCCGAATATCTTCCGAAGGTACTTCGTTCTGCAAAAAAGCTTTCAGGTTATAAAGAGCTTTCAGGAGTTATTGAACCGATGTTTACCGGACGTATCCGAAGGGAAGGATATGCGATAGAAAAGTACTTTGTGGAAGGAGAGGGAGATTATGCAATTCCCTATTTGTTGCTGAGACCTGACAAGCCAAATAATAAAGCGCTGATTTATCTTCATCCGTCCGGAAAAGCTGCCGAAGCATCAGAAGGAGGTGAGATGGAATGGTTTGTAAGGAATGGGTTTACAGTGCTGGCTCCCGATATCATTGGAGTGGGAGAGATGGGCCCGGGCATTTATAAAGGAGATGCATATATTGAAGGCAGTTCGCACAACATCTGGTATGCTTCCATGCTGGTCGGCCGAAGTATTGTTGGTTTAAGGGCAGGGGATGTTGTCAGACTAACCAGCCTGCTTAAAAAGACCAGTGGGATTGATGAAGTTTATGGTTTGGCCAGGAAGGAAATGGCTCCGGTATTGTTGTATGCTGCAGCATTTGATCAAACCATTAGCCGGATAGCCCTTATTGAACCTTATTCCTCTTACCAGTCCATTGTGATGAACCGTTTTTACAATTCTGCATTTATTCAAAATACCGTTCCCGGGGCTCTTAAATCGTATGATCTTCCTGACCTTGCAGCCACCCTTGCCCCAAGAAAGCTTTTAATGGCAGGAGTCACCGATGGGAATGGCAAGAGTGCTGATGGTGAAAGTATCAATAACGATCTGGCGATCATCAAAGCGGTTTATCAAAACAGAAATGCTGGTAACCAATTGAATATCGCAGACCGCGAAACAACCGAAAACCCTTATGATCTTTATGTGGAATGGATAAAATAAATTACTGAAGAAATTGTTGACCACCCTGTGATTTGATAAAACTTAAAACCTGCTATAATAACCCCAACTAAAACAACCTCAAAATGACGGAAAGAAGAGATTTCATTAAAAAAAGTATTATTGGTACTGCCGGTATTACTATCGGAGGCATGGGATTCAGTTCAAAATCGTATGGTTCTGTTATCGGTGCGAACGAAAGTGTGAATATCGCTGTTATTGGCGTCAGGAACCGGGGGAAAGACCATTACCGTGCCCTTGCGAAAGTTCCCAATGTAAATATTGTGGCCATTTGTGATATTGATCAGCGAAATTTTCCGGAGGCTGTAGCTGAAATTGAAAAACTTACAGGAAGGAAACCAGCCGTTGAAACAGAATACCGCAAGATACTTGAAAACAAAGCTATCGATGCGGTTTCGATAGCTACGCCGAATCACTGGCATGCGCTGCAAACCATTTGGGCCTGTCAGGCCGGGAAAGACGTATATGTGGAGAAGCCAGTGTCTCACACCGTTGTAGAAAGCCGAAAAATGGTTGAAGCAGCCCGGAAATACAACCGGGTGGTGCAGACAGGGACACAGGCCCGGAGCCAAACCGCGACCCTGAATGCGATGAAATTCATGAATGACGGCGGGTTGGGGAAAATATATATGGCCCGGGGACTTTGCCTGAAACCACGCGGAAGCATCGGTCATGTAAAAGATAGCGGGATACCCGACGGTGTGGATTGGAACACTTTTCTCGGGCCGGCACCGTATCGTCCGTTTAATCTAAACCGGTTTCATTACAAGTGGCACTGGTTCTGGGATACCGGTTGCGGGGATCTGGGAAACCAGGGAATTCATCAGGCCGACATTGCCCGGTGGGCATTGGGAAAACAAACGCATCCGGTCAGAATTCAGGGTGTCGGGAATTATTTTATCTGGGATTCCGATCAGGAAACTCCCAATATGCAGCAACTTGAATTCGAATATAAAGACGGGTCGATTTTGCAATTCGAAGTGCGTGGGCTGGGTACAAATTCAGAAGCAGGAATACGGGTGGGGGACCTTATTTACGGCTCAAAAGGCTGGATGAGTATGGAGAACGAAGATGAAGGAACAGGAAAAGCTTACTACAGCAATATTAAGATCAAACCTGATGGATTTTCATCATACAAAGAGGAAGAAGGCCCGGTTTTTACCAATGACATTCCGGATGCGGACAACTCTGTGGTCAACCACTTTACCAACTTTATTGAATGTGTAAGATCACGAAAGTGGCAGAACCTGAACGCCGAAATCCTGGAAGGGCAATTGTCAACCTCGCTTTGTCATTTGGGAAATATAGCCACCCGGCTAAAACGGCCCCTTTATTTTAATCCGGAAACCGAAAAATTCAGAAACGATCCGGAAGCAGATACTTACCTGACTAAAATATACAGGTCCCCGTTTTTATTGCCTGATAACGTTTAATATTACTGACGAATTTTAAACCAAACCTTTATGAAATCAAATTTTTCCAGAAGGGATTTTCCGGATATAAAGGTTATTGCGATGCCGAATTATCGGATGAGAGCTGTGAACCTATCCGGATGATGAATAATTATCGTGCACTCTTCCTTGCTCTGCAGAATGCACTCTGATATCAGATACAGCTTAATAACGGATTTTTTTATTAATCTAAAAGAAAAGTAAAAATGACAAAAAGAAGAGATTTTATCAAACAAAGTGCCATTGGGGCTGCCGGCATAGCCATTGGTGGCATGGGATTCAGTTCAAAATCGTATGGTTCCATTATCGGGGCCAATGAACGCATCAATATTGCGGTTATTGGTATCCGCAACCAGGGGAGTGTTCACATAAACAATTGGTGTAACCTGAAAGACAGCCATAATATGGTGGTAAAAACCATCTGTGATACCGATGAATTGCTTTTTGGATCACGTTCGAAAATGGTGACAGATAAGACCGGTTTGAAACCAGTGACCGAATGGGACATGCGAAAAGTTTTTGACGACAAGGATATCCATGCGGTGTCGGTCGTTTTACCGAATCACTGGCATGCACTGGCTACCATCTGGGGCTGCCAGGCAGGGAAACATGTTTATGTTGAAAAGCCGGCTTCCCATAACATTTGGGAAGGACGAAAAATGATAGATGCAGCTCGTAAGTATGACAGGCGGGTTCAGGTAGGATGTAATAACCGCTCCTCCAACAATGTGAGGGAAGCGATTGAATTTCTTCATGATGGAGGCATTGGTGAACTTTTTATGGCCCGGGCCCTTTGTTTCAAAGCGCGTGATTCGTATGGCATGGCAAAAGACAGTACACCGCCTGACACATTTCATTACGACCGTTGGCTGGGTCCTGCTCCATATCGTCCGTACAACGGGAAACGGAGTCATTACAACTGGCACTGGTATTGGGATACCGGAAATGGGGATACCGGAAACACCGGACCACACCAACTCGATATTGCCCGTTGGGGCCTCAATAAAAACGAACACCCGGTATCGGTCTATTCCACTGGAGGAATTTACGGTTTCCGGCAGGATGAAGTTAAACCGGAAGAACGCACTCCCGGGAAGATGGTCTATGGTGATGTTGAGACCTACGGGCATGATAAGACCACCCAGGAAACACCTAATACTCAAACATGTTCCTTCAGTTACAACGATGGGACCATGCTGGAATTTGAAACCCGTGGTCGCTATACGAACAACGAAGGAAGCAAAGGGCAGGAAGTTGGGAACCTGTTTTATGGCTCTGAAGGATGGCTGGAAATATACGGGGATACATGGAATGCTTTCCGCAGAAGGGAAAAAGAACCTTTTGCCGGCTCAAAAGATAATGGCAATAACCAGAAGGAGAATCATTTTAGCAATTTTATCGATGCAATACGCGCCGGGAAAGATGAAATTCTGCACTGCGATATCAATGAAGGATTTTATTCGTCATCACTTCCTCATCTGGCAAATATCTCGTATCGCGTCGGACGAAGTCTGAAGTTCATGGGTGAATATGAAAAGTTTGCCAACGACCCTGAAGCAGACACACTTCTGACGAGAGTTTATCGCAAACCTTATGTCGTTCCCAATGAAGTATAACGAAAAAGGTAATAATTTTGGAAACTGCTTATCCCTGGACCAGCGAATATGCTGATGCATTCAACAATCAATTTGGCAGCCAGTCGCCGTTGGCGGGTTATCCTTTTACAAAAGAAGGACAAGCTAAATTTATGGTTGATTTGTGCCGGAATGTTTTAAATTCAGGAGGCAGCGGAGTCATGTATTGGGAACCTGCATGGATAAGTTCTCAGATGAAAACACAATGGGGAACCGGGTCTTCGTGGGAGAATTGCACCTTTTTTGATTTCACGGGTAATACCTTGCCTTCAGTTGATTATATGCGATATGCTTACACTGTTCCAAAGTAAAAACCAATCGGACCTGAATATGAAAACCTTACTAAACCGAATTTTGTTTGTTTCACTTGTTATTTTACTGATAACAGGTTTCAGTACAGAAGCAGTTTCGAAAAAGAAACCAAAGAATACTTTCGCGAAAGGAGCCGATATCAGTTGGTTGCCACAAATGGAATCTACCGGTTATCAGTTTTACAACGATAAGGGCAAAAAGGAAGATTGTTTTAAAATCCTGAAAGATATGGCTTCCCGGTTTGGCAAAGAAGTGATGGTCGTTGAGGTTGGCGGCGAAGACAATAAAGTCCAAAATACGTATGATATGTTGATTGCAGTTCAAAAGAAGGTAAAGGAAGTTCCGGAGAAAAAGGGAACCGGTGTTTTTTACTGGGAACCTGAAGGGGCCGGAAACTGGAGCCATTATGGGTTACCCACGAGGCAGTAATAAGTTCCGATGAGGTGGCTCTCGCGATCATGGGGCACCGCAAAATTCCAAACACGGCAGGTGATGCTGCTCCCGGAACAGAGGTGAAAGGTGCAAATCCCGGTCAGGAAGCCGCCTGGGGACCGTCGGGCACAAGAGAAAAACCATCAGGATTGGCAATCGTCAACATCAATACACGGGAGATGACAATCGCCGGTCAAATTCCTTACGGAAGTGGTTTCTGGCATTTAAACGGCTCGCCCGACCGTCGTTTTGCAGTAGGTGATGATTTCGACCGTGATCTCTTTTTGATTGACCGGCATACCCATGAAATGATTCTGTTGACAACAGGGCATAAATCCACCGCTGCCGATCATCCGCATCCCACATTTAGCCCCGATGGTACCCGGATTGAAATTCAGTCAGCCATGCTTTCAGAAGACAACAAGTCGATGAATATCTGCATTGTTCCTGTTCCCAAAGCGTGGCTGGAAAGGAAATATTAAACGGATGGCCAACGCTGGATACGACTAAAAAGGTGTTTGTAACAGGAGAAAAATAGATTTTTAACTGATAAAATAATAATAATGAGAAGATTAGTTGTTTTTTTACTTTGTGTTTGGATATTAATTCCCATTCAGGCTTCGGTTGTCGACACCATTCAAACCTTCAGTCAATCCATGCAAAAGAATATTAAGTCAGTGGTAATCACACCCGATAATTATTCCTCAGCCAAAGAATTACCGGTGGTTTATTTGCTGCATGGATACAGTGGAAATCACCTCGACTGGATTAATAAAGCCAAAGGCTTCGAAAAAGCTGCTGACCGGTATGACCTGATCATAGTATGTCCGGATGGTGGTTTTAGCAGCTGGTATTGGGACAGTCCGGTTGATCCGGCATCGAAATATGAAACATTTGTTTCGGAGGAACTGGTAAAATCAATCGATGCGAAGTATAAAACCATTAAAGACAGGAAAGGCCGTGCAATTACAGGTTTGAGCATGGGAGGACATGGAGCATTGTTTCTGGCTTTCAGGCATCAGGATGTGTTTGGTGCTGCCGGAAGCATGAGCGGAGGTGTTGATATCCGCCCGTTCCCAAACAGCTGGGATATGGCTAAACGTCTGGGAACGTATGCAGAACAGCCTGAACGCTGGGAAAAGAATACCGTAATCAATATGCTGAATTTACTCACTCCGAATTCGCTGGCACTTATTATTGATTGCGGAACAGCTGATTTTTTTTATGAAGTGAATGAAAATCTGCACCGGCAACTGCTGTACCGCAATATACCGCATGATTACATCTCCCGGCCGGGTGCTCATACCTGGCCGTATTGGACGAATGCCGTCAAATATCAGTTGTTGTTTATGAGTAACTATTTCAATGGTGCGAAATAAAAATCCGACAGGTTTCCCGATCAGCCCAATAATCCGGATAGCCTGTAATATATTATCCTGACATCGAAATATCAATTTGAAAAATAATCCAATGAAGAGGACAATGTTCGCGCGATAACTTTTACCGTTGAAGGCGATGCTGAATTAATTGGTGACAATCCGCGAAAAGCAGAAGCCGGTATTGCATCAATCCTGCTGATGGCAGGTAAAACTACAGGAACTGTAAGAATTAAGGCTAGAGCCGAAGGATTGGCTTCGGGAGAAATTGTTGTGAATGCGCGATAAAATTGTTATTTCAAATCAATGATAATTTCATCCAATGCCCGTTTGGGTACATGGTGAACCTGGTTTTCGTCGCGCCAGTATTTCACATCGCCGTCTTTTATTTCTTCAAGGACCACTGTTTCTTTGGGCTTTCCGAAAGCCAATACGTAAAGAATTTCAAATTGATCCGACAAATGAAGTATTTCACCAAGCTTGTTGCGGTTGACCGAATGAATGATACAACCACCAAAACCTGCTTCTACGGCTCCAAGCAGAATACTTTGCGCTGAAATGCCATCATCGCAAAGGTAATTTCCTGCTATCAGTGTATCATTTAGCATCACGATGTAGGCTGAAGGCCGTTCACCTTCTTCGGGACCTTGCCAGTATAAAAGATAACCGGCCCAGGCAAGCTGTTCGAAAATTCCGGCATTGGACGTTTCTTCTGTACTCAGGATATATTTTAAAGACTGTGAATTACGGGCTGAAGCTGAATGGCGCGCCAGATCAACCCATTCACGCAACTGTTCATTACTGATCTTTTCAGATTGATAAAAACGACGGTAACTGCGGTTTTTCAGGATAAGGTCTTTAAGCATGATTTTCTGATTTTTTATTTCAGGGTAAAAATAAGTAATTGTGCTGAATGAATCCAATATTATTTTCTTCAATGGCTATTTTTTCAGCAGAAATTCCAGGGGGATTGGCAAACGTTCGTTCCCCGGTTTTTCGCTGTGGTCTTTCCCCCGGAAGAATTTTGTTTCCCGGTTTTTCGCGGTGTTGTCTGATGCTTTTTTGACTTCATCGACTTTCTTCTGCAAAGGAGGGTACAAGGCATCCAAAGTTTGATCGCCGCAGTCTCCCGTATTTCCCGGATTTAAAGGAAGTGAATCTTTCATCTTTTAAAACTTAACTTATTTCTTAATTTAGGAGCCTCATTTATTTTCTAAGTCTGGTCTATGGGCAATCAACGAAGTTTGGTAAGGATGTTCGGTTTAGGATACGTCATTATTTTTGTCGTTGCCAACATCATTGGTTCAGGAGTATATAAAAAAATTGCCCCAATGGCAGCCGAACTGCATTCTTCGGTATGGATACTGATGGCATGGATAGTCGGCGGGATTATTACGCTGTTCGGTGCGTTAAGTAATGCAGAAGTTGCCGGCTTACTGGCCGATACCGGGGGAGAGTTTGTTTACCTGAAAAAGATTTACAACCGCTTTTTTGCATTTTTATATGGCTGGTCGCTGTTTACGATCATTCAAACTGCCACCATTTCTTCTTTGGCCTATGTTTTTGCCCAATCGCTGAACAGCATTATTCCATTGCCTCAGATTTTTCACTCCCTTCAGGATTTTAGCCTGGGAGGTGTTTTTTACCCTTTTCAGGATTTCGGGGTCAAGTTAACCGCTATCCTGCTGATTTTACTTTTAACATCTCTAAACATCTCAGGTTTAAAAAGTGGAGCCTGGGCGGGTAAAGCCATTTTGCTCACGGTTTTTGCCGGCCTCCTGGTGATCGTTTTCTTTGGGTTAAGTCATATTTCAGTCAAACCTGAGCATTTCATGGATATCAGTGAGCTGACTGCCGGCACTGTAACTGTTTCATCGTTTTATACAGCCATGCTGGCAGCTTTCTGGGCATACCAGGGATGGGTTTCTGTTGGCTTTATAGGAGGAGAAATTAAAGATGCAAACCGAAACATTCCAAAGGGAATTGTTATCGGTGTCTTCGTAATCATATTTATTTACCTGCTGGTTAATGTAACCTACCTCTCCCTCTTGTCCATTCCGCAACTGGTCGGAATTAATGATGCCGGCAACCAGATTGCTGCTGTTGAGGCTGTCAGGAGTTTCTGGGGGACAGGAGGCGTTTTGTTTATTTCCTTGCTGATACTGCTTACTACCCTGGGCTGCACCAACGCCAGTATTCTCACCGGAGCCCGTCCGTATTATGCGATGTCCCGCGAACGCCTTTTCTTTTCGGGGATTGGAAAACTGAACAAAAACAACGTTCCTTCCAACTCTTTATTATGGCAGGGGATTTGGGCCTCCATGCTGGTACTCTCCGGAACTTTTGACCAGTTGACAGACATGGTCATTTTTGCTGTCTTTATATTTTACGGAGCCACAACACTGGGTGTGTTTATTTTGCGCCGCAAGATGCCCGATGCATACCGTCCCTACAAAGTCTGGGGATATCCGTATGTGCCAGCCATTTTTATCCTTTTTTGTATCGGTCTGTTCATCAATACCATTGCAACCCGTCCACGGGAAGCAGCTATTGGCGTGGTTCTCATCCTGTCCGGAATTCCAGTCTATCTTATTCTTCAACGGAAATATTCAAAAACAGAAAAAGATCAAACCGAAACATAGGATATGCTTAATTTAGCTGGATTATCATTGAAAGGAATTGTCCTTCGGTTTCCGGATTAAAGAGTGCCTGTTTGAGAAAAGCCATTTCAGTTCCTCATTTTTGAAACTGTTAGTTCTAATCAGCAGGTAAATATTCGCATGAATAAAAGAGTCTGATTCTTGAAATCATACAACATCTTCGATTTTTTACTTATTTCTTTTCGTTCGAAAATGAATAAGGGAAATCTTTGTCCTCCGTTCCCCGTTTCAGGTTTGGTGTAGCTGTCATCTTGAAATCCAGGACTGCACCCTTCATCAGTTCAGAATAACTCAGCCAGTTTTTGGTGTAATCTTTTCCATTGAATTTAGCCGATTGGATGTATTTATTATCAGCGCTGTTTTCAGGAGCATTGATCACCACTTCTTTTCCGTTTTCGAGTTTAATCGTAATTTTTTCGAAAAGCGGAGCGCCCAAAACATACTGGTCGCTGGCAGGAGTAACCGGGTAAAAACCCATGGCCGAAAATACATACCAGGCGGAAGTCTGGCCATTGTCTTCATCGCCGCAATAACCATCAGGAGTCGGGAGATACATCCGGTTCATCACTTCGCGTACCCATTTCTGGGTTTTCCACGGCACACCGGCATAATTATACAGGTAAATCATGTGTTGAATAGGCTGGTTCCCATGCGCATAATTGCCCATGTTCATGATCTGCATCTCACGAATTTCATGGATCACTTTTCCATAGTATGATGCATCAAAAACAGGAGGTACTACAAATACGGAGTCGAGCATACTCACAAATTCTTTTTTACCGCCCATTAAATCAATCAATCCCTGAATATCGTGCAGTACCGACCAGGTATAGTGCCAGCTGTTTCCTTCGGTGAAGGCATCGCCCCATTTAAACGGGTTGAAAGGTTTCTGGAACGATTTATCCTCGTTTTTTCCCCGCATCAGTTTCGTTTCAGGATCGAAAACATTCCGGTAGTTCTGGCAGCGCCGGGCAAACAAATCAATTTCTTCCTGGGGGCGTTTCAATTCTTTGGCCAGCTGATAAATGGTCCAGTCGGCAAAAGCATACTCAAGGGTGCGCGCGGCATTTTCGTTAATTTTTACATCGTAAGGAACGTATCCCAGTTTATTGTAATAATCTACTCCTTTGCGGCCGACTGAGCCAAGCGGGCCTTCAGTTTTCGAATTTTTCAGAACAGCTTCGTAAAGTGTAGTGATGTCGTAACCACGTGCACCTTTCAGGTAAGCATCGGCAATAATGGTCGCCGAGTTGGAGCCAATCATACAATCGCGGTGTCCCGGGCTGGCCCATTCCGGAAGAAACCCGCTTTCTTTGTAAGTGTTTACCAATCCTTCCTGAATTTGCGCATTCAGCGACGGTTCCAGCAAATTGAAGAATGGAAACACTGCACGAAAAGTGTCCCAGAACCCATTGTCGGTAAACATGGCGCCAGGTAAAACCTGTCCGTTATACGGACTGTAATGAACCATCTGGCCATCTTTGCCGAACTCGAAGAATTTGCGGGGGAACAACATGGTACGGTAGAGGCAGGAGTAAAAAGTTCGGGTCTGATCGGTTGTTCCGCCTTCAACACGGATGCGCGAGAGTTCCTTATTCCAGGTTTCTTTTCCTTTTTGACAAACCTGATTGAAATTATCGGTTCCCAATTCATTCAGGTTCAATTCAGCCTGATCGAAACTAATAAACGACGAAGCTACCCTGGCATGAACCTGTTCTCCCTTATTCGTTTTGAAACGAACGACAGCCAGGGCATGGGGGGCTTTTAATTCTGAAACACCGGCAACCACTGCGGTGTCGCTCCAAATCTGACTTTCTGCAAAAGATTTATCAAACCGGATGACAAAGTAATTCCTGAAATTCTCCGGAACACCGCCACTGTTTCGGGTCGTATAACCAATTACTTTATTTTCAGAAGGAATTATTTTGACATACGATCCTTTGTTGAAAGCATCAATTACGACCCACGATTTTTCATTTTCAGGAAAAGTAAAACGGAACATGGCAGCGCGTTCGGTGGGGGTGATTTCGGTGGTTACATCGTAATCGGCCAGGTAAACGCTGTAATAATATGGTTTGACGGTTTCAGCTTTGTGCGAAAACCAGCTTGCCCGATCCTCTCCTGAAATTTTTAACTCCCCGGTCAGGGGGAAAAGCGAAAACTGGCCGTAATCGTTGATCCACGGACTGGGCTGATGGGTTTGCTTGAAACCCTGAATGTGGGTTGCATCATAAGCGTAAACCCAGCCATCACCCATTTTGGCCGTTTGCGGCGTCCAGAAATTCATACCCCATGGCATGGCAATGGCCGGATAGGTATTCCCGTTCGACAGTGAATAATTGGAGTCGGAACCCATCAACGGATTGACATAGTCAACCGGAGTAGGATTTTGAGCATTTAAACCCGTTGAAAAAAAGATTGAAATGATCAGCAAACGGAAATTAATAAAGGTTCTCATGAGTCTGGTTTATGGGATATATGGATTGAGTTATTTCATCGGTTCAAAAATAGGATTAAAAACTTCAGCCTGAAATTGAATCACCGGAATTTTAAGGATAATGATCCCATTTAACAGTCAATCGGTGAACTCAGCGACAGTTGACACAACTGCACAGACAACATGTTGAAATTCGATACAGAAAATCAAACGAATTTGTTGGAGGCTGTCTGTGCCATCGAAAGGTGCGCAATCAGCACCGAAAGAAAAAGTACTGTTTTTTTCATTATCGTTGAAGGTTTAAGTTCAGAACATCCTGATCAGGCGCCCATTTTTTTTGCCATTCCGGATAGTTATCCAGAACCTCCTGCGGAGCGTAAGTGTAACAGCCATATCCGCTGCGTCGTTCCCGGCTGACTTCGGCCATTGAATACAGGTATTTGCTGTTCCTGTCGCAAAACAGGGGCTTTTCAGTTCCAGGTTCGTAGTAGCGTGTCCAGATCGGAGCAGCCGTTGAATCGACAACGACAAGCCTGTCGTAGCTGGTTGTTTTCCATTGTGACTTTTCCGTAAGAGCAGAAACTGTTATTACTTTGGTAGTCGAATTATCGAAAGTGGTATGCAGAATGTTCTTTGTCCGCATTACACCGTCCACCTGTTCAGGAGTTAAAATGGCCTTCATGTCGTAGTTTTTGGGCCATCCTCCGTTATCCCGCTGGAAAAGCAAAATGTTACCGGCAATCTTCGTGTAATCGGACTCCTGATATTTGGGTTGATTCGCAACCGGATTAACGATGTTGTTATCATCATGCATGGTGTACCAGTGGCGCATGCTGTCACCAAATGGCTCCGTGCTGATGCCTGTTGATTTCGTTTGTGCATCCGGATAAATAGTTGGAAATGTTACCAGCAGAATCAGGATAAGCAACTTTCCAGATTGGGTTAAATGTATGTTCATATTTAGTAAACTGTATGAGGTCAATGAATTAATTCCATTCAATTTTTAAATCTTTGATCAATGTCGCGCCGCTTCCAACCTTACCTGTGTGCTGGAACCCGAACCCTCCAAAATTGTTGCCGGTTATGTTTGCATCCAGATCAACCTTTTGAACTACTTCAGGCCTGTCGGGAACGATATAATATACTGCCGGGGATTCGGCATGAACGACCAGTCTGTTGGCTTTAACCTGAACCGTGATAGAACAGTCAGGTCTGTAGCATGATGCGGATAAGGGTTCACTGATCGGTACAGCGGTCCCGTTTTCATATTCATATCACCAAACTTCCCACCAACGGGTGTATACCGCAATCGGGCTCCCTTATTGGCCTGGACAAGACCCGTCGCATTTATTGCACCATCGGTACCCCCGCCATAATACCAGGGATCACCGCTGTTGTCAGCAGTCCAGTCATAGGTGTCGGCTGGCGCATAACAATCAAGCGTCCAGAATCCGGGTTTAACTTCAGGCTGATATTTTGTCGATAAACTCTTCAGGTCCACATCCAGGATGTTGTTATCCGCTTTTACATCGATCGCGGAAACAGGCTCCGCAGTTAGAACTGCAACCGGCTCACCAGTCATACTGCGAAGGTGTTTCGGCGATACTTTCGCCATGATGTAATAACCCATATCGCCTGACGACAGCACATAAAACAGTTTTGGCTCATTCAGGCGGGAAACGGCTATCTCGATCGGATTATTTCCTTTTGCATCGCTGCAACGATACCAATTCACCAGCGATTGGTCCCGGAATTTCATATCCAGCTTATAGTCAAGAGTGAGTCTGCCGTCCTTATTCTTTTTTAGCGTGGGTAAAAGGCTGAATTCAGGAGCGTTCAGGATTGAAGGAGTGACATATACAACACTTGCCGCCTCCAGCCCTGAAGAAGTTGAAGCGGTTACAATTACTTCCTTCATTTCATCATTCGTGTTGGTTGGAATGATTACGCAGGTACCATCCGGTTTGATTTTCAAATTTACCAGGGATTTAATTCCCATCGGATCCCAGTTGTCGTCGCCAGACAAAAGGTTGTAAGTATTGTAAATCACCTCGTCCTTGTATATGAAACGATACGCATTAATAACAGCTTTCCCGGTCATATCAACCGTCGACTGAGGATGATATTTCCCGATAAGAACAGGTTCACCACTCAGTTGAATGTTGAACTGGTAGTTGCGCGATTCTTTGGCAGGAATATCTCTCCATCCTAAATAAGTCAGTGTCTCCGATTCAAAACGCGTATCCACAGCGGCTACCTGACCCTTGCTTTTGGTAAAATACTGTTCGCCGCGGGTGTATGAATTGACATCACAACCGAGGAAAACTGCTCCGGTACCAACTGTTCCCCAAAAGGGTTTTCCACTGTAAAACTTCAGGATACAGTTTAAATATACAGCCGTGCCGTTCAAGGCATCATCGGTTGACTCGAAGAGGCATCGGTCGAAAAGTGTCCGTTTGCCTCCAGCGAAAGGGGATAAATTAAGCCGGCTGACAAAACGTGTGTTGCGGGCAACAAGCTTGTCACCGTCACAAAATACAAGCTGGGCCTGAACAATGGCTGATCCTCTTTTCTGCCGGCCCAATTCGGGTTTTAGCGGGTATACAAGGTCAATGTTGCAGTAGTTCCCGAAAGTAATGTTTTCAGCACTTGTGCCCTGTCCGGAGATACGTAACATGGTGAAATTTCCTTTTGCCCCCATCGTTTGCCCGCGGTTACAGGCCAGAACCACATTTTTTGCATAATCGGAAAGGCCGTAAAATTTAAGCCATTCGCATTTTATTTCCAGGCCAAAAGGGGTGCTTCCTGTTGCTTTCGGGATGCGAATTTCAGGATCATCGGGATTATCTATCCAGTAAACCGAAGGTGCGATGTAAAGCACCATGGGAGAAGCCTCGGTCCCATCGGTAAGGTGTTTGGCTGCTTCGTTTACCGAATTAAAAACATGGCTGTATTTTGCAGCTTCTTTGCCGGATAATTGTCCGTCAATAAAAAAAGCTTTGGGCCCAAGCAGAATAGTTTTGCCTTGATAAACAATATGATCGCCTTCAAAAAGGATGGGATCCCTGGCATCAGGCGACTTGTAACCGGCATTTTGTTGTGATGAACAAACCAGCACTGCAAACAAAAACAGGATATTCAAAACAATCTTTTTCATTCGGTGTCGGTTTGTGATTTATACCTGCATGAATGGAAATCTCAATCTTGTTTCCTTTCAGGTTTTGTTTTGCTTTCTGATTGCTTAACCTGAAGAATAGATTTCTCATTGTTGATTCGTTCGTAGTTCGTTAGTTTGTTTTAGGGCATGTAAATTATTGTTTTTATTTCAGTAAACCATAAAATTTGCCGGAATTAATGTTTCAGGATAAATCCTTATTTTACAGATGTTTCCGTTGACCCAGGATTGTTCGTCTGGTCTGACACCAAAGAATGTTTTTCCGGCCTGCAGTGGAGTCAGTTCGATCTGACTCTCCAACTCCAAAGTTCCATTGATGTAGGTTGTCAATCGGCCACGGTCAACCACATAAGTGAGAAGATACCACTGATCAGGCGGATGGATTAAAGTGGAATCGATTAAGGCTTTATCAGGAAGTTTAAAACAGGTGAGTTTTTTATTTTTTTTTCAATAGGAATGAAAATATCCGTTTATGAAAAGAACCGGAATTTCAACAAAAAGGAGGTTGATGTGTTAGTTAGATTGATATACTAAAACCTGTCCAGCTATGAAATCATTGTTTGTTTTACTTCTATTCTCTCTTTTTTTTGGCGGCTTTAATCTTTTTTATCCCAAAGCCCGAACTACACCTCGAGAGATTCAAACCCAATTGAGTCCTGCAAAATCAGATGCAAGAGCTAATTTTATTCAGTATTGTGCCGGTTGCCACGGAACTCAGATGGAACGTTTCGCCGGAAATACCTGGGAAGCATTCAGCGCCGGAAATGATCTGACACCTGTCATCAAAAACGGACTACCCAACCTGGGTATGCCATCGTTCGAAAAAGCATTCACTTCGGAAGAGATGAAAGCAATTTCGGATTATATTCTGGACATGAAGAGTAAAAAGGTGACTCCCGAAGTTATAAAGTTTCCGGCGGTAGTACATTCCAAACATCAGGCTTTTAAAATTGATACGGTGGCCATTGGGCTTGATGTTCCGTGGGGTATCGCTTTTTTACCTGGTGGCGATATGCTGGTAACCGAACGCAGCGGTCAGTTATTCCGCTTCAGTAAAGGTAAACTGAGTGCGATTATTTCAGGAGTTCCTGAAGTTTTGGCCCAGGGACAAGGTGGCTTAATGGATATTGTTTTACACCCTCAGTATGAAAATAATGGCTGGATCTATATTTCCTATTCAAAGAAAGCGCCTGACGGAGTCGGAGGGAATACGGCCATTTTCAGAACAAAACTAAAAGACAACAAGCTGGTTGAACAGCAGGAACTTTTTAAAGCCATGCCAAACACCACCAAAGGTCAACATTTTGGCTGCCGGATGGTTTTCGATGATGAAGGTTATTTGTATTTCGGAGTAGGCGAACGGGGTGAATCGTCGAACGCACAAACGCTCACCAATCACTGTGGCAAAATTCACCGTATTTTCGACGATGGACGTATTCCGCCTGATAATCCTTTTGTAAATACTCCGGGTGCAATGCCCACCATTTATTCCTACGGACACCGGAATCCACAGGGGATCGATATCAATCCGGAAAATCACCGGATTTATGACAACGAACACGGACCGCGCGGTGGCGACGAAATTAACCTGATTGGTAAAGGCAATAACTACGGCTGGCCGGTAATTACTTTTGGAATTAATTACGATGGAACCATCATTACCAAAGAAACTGCCAAGGCAGGCATGGAACAGCCGGTTTTTCAATGGACACCTTCAATAGCGCCCAGCAGCATGAAATTTGTTGTGGGCGACAAATACCCGGGCTGGAAAGGTGATATTTTGAGCGGATCACTGAGTTTTAAGTACCTCGAACGGGTCCATTTGGAGAACGGGAAAGTAACCGAACAGGAAAAACTACTCGAAAATGCCGGACGGGTAAGAGATGTCACCATTAGTCCGGACGGATATATCTATGTTGCGATGGAAAAACCCGGAATCATTGTCAAACTGATTCCGGTGCTTGATTAATTTGTTTTCTTATATCCGACAGATTTTCAAAACCTGTCGGATATAAGAAATATTTTACCGGTAAAAACTCCAATCGGCCGGATCAAATTTTGGTATGCCATTCCAGATGATCCTGATAAATTCATTTCCTGAAAATCGTTCGTTTTTTCACTGAAAAGTAGATCTGACGGCGACTATGTAAACTGATTATTTGGTGATTACAACCAGTTCAATTCCTTCCAATCCTTCGGATTCTGCCTTTAATTTAATTTCTCCGGCATTTCCTTTGGGCCTTAAAATCACCAGGCATTTGCCTTTGAAACTGGTCACCTGTGGTTTCCGGAAGCTTTTCATCTCCGACGGATTGCCGTTTTCAACCGCTGCCAGTTCGCCTGCTCCTTCAATTTCAAACTGCATGGGAAGATTGGAATCCGGAACTAAATTCCCGGCTTCATCGGTTATTTCAACGGTTACATACGAAAGGTCGTTCCGGCTGGCTTTGATTTCCGAACGATCAGCGGTCAGACGAATCTTAGTCGGTTTGCCGGTGGTTTTCAGAATTTTAGTTTCCACTTCTTTTCCGTCGTTTAAAGCGATGGCCTTTAATTCGCCGGCTTCGTAGGGCACATCAAAAGTGGCAGTCAGTTTGGTCTCTGCTGAAACCGATTTTGTTCCGATTACTTTACCATTCAGTTCGAGCCTGACTTCCGGATAATTCGAATAAACATTGACCTTCAATTTTTCGCCTTCACGGCCGGACCAGTTCCAGCTTTGCTGCTCGTCGGGCCAGCCCCAGTAACTTACGTTTTCAATCATTCCTGAAGGGATGGGAGCGTGTACGGCCATTTCCAGGTTGCTGATTTTCCAGACTACATCGCGGAAATACGATTGTGGTTTTTTGAAACCGCAAATGTCGATGTCGCCGCAATTGGCATTGTACCAGGGCCATCCCGGACCAAAGGTTACTTTTTTCTCTTTACCGATGAGTGCATTTCCGATTCCTGCTTCTCCCAGATAATCCATCGAAGTCCAGACAAAATCGCCCAATACGTACGGATGTTTTTCGACCATTTGCCAGTTCTCCAATGCCTGGGTTGGAAACGATTCAGTCCCGATCATCTTTCGTTCAGGAAATTGTGCGTGGTCTTTTTCATATTCATCGAGTTTGTAATTGTAACCGCCCACGTCAAGCAATGCAAAGGCAGGAATCGTTGATTCCCAGGTTTTTCCCTTGTTGTCCCAGAAATCACAGATTGCCTCCGTGACCGGCCGTGTTGTGTCCAGTTTCTTAATGATTGCACTCAGGTTTTTCATGATCTCCAATCCGGATGAATCGACCCGTTCGTTGATTTCATTGCCAATGCTCCACAAAATCACCGATGGATGATTCCGGTCGCGCAGAACCATGGATTCCAGGTCACGCTGATGCCATTCATCAAAATACAGGTTGTAATCTTCCCGATTTTTAGGTCGCTGCCACTGGTCAAACGCTTCGTCGATGACCAAAACTCCAAGCCGGTCGCAGGCATCGAGGAATTGAGAGGATGGGGGATTGTGGCTGGTGCGGATGGCATTGAACCCGAACTGTTTCATCAGTTCAACCCGGCGCTCTTCGGCCCGGTCGATGGCAGCCGATCCCAGCGGACCATTGTCGTGATGCATGCAGCCGCCTTTTAAAAGTACCGGTTCGCCATTCAGGAGAAAACCTTTTTCGGCGCTGAATTCGATGGTTCGTATCCCAAAACTGGTGATTTTTTGATCAACTATTTTGCCACTGACCCTGATTTCAGTGATCACCTTGTACATTGTTGGTGTATCCAATGACCAAAGTGAAGGATTAAGTAGCTGAAAAATTTGTTCGGTATCAAAAGATCCTTTATTGAATTGAGGAATGATCGTTTTTGCCTCAGTTACTTCCCTGCCATCGGATGATACAATTTTAGAGATGATTTCGATCTCTTCCATTTTATCCGTCTCATTGTTCACTTTTATGTTCAGCTTTACCAGCGCTTCTTTTGCGCTTACTTCAGGAGTGGTTACAAAAATTCCCCAGACAGGAATATTTATTTTGTCGGTTACCTGCAGGAAAACATGACGGTAAATTCCGGAACCACTGTACCAACGGCTGTTTTTTCCGGTGTTGTTAACTTTTACAGCCAATGTATTTTGTTCTCCGGAAGGGTTTATAAATGGGGTAAGATCATAATAAAAAGGAGTATAGCCATAAGGATGAACTCCCAGCGATTGTCCGTTAATCCACACTTCAGCGTTCATGTATACACCGTCGAAACAGATTTGTACTTTTTTCCCGTCTGCCGTCTTGTCAAGTGTAAATGATTTCCGGTACCATCCTGTTCCGCCCAATACAAACCCGGTTGATCCTTTGCCCGGACTGTCTTCCAAAAACGGACCGACCCGATTCGTTCCTTCGGCAGATGGCAAATCTTCGATGCTCCAGTCGTGGGGAAGGTCGAGGGTTCTCCATTGGCTGTCGTCGAATGCAGGAGTTTCAGCGCCGGAAACATCGCCCAGGTTGAATTTCCATCCGGCGTCAAAATCCTGTTCGCGGTTGGTAAAATCGGGTTTTGCGGAGGTGCAGGCGAGGAAAAGAAAAGCTGAAAATAAAATCAGTGTGGTTCTGAAAATTTGAATCTTTTTTAGGTAGTTAGGTTCTTTTTCCATAGGTATTGTTTTGGTTTATTATTTTCGGAGACCTGTCAGGTTTTTAAAACCTGACAGGTCTCCGAAAACAGATTATTTGAATAAAGTCATTTCTTTTAATTCTTTTATATTTTTAGGTAATTCAGATTTATTTTCCGGAAGTTTAATTTTAGGATCAGTCAGTCTGGCTTCAGCATCTTCAGGAAAAGTAAGCGGAATATCCTGATCGACTGCCCAGACCTGATTTCCGGAGAAAATTACACCAGAGTATTTCCCAAAAACAAACGAAGCGGATTTTTCAATTAGTAAAAGCTGATTGTTTTCGAACTTGAAATCCGAATAAACGCCAGTTTCGAAACTTATCGCATGCCCGTATTTATTCACTACAATATTGTTCAAGATCAGGCAATTTGAGATTGGAACAGGTGAACCAACAGCGATCCACAGCAGGAAGCCGGCCTTTCCGTTTTTACGGCCATCGTTGTAACTGATGTTGTTTCGAATCCGGTTGTTTTTCCAGACCGAAGCGCCGTAATACTGGAATAACCCGTACCCGGCGCCTTCGTTGTTGGCCGAGAAGTTATACTGCATCACGGAATTTGTAATGCCGCCGTCGAAATCGAAACCGCCCCCGTCTTTGCCATGGGCCGATGTTTTGTTATCGTGTGAGTAACAATATTGAATGGTTATGCTATCGCTTTGATAAGCCCAGATTCCGACCGGGCCATTGCCTTCGCGCGGCATATCCCAGCCGTTGTTCATCGCCTCGCAATATTCAATGGTTCCGTTCGTGACACCGCCAATGAGAATGCCATTTCCGGAGTGATTGTTTTTTACTGCCGGACAACCCGGATTGTTTTCGGCCACACAATTTGCAATGTACAGGTTCCTGAACGTTTTTTGTTCTGAACCTTCCAGTCCGCCGGCATCCTGACCATCGGATTCCACATGAATGCCCGAAAAACCATTGTTGTGCGCATATACATGGGTAATCCGCAGGTTTTTACCACCAACCGCCTTTACTCCCGACCATAAAAATCCGCTGGTTTCAAGGCTGTCCATCCTGCAGTTTTCTGTCCGCCGGAATTCGATTCCACTGCCTGTATTTCCCGTAAGTCGCCCATTGCCTGATAATACCAGGTTTTTTACCTGTAGCCAGGAACAACTGTCGGCCCGAATGGCATTCCGGGTTCCTCCGTTTAGCCTGGCCCGGCCAATTCCGTATGAACCAATCACAAGCGGGTTTTCCTTTGTTCCGTTTTTTCCTGAAAGCCTGAGCATTCCGTTAAAAGTTTGTCCTCCGGCAAAAAGTACCCGGTTGCCAGCCTGAAGCGGAAGGGAATTTACCTTATCGATCGACTGGAACGGTTTTTCCGCGGTTCCCGGATTGGCATCGTTCCCGGTTTGAACATTGACATAGAACGTAGGGTCGGGAGCCTTGCAGCTGACCATGATCAGTAAAAAGACAAAACAAAAAATCCGGATGGTTGAAGTCTTTGGATTCATGGCTTGAATGTATTAGTTCATCATTTTATTTTCCTTCGGGAAATCAGTCATACGATGGATGGTGGGTAAAAAGCGTACCGGACAAAATTATCCGTATGATGGAAAATAAAAATCGGTTCATTTCTTTTCAATTGATCGTGTATAAAAGTAATAAGAAAAAAAGATATCGCGTTTTACTGAAACCGTGATCAAAAACAACAATAAATGGTTCCAATTTTTTAGTTCTTTTCTGTCGTGATTGTATTTTTAACTTGTTGCTATCGTACTGCAGTTACAGGCAGGACGGAATTTTCCCGATAAATCCGCCAGCTGGCGGATGCTGCTTTTCATCCCGATGTCTATCGGTATCCTGCCAATGAAGCAGGATGTCCGACTTGATGGGGAGCTTGCTTTTATGCACAGAATTTATTTTAACCATTCAAATTATGAAGCTTTTCTAACCAATGAAAATGCATCCCTAAGAAAGCAATTAAGTTCCCAAATCCATGTGCGATAATTAAAGGCCATAATTTTTTATATTTATAGTAATAGTATCCAAATACTAGTCCAAGAGAAATTATAGAAAACAGACTCATCCAACCTTGATAAGTATGATATGAAAGTCGAATAAGCATGCTGAATCCTATCACAATGGCTGGGTGAAATTTTTCAAGTCTTTTAAAGAAGTATCCAATTAGAAGAACTTCTTCATAAATCGAGTTTGTAATGATAATCAATGAAATACTTATCCAATTTGATTCTAATCCAAATTGTACATGCTTTTGCGTTGATTTGTCTACAATATTTACTAACTCAAATAACTTGAATCCTATACCTCCAATAATATTGCGAATAAACATTAGTAGTAGTCCTATCCATATCATTCGAAATGTAAATTCAAGATTAAAGTCAGATACGCTCCAATTTCTCACTTTTAAAATATACAAAATAATCAATAAGGCTATTGTCTCATAAATTACAAGAGAAAAGTGTCCTTGACTTGTTAACTTATATGTCCATGTATGGTCGTAATTTGAGTTTACAATAAAGAATCCACGAGTAGATGAGTAAATAAATAGTCCAAAACCAATAAGTAGAACTATCAAGAATTCAATTGTCGGTGTGATTTTTCTAATCAGTTTATTCATATCTATGTTGCTCTTTATATTTTGTGCATAACAAGTAAATACCACCAAATATATATTACTTTTTTGCAATATTTATTGATACAAAAAATATTTATGTCATTGATTACTTTTCAGTTGCAGCGGGTAGCCAACCGGGAGGTCAGTCTGATCCTGTTTTTACCATCCGCGGATTGTCGCGCGTGTTGATTCCGACGGTTTGAATCCGACAGTGTTCGTTGAAACCTTAGTCTGTATGGTCTGGTGACCAAAGTTGAACAACTGATTTTATTTTGTGCTTTGCATCTGAACCCGGTAAGCCCGGCCGGAGCATCCAGCCGGACTCCCATCGGTGTACGTGGCTGTCTCAAAAGACATTGACCAAGTCATCCTGAACTTGTTTCAGGATCCCATCGCACTGAATATCAGACCCCGATCCGTCATCTGACGGACTGGGTGACAGGCAAATCGATTAATTTGACTTTTGAAATAACCTCGAAAGATCCTTAATCAGTTCTTAGAACTGTTTGAAAAAAGGGTCCGGCTGGATATAGATATACCCCTGGTATTTTTGATTTACATTCATTGGGATACAGTGTCTTTTATCCCGAATACAAAAAACCGGATAAGTTCCTGGTTCCTGCATGCGATTTTCTCCAGGGCGGATGAATAGTTTTTCAAGCCCTTTAAACAGAACAAATTTAACGGGGCAAGCCGGGACTTCACGCCGAGGTATTGCCCGCTTAAAGTCCTGTTAATTAACTACAGTTTTATTTTTCCATTGATTCACTGAACCTGACATGCTTTTCTATTTTGGGCAGCCATTCTTCTTGACTTGCCATTGTGTCACAAATTTTTTCATGAAAATAAACTTGAAACCAAGTTTTCATATGAAAATCACATATGTTTTTATATACCTTTTCAGAATGTATCATTAGTTTCATTATGAATTCATCTTTAGGTTCTCTATGATTATTTATTACTTGACTTAACCGAACAGGTGTAATGTCAATATCCTTAGCGAATTCACTTCTCTTAGAATAGATTGTATCTATATATGTTCCTAAGAATTCTGAAAAATAATTATGGTTATCATAAACAGGCTTAATAAGATAATCTTCCATTTTCAATTTCAGTTGCATGAGTTTAGCACGAATTATTTGATTCTTAGATAAATTTTGCATTCTCTTTAAACGTGCTTCCATTAAAGCTGCTGCATCCGATTCACGTTCTTTATTTGATTTATATCTTGAATCTACACCATATTCAGCATCTTCAATCATAATTTTATTTTTCTTTCTATTCATGGTCGTAATTATTAATTAAAGTCAATATTTCTGGCACTTCTAAACTTAATGTAATGCCTGTTACATTCATGTTGTATTTGTCAATATAATGTTGGGCAATTTGACTTTTGGGTCTAAGTGACACGCAAGCCAATTCTCCAAACTCGACAATAGCAATTTTAGCAGCATGTGTAATCAAATTACCAGCAATTTTATCGTACTCCTTTCCATTTCCTTTGTTTTCTTTCGAAACAGTAAGAAGTCTAATATGCATTCTCCATTCATTTGGAATTCTCTCCAATGAAATAAGCCCTAATATATCACTTGAGGCTTCCTTGCACAATTTGTATACTTCTTGATTTTTCTCAATACTCCAATCAAAAAAATATCGGTTTTTCCCTAATGATTTAAAATCATGACTTTCGGCACGTAATATTTCTACATTAAACTCTCTTCCTGTTGAAGTTTCTACAATCGTCATATGGCAAAAATACAAAAAAGTTTACAAATAATGGAAACTATAATTAGAAAGTTTACTTTAATAGGAAATAGATAGATGGTTTTTGTTCAAATTGCAGGTAACTAGTAAACACCAAATATATACTACTTTTTTGTAATATTATTGACACAAAAAATATTTATTTCATTGATTACTTTTCACTTGCAGCGGGTAGCCAATCGGGAGGTCTGATCCTGTTTTAACCATCCGCGGATTGTCGCGCGTGTTGATTCCGACGGTTTGAATCCGACAGTGTTCGTTGAAACCTTAGGCTGTAGGTCTGGTGACCAAAGTTGAACAACTGATTTTATTTTGTGCTTTGCATCTGAACCCGGTAAGCCCGGCCGGAGCATCCAGCCGGACTCCCATCGGTGTACGGTCACGATATATGGTGTCCGTAAGATCCTGAATCAGTTCTTAGACCGATTTGAAAAAAGGGTCCGGCCAGATAGAACTAAACCCTTGGTATTTTTGATTTATATGAGACCATCTTTGTGTGTTGTACCCGTCCAAAAGTAAGGATATTGCCACGACTATTGCCATCATCTGCTCTTTGCCACATCAATCCGGTCGCCAGGTCGCTGACAGTTCCATCGCCGTTGTCTGTAAAGTTATTTTCCCCATAGTCAGCATTGCCACGTACCATTCGGAAATACATAATATTAGCATCTTTCGTGCGAGGATTATATTTTGGATAACCTTTGATGCGTCCATCAACAAAATTAACACCAAATACAGTAGAATCCGCACGCATTGTTTTGCCTGCATATTCGGTACTACTCCATGTTTGTGCATCGATCTCCCGCTCACCAATAGAGATGTCTCCCAATGGATGATCAAAATAATCTGTATCAATAAAGAAAGTAATTGCGTGCTGCCCTGAAACCTGTCCTGTAAACAAGATAAGAGAATAAAGTTCTTTTATAGAAGGTACCCGCCAGTCCGTATATCCACCTAAACTGGAATTCTCTGCTTTAGTCATTGCTTCATTAAAAGTTATCTTTGTTCCCATATCTTTTTCCCATATCAATCCTGTTACATTATCGGTAATCGTTCCATCTCCATTGTCGATGTATGATGGCTGATTTCCTGTGTAATTGGCATCTTGCCCATAAAATGCATCCTTATACGATGACATGGATATAACATCTGTGTCACTGTAAGCATCCACTACTTTTGTGTCAACGACAGGGTACGTAATATTTTGGGTTGATTCCGCCCCCGGCACTGTAATTGGATCTTTCTCACACGATAACAAGGCAAACAGACTAATAACATAGATTAACATACGCACCATCATTTATAAATTTATTATTCGGTAACAATTAAGTTATATGAATCTCTTCGACAATCTATTGGACTGTTCAATTCTTCAACGGTTTAATTAAACTATTCCTGAATTATCTCTTGCGTGAGTAATGAGGCATAACGTTTCGCCGGTTTGAGAAGTTGAGGAAATAGGCGCAAAGTTTTCTCCGACGAACTAATGACGAAGTTATGGAAAAGAAGTTTTCCTTTTAATGTAACCCAGCAATTTCTTAAACCGGCTGTTAACAGCAGGACTTACCAATAGAATGATTAAATTTGCATAAATGATTTCTTATGACAAAGAATACAAATCTCCTGAATTTTGGAAAATTTACTGTTGTAACACTGGTAGTTTTTTTGATTGCTTATGTAACATATGACAAACCTAAAATTTTAAATTCAAAAAGTAACCCGATTACCAAAGAAACACCTGTAACCTCGATTCAAACCAGCACTTCTTTAAAAGACAGCATTGTGAATTATGGGATGGAATTTTTAGAAACTCCATATTTAGCTGCCGGTTGCGGAAAAGATGGTTTTGACTGTTCCGGATTTGTGTATTTTGTTTTTCAACATTTTAAAATGCAAGTTCCGCGAAGTTCGTTGGGATTTGAGTATTTTGGAACAGAAATCCCGATTGAAAGCGTACAAAAAGGAGATATATTATTATTCTTAAGTCCGACCCGAAATGTTATCGGACATGTTGGAATTGTTTCAAATCCAAAAGGAAAAGAAAGTGATTTCATCCACGCCTCCTCAGACCGTGATATGAAAGTTAAAATTACAAGCCTTGCAACCGAAGGATACACACGACGATTTGTAAAAGCAATCCGTGTATTATGAATATTTTTAGTATTTGTAATGTTCCGCAACTACACGCAGGGCGGGAGTTTTCCAATGAACATCCTGCGAAGGGTTGCTTTTCATCCAGATTAATTGGGATCCTTTCATTAAAGCACTGAAACCCGACTTGCCGGGTAGTTTGATGTGCATTTATTTTATTTTCTTTTTTATACCTATGCCAAAAGCGTATCTCATCGATTTTGTCTGTTTGGGAAACTCATTAAACTCATTAAACTCAGTTGATAATCCAAGATAATATGAAAATTGAGGAGAAATAAATATTGATTGTGTCAATAAATAATCATAAGAAATTTTTCCTCTTAATCCATAGTATATTAAAGAACTGTATCTCGAATATTTATCCTGCAAATTATCCCTCCAGTCCGGTTGCCCCATTAACCAGCCACCAGTTGTTTCACTAAATGATTCATCAACTAATCCTGAAATCTCAAGACCAAAATTCAAATCAATCCTTTTCAAAATTCGAAAATTTAATGGAAAAATTCCCAAAGTGATAACAGATTTGTCAATTAACACTTGTGTTGAATTTCCTCCACCCAGTCCACCACCACTTGCCTCTAATTCTCCACTATAATTCTCAAATTGTAGTGTGAACCGCACAGTCATCCAGTCGACTTTTATATTATCAACTCCGATACCAGCGATAAAACCTAACCCAGAATTATAAGAAGAGTTAAAGTGTCCTGAAACCTGGCCCGAATTATAAAATGTGTTTTTATTTTGTCCTCCAAATAGTTCAATTTTTTGACCAAACATAGTCATGCAACTGAAACAGATTAGCATAGTGAAAATTGTTTTCATTTTTGAGTCTTATATCATTTAAAGAACTTTCTTGTGCGACTATAATTGCACAAAACGTTCCGCCTACACACAGGGCGGGAGTTTTTCGATGAACTTCCTGCGAAGCGTTGCTTTTCATCCCGACGACTATTGGGATCCTGTCAACAAAGCACCGAAACCCGGCGTTCGACTGAGACGGGTAGCTTGCTGTTGAACTAAATCCCTTTCAGGATAGCTTTTAACAGGTTACCCAAATATACAGTGACCAAATTGTTTTGAACTTTACTGGATTGCATATTTTCAGTAATCCAGAAGGGCTGAAGAATATTACATCAATCCTAAAAGAAAATTCTTTACACAATCGCCAAGAATATCAACATTATATCCACCTTCCTGGCACACCAATGTTGGTATTTCCAACGACTTAAACTGATTGCCAATTGAGATATAATCTTCTGTACGAAGTTTTAAACCACCTATCGGGTCATCCATATGCGTATCAAAGCCGGCAGCAATAATTAAATAAGCTGGATTAAACTCACGTATCTTAATAAGAATCCTGTCTACGGCTGCAGCATATTGCTCTAATCCGGTATCCTTAGGTAAAGGTTCATTATGGTTTGTCCCAACAGCCTGACCTTTTCCTATTTCGTCAGCATAACCCCAAAAGTATGGGTACTCGTTAGAAGGGTCGCAATGAATTGATGCCGTAAATACAGATTTTATTTCATCAAAAAACTCCTGGGTTCCATTCCCATGATGATAATCGATATCTACAATAGCAACTTTTCCCTCAGGCAATAAATACTCAGCGGCAGTAGCTACATTATTAAAATAACAATACCCACCAAAAACACGGGGGCCGGCATGATGTCCCGAAGGCCGGCACAAGGCATATACTGTTTTTTCATGTCCTTCGCGAAGCAATTCCGCACCCGTTAAAGCGGTTTCAGCAGAAGCACGGGCAACTTCATAAGTCTTTTTTTTAATCGGTGTAACAGCATCAGTACACCATATTCCACCCCATAAAGGCGAATCAATCTTTTTTTTAAGGTTTGCACCTTCACCAGGAAAAAGGTCTGGATAAAACTCCTCCTCCTCGTTTTTTAAACTCAATCCTGTTTTAAGAATATAATCGTGGTAAGGATGAAGTCGCGAAATCAAGCGTTCCGGAAATTTTTTTGCAGTTATAAAATCGAATCGATCGTCGGTACGTAGTGCTTTCTTTATGGATTCAACACGAAGAGGGGTATCCTTAACTTCATAAGCTTCGCGGCCGAGCTGATACTTCCAGTATGGGTTATGCAAACTATCGTTATATTTCTCAATTACTTTCATTGATTTGTTTTCCTTTGTTTAATAATTCGATAATACGCTGATGTGGAACTGCCGGACACCAGCGATTTTCCCGTCCATTCATTCCATTAGAGCAAAATATGGCATTTACAACTGCCTCTTCTGTCGCTTCTACTACAGCTTCGTAAACCATATCTATATGATTATCCGAAATGCATTTTAAACTCATAAACTTACTTTTAGAAGTATTAACCCGGGGTTTACGATTACCCGTACTAAATGCAATAATTATTTCACCACTCGTTGAGGCTGCATAAGAACCAGTACGTCCAAGTCCAAGGGCAGCTCGTTTTGCCACCCTATTTAGCTGACTATTGATAAGAGGAATATCGGTAGCAACCACTACAATGATCGATCCTTCGGATACCTCGCGACGTCCGGCTTTATCAAATTCATTATCCAGATCTCTCCCGACTACACCACCATCTATAGTAAGATTACGCATTTTTCCAAAATTGGAAAGAACAAGCACACCCACAGTATATGTATCGCCTTCAGACATATTTAAAATACGGGAAGAAGTTCCAATACCACCGGCAAAATCAAAACTTGTCATACCCGTACCGGCACCTATAGAACCTTGTTTCACAGAACCTGAAGATGCTGATTCAATAGCTTTGATTGCATCCTGGGCCGAACATACTCCCACTCTGATATCATTTAGAAAAGAATCGTCGGCTTCTCCAACTACTGGTAAAACCACATCGGTTTCGGTACCCAGTTGCGGGTACTTTTTAATCATATGATTTACAACACCTGCATGAACCCGGCCTACTGAATGTGAGTTTGTTAAAAGAATAGGTGTTTCAAGCCAACCGGTCTCAATAACCTGTGTTAAACCAGCCATTTCACCAACTCCATTTAATATAAAACCACCTGCGGCAATCCGATTTGCATAAGCTTCTCCAGCAGGCATAATTGCTGTAACACCCGTACGTATATTGCTTGTTTCTGTGCCACCGGGGATTTGTACATTATCTTCAACTCGTGAGAAATGGCCAATGCGTACACCTTTAACATCAGTGATTGCATTATTTATTCCGGGACGAATCCTGCCAATTTGAATGCCAAGTTCCCGTGCATTAGGGCGTGGGATTTCGGATAAAAAATCATCTTTTTTAGGCTGCTTTGCAGGTCTGATTGCAAGGCCATAACGGCGGGCAGCTGAACGAATAATTAACCGCAAGGTATCACGAAACTCGAGGCCACGTGACCTGGCTGCGGTCATAAGAGAAGCATTTGGATGAAGGCTTGGTAACGGATTAAGTTCAATAAAATAAGGTTTCCCGTTTCTATGTAATCGAATATCTACCCTGCCAACATCCGGACAAGACATGATATCAAAAACTGCCCGGGCCATTTTTGTTACAGCTTTTTCTTCTTCGGTATTTATATTTGCAGGACAGATAACACTTACTGATTTTGCAGCTTCACCACCCTGTTTCATATCATAATCGTATATATTATATTTTCCCCCAATTTTACTTAAATCAAAAGTATGTTCTACAATATCAAGTAACTTTCCCGGAAAACTTTCAAGAAATGGAACACTAAGCTCCCGTCCATCTATATATTCTTCAACAACGAGGCCTGCAGGATAATGGCTTAAAAGATGATTTATCCTGGCCAGGGCTTGATCCTTTGTTTCAACGACTGAATCTTGCGTAATTCCTTTGCTCGATCCTTCTGAATTCGGTTTAATCATCAACGGATATTGTAAATCGTCGGGTAAATTGCGCTCTTTCTCGGTTATTAAAACTCCTCTTGGAACACTAATTCCATAAGAAGACAAAACAGTTTTGGCGAGATGTTTATCGAGATTAAGATGAAGAAGAGAAGCATTCCCGCCTGTAAACGGAATACCCATTTGTTCGTACAATCCGGGATAAAAGGCTTCCCGGGAACTGCCAATCGTGCCTTCTGCCAAATTAAAAACAAGGTCAGGCTTACTTTCAAGAAGGTGCTCAATGACTTCGTTTGGTTTACCAGAAACCTCAACTACCGTTACTGTGTGCTGAAGGCTACCAATTGCCTCGTATATCCTGGTAATATCAGCTTCAGTTAAAAGTTCAGCTGTAGCTTCTGTGTCATCGGTGCGAAGGTTGTATGCAATTGTTATTCTCATAGTATTGTCTTTTATTATTAATAGCGAATTAATTTATTAAATATGTTTATAATAAACATTCATGCTTTCAATACTTATTACGAAAATACAAATGTTTTTACAGAAACTATTCTTATCTGTTCGCAAGTGCATTGGAAAAAAACAGCTCCATTGCAAACTTTGGTTTGCGGGTGGGCTTGCAATGGTTTGAAAATGCGCTGTTTGTGGGCTGGATTTCTTTTGTCTTTGAGCGGGGGGAAAAAATAAAATAAATTCCCTCAAACATACACCTTCCTATCAACGGAGTCCCAGACCAATCAATCCGTTATTTAATTTAGTAATCTATTTTATTTTCTGTCAAATAATCGAGCTATTCTGTTTCGTGTCTCTCTGATACACTTGCATGCAACCGAGTTGAACTGAGTCTGGAGTTATGGTATACCTATTCTGTTTTTAATTGTGATTCGAGCCTGTTTTTTATGTTGACGGTATTTAATTGGTTTTCGCTGGTTCACACACTTTGTGATACAGTGTCAATCAGTATAAGATCATCCTGCTAAGTTTATGGTCGTCTGACAGACTTTCCGGCCGGCCTGCTTAAATTCTTGCTCTCCTCCTTATATTCTCAATGCCTGCAGCGGGTTTCAGCGCCCTGCGGCTGTTTTTACCATTTATCCGTCCGGAATGGTGCCAGTGGCAATCCTTCAGCGCTGAAAACATCGGGCATGGAAGTGTCGTCAAAACAAAAACGGACGGCAACCGGAGTTTTTAGCTGTTTGGAAGAAAGCACGATGGTGTTTCCTTCAATTTTTGCCGTTGCCGGAACAAAATTCCGGTCGTCGCCTGCCATCAGGAACTGTCCCGGAGTTTTTCCGGTGCATTTCAGTCCGGTCAGAATATTGCTGAAGCTCAGGCGGACCTGATTTTTTTCAAGCTGCAGCGACTGAAACGCCGGACTTTTATAAGCGCCAACAGTTTGCCCGTAGGTTTCAGCCAACGCATAGTTCGCCAGTCGTTTCCCAACGTCCAGTTTATTTTTCGGATGAATATCCTTGATGTTGTCAACCAGATCTGATATCACAACCATTCCGGTATTTGGAACAGTATTTACTGCGATTTTCTGCTGTTCACGCAGGTATTCCGATTTTCCTTTATCACCGTAATCAAATGGAGCGATCTGAACCAGGTAAAACGGAAAGTCTTTTTTGAAATCAATTCGCCAGTTTTCGATCAGTGTTTTCATCAGTTGGGCATAAACCTGATAGTTGTTGCAGTTCGATTCACCCTGATACCAGATGGCGCCTGCAATTCCATATGGAACAACCGGTGCAATCATCGAATTGTACAATACTCCGGGTTCTCCCGGCCACCAGTCGAAATGTTCATTGTATTTTGCCTTGTTCAGCTCCTGATTATTTTCGATCCTGCTTTTTTCAATCCATACTTCAGCAGGAGTTCCTCCCCAGGCTGAAACGATAATTCCGACCGGAACATTCAGCTTTTGCTGCAATTCACGGGCAAAATAGTACCCCACAGCGCTGGTGGCACGCATGGTTTCCGTAGTACACAAGGTCCAGGTCGCGTTGCAGGTTTGCTGTGGATATTCCGCTCCGATCTTTTGAACATGAAAAATGCGGATGTTTGGATTATCAGCCCTGGCTGCATCTTCTTCACCGTTGATTAATTTCCAGTTCACACTCATTTCCATGTTCGACTGCCCGCTGCAAATCCATACCTCGCCCAGCATGACGTTGTTGAGCTCTACGTTGTTGCTTCCCAGAATGCGTATGGAGTAGGGGCCCCCGGATCCTATCGTCCGGATGTCGGTTTCCCATTTCGAAGTATTGTCTGCCTTTACTTTTATCGTGTCCCGATTGTTCCAGCTTGCTACAATCTTAACGGTTTCGCCCGGATCGGACCAGCCCCAGATGGCCACTTTTGAATTTTGCTGCAGCACCATATGGTCTGAAAAAACCGATGGAAGAACAATCTTTCCGTACATACCGGTACTGAAGACAGAAAGAATAATCAGAGTTAGAACCAGGTGTTTCATGATTAAATGTATTCGTTAAGTTTATATTATTCGATGGAATTGTTTCTGAAAATGAATTTCTCAATGTACGCTCCCCGGCTCGCTTTCTCCATGCTCTCTGCCCTCAGCTACAAGCTCCATCCTGCTTAATAACTTTGGAAGGACTGCATACTATTTCCCGGCTTTTTTATCCTGCGCAATCAGTGCATTCAGGTATTCTTCCATTTGTTTGGGTTCGAGTTTTTTGCCGATTATTGTTTTTTCTTTATTGAGAATGAAAAATACAGGCGTAGACCTTATGTCGTAGATTTTCTTGTACGTGTAGTCGTATGGATTCCAGGCGTTTATCCAGTCATACATTTCGTGTTCATTAACAAAACTGATCCACTTTTTCTTGCCTTCAACCCCACCCAGCATGTGAATGGACAAAACTTCAACTCCTTTCGGTTTTAACCTTTGGTAAACTTCGTACAATTCGGGAATTGATTTTTTACAGTGACTGCAATCACTTTCCCAGAATGCAATTATGGTGTACCTGGCACTGATGTTTGCCAGATCGATAAAACTTCCGCTATGCGGATTGTTTTGTGCGGAAGAGTCGGTTTTGGCCTGTATGAAATGTTCGGAAGGAACCCATAACATGCGCAAATTTGGTGCAGGTTTCCCGATCAGCAACGGTTTGATCCGGATTACATTTTCGCGTGTTGTGCGAATAAAGGCTGTATCGCTGAAAGTGGCTTTGGGGATATACCAATCCTCGGCAAGGTGTACATAAACAGCATCGAATCCCATAATGGGGCTGGTTGCATAATAGTTAAACAAGGTAACCAACATATACCGGAATACTTCCGGATCTTTTTCAGCCCGTGTTAAAAGCATGTCACATTCACGGTTTATCGAGTCGGGCATTTGCAGAATAACCTTTTCAATGTACCATTTGATTTTTTCATTATAAACAGGCGTTCGTAAAAGCCGTGCATCCGAAATGTCCATGTTGTCGAAATAATGCGAATGGTAATAGTGGTATTGAAACAGGGAATCGAGGATTTTCCCGTTTTGGTCTTTGGGTGGTTCCGGAACAACAATTTCCTGTGTAGCCTGAATAAATGTACCCACAAAATTATCCTTCTGACCGGCGATTAACCGGTCGGTACGTTCTTTATATTCTTTGGCCAATTGAACAAGCCTGTCCTCAATTTGCTTAATCGCTTTGGCATCCTGCAGATTCTTCTTTTTTTCCAGTAAATCGCCCGACTCTTTTTGTTTACTGACGATGTACCTGCGATACTCCAGGGCTGCGGTATTTTCAGACGAGTGGTCAAATTTTAGATTTTCAAACAGATCAATGGTATCGTTCTCCATGGAAAAACGTTGATTATCAGTCATGAAAAAGTCAAATAGGTTATGGGAAGGAGTCATGATAAAATAGATGCCTTCCGGGAATTTGGTATCCCCCTTTAAAATTCCAGTCCCGGTGTTGTCCAGCTTCAGTGTATCGTCCGGGTAGAATTTGTCGGCAAAATGATGGCCCAGGATGATTTCCTTATTCGCAAGGTTTTTAATACTGACTTTAAGTTCATAACCCTGGGCTTCCGATTTGTGAACCGAAAAACCAAAAACAAGTACAACAACTAAAAATAAATTCCTGACCATAAATGATTTGCAAATTTAATATTTCAATCGATTAAATTTTTCCGGGATAAAACAGAGGTATCCCGTTTTTCACTGTTCCGGAGGGTAAAAATAAAAGCTTCGGCGGAAAGAACAAGCATAAAGTGCCTGTAATTCATCAAAACATTTTGTATTTCTCTTCTTCCTGAGGAATGAAGAATTCAACTTTACCACATTTTGGGCATACATACAAGTCAAAGGATTCCCGATTGAGAAATAATGCTCCGGTAAGAAAGCCTTCATGAAACCTATAATAACCTGAATAATGCATGGGGACAGCACACCGCAAACAATCGATTTCCCGGCTTCCCGTGCTGAACTCTTTTATTTCCACAACCTGATTTTCAGTGAAACTGTAGTTGCAGTTCCAGCACAGATTATAATTGTCCTCGACTTCTGACATGCAATTCGGACAGTTTTTCATTTACAGATATATTAGTTAATGAATAGATATATATATATAACATGATCCTGCCTGACTGCCTGACCGGCAGGTATCCACTTTGACCAAAATTCACATCAATACATCAAGTAAATAAACGGAAATTTTGAACGGGTTTATTTTGTCTTAACCGGAATCTGTTTCGTAATTAATGCCACCCAATCGTTCTCCGGTTCCACAGAGGGCATTCCAATCGATACTTTTCCTCCGCCGGTCAGCGTTTTGGTTGTTCCGTCCGGCAATTTTCCGTCAGACACTGGATTGAACCATTTCACCAGGTATTTTCCTTCAGGCAGGCTTATTTCATATGGACCGGCTTTTGGAAGGTATACGGCATATACTTCTCCTGCTTTGGCCAGGCAGTAGGCATCGTCCGGACTGACCAGGTCATTGGCGGGGGTCATATGGGTAAAGGGCAAATTGGTCCGGAAAAAGTCGAGTGCCAGTTTGGATTGTTTCCACCACAATTCGCGACTTCTGAAGTCCTCGCACATCAGGTCGTTATTCGGATACCGGTACCCGAAATACCATTCCACACCTCCGGCGCCTGCCATCAGACTGCCCCAAAGGGCATAGTGCCGGACAGTATCGTGCTGCTGATCAAATGCATCAGGCATCACACCTTGCCATGCCGGGCCAATTTCATCCAGATTAACCACCCATGGTTTTTTAGTTTTGGCCGATTCAGTTACAAAATGTGTGATACGGCTGTTGATATTTTCCAATTTCCCAATCTGCATGGAAGGGCCTTCCAGATTTTCAAATCCAAGCAAAGGACTGAGTATCCGGTCCTGACTGGCATTGTCGGAATGGGTATGCACGACCACAAAATTCGGATACGGATTAATGGATTTCAGGTAACTGGCCATGTCCTTCCGCATCTGGTCACTCTGGCCAACCGGCGACCAGTCCGTTGGGCCGTTCTCTTCACCCAGGTTCCAGGTAATGGCCAGGTGATGACCAAAACGTGCTACCAGTTCGCGCAGATACAGTTTACGCAGAATGTCGGTTTGCCCTCCATCAAGTATACATTCATTTTCCGTTTCCTGAAGTACCAGATGCATCATGATTCCAAGGCGTTCCATATGGCTGAAGATGGTCTCCCATTGATCCAGTTTCGAACAATCGAATCGGCAGCGTTCGTGGTAATCGGTATAGGGCCACACATCCTTGCCGTCTCCCTGAATATTCATTGTGAGCATATATTGCGAATTCACTCCCTGTGAAGCGAGGTAATTTAAGGCTCCAATGATCCCTTTCCCTTTGGAGCCATGCCAGATCGGATCGCCTTCTTTCCAATCTTTTACGTGGGCTTCGTATTGATGGCAGCTTTCTTTCGGATTGGCTTCACCTTCACGAATCACAGCCCTGGAACCGTAACGATTGGTTTGATCGAAATCGGTGTATGCCAGGAAATTTTCAGGACTGTCAGCTCCACCCTTTAAGAAGTATTCACCGTTTTCCCTGAATTTCAGATATCGTTCACCTACATATTCGAGACGTCCTTTTGACAGGAATCCGGGAGCATATTTGTCGGCTGAAGTCACTGTAAAAGAACCTGAAGTGCCATTTGGCGCTATTCCTGTACCCTCATCCGCCACATTGCTGATGGAAATATCGTCACCGGTCCTGAACGAAACCTGGTAGGTCCAGGCTCCTGCCTCATCGGGAACAAAATTGACCTGCCATTTATTTCCTGATGCAGCACCGGTTTCGGCTGACTCACCATCAGCAGAAAAAAATCCGGGAACTTTATACTTTTTATCTCCTTTGAAGAGCGGAAGTTGTTTCATGTCGGGTAGGTTTTGGGTAGTGTTTATTTCAAAAATAGATAAAATATTCCTGAAAGAGATGTCATGTGTAAACTTTCATTATTTCCTGATTTTAAAAAACTTACCGTATTTTATAATGATCCTGAAGGATTTTCCGGAACCATTTCGCAGGTAAAATAGGTTTGATTACGACAGACAGTTTCTGATCCAAAGAGGCAATAAGGTATCGTTGACGAGGATTTTTGGATTCCACTATGGAAACAATTTTTCGGGCCAGTACCACCGGTTCCCATCCATTGGCTTCATCTTTTTCAATGATTTTCAGTGTTTTTTCAAATTGTTCCTGATAAGGATCATTTTCCCCGGTTGGAGCCAGAAAATTCCGGCGGTTCATGGAGTTATTCGTATGGAAATCACCGGGATTAATCAGGACGACCTTGATGTTGAAGGATTTGACCTCCATTCTCAGGGCTTCACTAAAACCTTCAACGGCAAATTTACCTGCCGAATAAAAGGCCTGGAACGGTAAACCCATTAAGCCCCCTATGGAGCTGAAATTCAGAATGGTTCCGCCACCCTGTTTTCGCATGATGGGCAATACTTCCCGGATCATATAAACCATTCCCAGAAAATTTGTATCCATCTGGAGTTTAACCGTTTCAATCGGAGAAGTTTCAACAGGTCCGCCGCTATGCATTCCGGCATTATTAATCAGAACATCAATCCGGCCTTCGTTCTTTAAAACTACCGAAACAGCTTTTCGGATGGAGTCGTAATTCGTCAGATCCATTGTAATAATATGAACCTGATCTACCGGACCAGACTCCTTTCTGACCGTACCATAAACCAGATGGCCTGCTTCAGCCAGAAGTTTTGCCGTCTGTTTTCCGAAGCCTGAAGATACACCGGTAATGAGAATTACTTTGTTCACTCGCAGGAAATTAAAATTTGAAATTAAAAAACTGCCTGATCCGTTCAGGTTCATTTTCCATTATTTCAAGGGCGGCAAGAACCGTGGCAGTCGATGCCGGTGTCATACTGGCGCTGAAAATCAGAGACCTTGAATTGTGCTTTATGAAATTGATCACCCCGGAATCACCGGCAATAAAACCTCCGAGGGAAGCCAGTGATTTGGAAAATGTACCCATAATCAAATCGACCTGATCGCTCAGCCCGAAATGAGAAGCTGTCCCAGATCCGTTTTTCCCGAGAACACCCAGGGAATGTGCATCATCAATCATCACTGAGGCATTGTATTTTTCAGCAAGCCGAACCAGTTCCGGTAATTTCAGAATGTCACCTTCCATCGAAAAAATGCCATCAACCACGATCAGTTTAATACGATCGTTGGCACAGATCTTTAATTTGGATTCAAGCGCATCCTGCACAACCGGTGCCATACTTGTCAATTGCTGCTTTTGCAGCTTCCCTGACTTTGGGGTGGTTGGTAAGACCAAGGTAGCTGTTCGAGCCAAACATCAAAACCTTTTTGCCGGCAATGGTAACTTCAGTATCCCGGGTCGATTCTATTTCCCTGAAATAGGGATAGATGCCAGCCTGCATGGCTTTCTGCGGGGCATCATAAGTTGAAAGCTTGTCTTTTAACATTCCCATAGGTCAGATCAGTATAAGCCTAAAATTTGGATTAAAAGATGTATTTATTTGATAAATAACTACATACATGTGTTCTGTGTCATCAAAAAATGCATGCCATTCAGATATACATCAAATGTAATAAGTCAATTGAATTTTGGTTGCTAAAAGTTGTTAAAAATTTAACATTGTTGTTTTTTAATTCCGGAAGGAATTACCGGCAGCTTTTACCGGCTAAACGCAGATTTAAGGATACCTGCAACTTACATGATCCGGCTATCCCTTGTCCAGGTCAGTGATTACCTAAAGAAAAGGCCTGAATATTAAACATTTGTTCATATAGAATGGTTTTGTTGCTGTATGTCAGTGAATAGTAATAACTTTAAACGAAATAAAACCGGGAAAATATGAATTTGGTTTGAGTAATGCCAAATGCAAGTTTCAGTTATTCAGGCGTATATATGCAGCAGACGGTGAATTTTAAAGTTGGATGGAATACATATCCAGAAATATAGATAAGTAGATGTGAATAATAAATTATATATTTGCAGCTCAAAACAGAAAACAATGAACACAATCGAAATAGCAGGAAGATACTCAGTTTTGGCAAACGATACATGCTGTTTGTCGTGCGGAGGAGCAGCTGATAAAAGTGAAGCAAAATCCGGTGAGGTTTGTATTGATTTGGGGAGCGGGCGTGGAACCGATGTTTTGCGGCTGGCTGAAGAAGTCGGACCAAAAGGTTTTGTTTATGGTATTGATGTTACTGAAGAAATGATCCGAAAAGCGACTTCAACAGCAGTAAAAATGGGCGTTGAAAATGTGAAATTTATTCAGTCTGATCTCGAACAAATACAATTGGACGATGAGGTGGCTCATCTGATTATCTCCAATTGCACCCTGAACCATGTCAGCAATAAATCCAGGGTTTGGGCCGAAATCTTTCGGTTGTTGAAAAACGGCGGACGCTTTGTAATCAGCGATATTTATTCAAGCGAACCCGTTCCGGAGGAATATGCCAGCAATCCTGAAGCCGTCGCCGAATGTTGGGCAGGATCAATTACCAAAGATGAATATATCGCTGTTATTAAAGCAACCGGATTTAAAGATTTTCGTATTCTGGAAGAAAGTGCTCCCTATCCGAAAGGAAAAATTGAAGTGTCCAGTTTTACGATTACTGCGATAAAGGATGAGTATACCTGCTGCTGAAAAGTGCCAAGTTTCAGGATCAAAGTTCCAAATCGTGCATTTTAAAAAGTTTAGCCCTGAAAATGAAGGGGAAATAATTAAAGTTCCATGAAAATTAAAAAGTCTTAAAGTAATTTATGATTGAAGTTCATTTTTGAACTTCCTTAGGTACTTTTATTCTCAATAGTTTAATAAATATAAAATTCTCAAAAATGAAAAGTTTAGTAAAAAAGATCCGCAAAGGACAAATTAAACAGGCACAATGTTGTGCCAAACAGTCACAGATTATTGCCGGATGCCACGATTAAGGCGTTCGGAAGGCCTCCCCTAACCCCTCCAAAAGAGGGGAACTGGGTTGGCTCGTTTTCTTTAATGTTGCTCTTCTATCAAGCTTTTTTAATACAGTTCATCAAAAAATAAATCTTTTATAAATCACTCTCTGACATTCCCCTTTTGGGGAACGGGAAGGGGGCTTTTTCCCATGCAAACCTCCAAATACAACATCGTTTCGAAAGTCAGGGACTCCGATAATTGGTTCATTGTGAATTCATTGTCGGGGCAGGCTGATATACTGGACAAGGAAACCTTCGAACAGCTGCAAAATGGCAGCAATGAAAATCTGGAATTGGTCGCAAACGGGTATTTGGTCGATCCGGTTCAGGAAAAAAAGTTGTTCCGTGAGAAATACCTTCGTTTTCTGGACGATCGTGAAAAGGACGAAATTCAGATCTTTTTTGTGACCAACTATGCCTGCAATTTTGATTGCTCCTATTGCTACCAGGCAGGGTACGAACAATTACCGGTTGCCCTTTCGAAAGAAGTGACCGACGCATTTTTTGATTACATCCTGAGTGAATTTTCAGGAAGGAAAAAATACATTACTCTTTTTGGTGGTGAGCCTTTTCTGAATGCGCCACGCCACAAGGAGAATATTGAATATATCATCCGGAAAGCAGCTTCATACGATATGGAAATCGCTGCGGTTACCAATGGCTATCATCTGGCCGAATACATGGATATTCTGAAAGCCGGAAAAATTCGTGAAATTCAGGTAACCCTTGACGGAACCAGTGAAATACACGACCAGCGACGTTACTTGAAAGGCGGAGGTCCAACCTTTGAGCGAATTGTTCGGGGAGTTGACCTTTTGGTTGAAAACAATATTCCGGTCAATCTCAGGATGGTAGTGGACAAGCAAAATATCGGGAATCTTCCTGATCTTGCTCAGTTTGCCATCGATAAAGGCTGGACAGCCTTCCCTTTATTTAAAACCCAACTGGGCAGGAACTACGAGTTGCATGAATGCCAGGCCAACCAGCCAAAGCTGTATTCAAGACTCGAATTGTACCAGGATCTGTATGATCTGCTGAAAAAATATCCCCATATCAGCGAATTTCATAAGCCTGCATTTTCGGTCTCAAAATTTTTATTTGAACAGGGTGAATTGCCGGCGCCTCTTTTTGATGCCTGTACAGGTACAAAAACGGAGTGGGCCTTCGATTTTACCGGAAATGTATATGCCTGTACTGCCACCGTAGGCAAGAATGGTGAAAGCCTCGGTACTTTTTATCCTGAAGTCAGCAAAAACAAGGAAGCTGTTGAGGAATGGCAGGAGCGTGATGTATTATCCATCCCCAAATGTAAAACATGCAACCTGAACCTGATTTGTGGCGGTGGTTGTGCGTCGATGGCCAAAAACTATAACGGAACACTGAACAGTCACGATTGCCGGCCGGTAACCGAATTACTGGAACTGGGTATTGCTCACTATTTTAATGACTAAACCATGGATTGCACTTCCTGTACATTCGATAAACAATGCCGGACAACGGAAGCCTGTAAGGCAACTTCGTTTGATCGTGATGAGGTAATCCTGAAATATACCGATGAATCTGCTATTGTTCAGGCAGCGGCAGCTCTGGTCGATTACGGACGTGCCGGAACATTATCGAGACTTCAGGAAATCATTTCTTTTGCCAGGCAAATGAATTACAAGCGTATCGGATTAGCCTATTGCTATGGTATGGAAAAGGAGGTGAAGCAAATTGCTGACATCATTCGTGACAACAAGCTGAATTTGCGCACGGTGTCTTGTACGGTCGGTGGTATTCCGCAAAACGTGGTGAATCCTGAAAGTGAATCTTGTTCGGTATCCTGCAATCCAATCGGACAGGCGATGCAACTCAATCGCGAAAATGTTGACCTGGTAGTTATGATCGGGCTTTGCCTGGGACACGATATTCTTTTTCAGCGTGAAATAAAGGCTGACTGTACCACATTGGTTGTCAAAGACCGTGTATTCAATCATGCACCATTAAACGCGTTATCTGATCATCAGAAAAATTAAATAACGGACATTTTAAAGATTTTCACCCAAATGGAAATAGAAATGTGTAAGTTGCATGTCAACAAACAAAGAATTCAAGAATTTCAAAAGAAAACCAGAAATGAAAGAAATTGTTGCAGCAGATTTTAAAAATGAAGTACTGGCCGGCGGAAATGTTCTGGTCGACTTCTATTCAACCGAATGTCCTCCGTGTGAGGCTTTGGCACCCAAACTGGAAGGTTTGGAAAAACTTTTCGGAAAAGAGATTAAATTCCTGAAGATTTATCGTCAGGGGAATCGGGACCTTGCCGATCAGTTGGGCGTAAAATCGTCACCCACCTTGTTGTATTATCAGGACGGGGAAGAGGTTTCTGCCCGTCTGACCGGCGGAGTTAAACGTTCCGAAATTGTTCGTGAACTTAAGCATGTGCTCGGAAAAGAACGTGTTTCCGAGATCATGAAGTCTCAGAAACCCTCGGTTGTTCATGCCGATGTGGCTATTCTGGGCGCTGGTCCGGGAGGACTGACGGCAGGCTTGTATCTGTGCCAGGCAAAAATTGATACTGTACTGGTCGATATTGCCTTGCCTGGAGGAAATGTTTCGACCACACATATGGTTTCAAACTACCCCGGATTTATTGATCCGCAACCCGGATACCTGCTTTCGCACAATATGTCGGAGCAAACCAAACGCTGCGGAACAACCTATAAAGTAGCGGTCGATGTAACACATGTCGATCTGGATAAAAAGGAAATAACCATCGACGGGCAGGAAACCATCAAGGCCAAACGGATTATCATTGCCACCGGAACTTCACCCAACAGGATTGGTATTCCGGGCGAACTGGAATTCAAGGGGCAGGGTATTTCCTATTGTGCCACCTGCGATGCCAAGTATTTTGGTGATAAGGAAGTCGTGGTAATTGGAGGCGGTAATTCTGCTATTGAAGAAGCTGATTTTATTTCAAAATTTGCTTCTAAAATTACAATTGTGCATCAGTTTGATAAACTTCAGGCGAACAAAACTGCCCAGGATAAGGCTTTTGCCAATCCGAAAATCAATTTTATGTTCGAACACGAACCGCGTGCATTCAAAAAGGCCGGAGATAAAATGGTGGTTGAGGTGGAAGATTTGAAAACCAAAGAGCTTAAAACATTAATCTCAGATGGAATTTTTGTATTCATCGGACAGAAACCTAACATCGACATGTTTGGTGATAAGCTAAAACTTGATCAGTGGGGTTATGTTCAAACCGACGAGGATATGCGTACAAACATTGATGGAGTTTTTGCTGTGGGTGATGTGGGCAGCAAGAAATACCGCCAGATTACAACGGCTATTGCCGACGGAACCATTGCAGCCATTGCAATAACCCGTGAAATCGGATAATTTGGAAGTTTTTAAGGATTAATAATAAATTCAACGAATCCCGGTATTCATTTTCCTTCAAAGGGAATGGGGCCGGGATTTTTTCATTTTACCAACCCAGTCTGCCATCCCAAAACTGAAATACTAAAATCCGGTTTATATATTTTTCTTCATTCTTCTTGTTTTTCTGAATTCAACCATTAACTTTGTAATTCAAAGTACTTTTATATGAAGACAAAAAACAAAGATCCAAAAGAAGACCTGCTGGCCATCAGGAATATGATGGAACGATCTTCTAAATTCTTATCATTGAGCGGATTGTCCGGAATTGTAGCAGGAATTTGTGCGCTGATTGGAGCTGCGGCAGCTTACTTCCTGATTTTGGATTCCGGGCAGCTCCAATACGATCAATATCTTCAGGGTTTGGGTAATGCATCAGCGAGGTCGGTCAGGTTGTTATTGGGAATCGATGCTTTGGTTGTGTTAATCGTTGCATCTTTTGGAGCGTTTTATTTCTCCATGCTGAAATCGAAAAAAGCAAATCAACCCCTTTGGACCAATTCGGCCAGAAGATTGCTGGGACATCTGCTGATTCCGCTTGTTACGGGTGGTTTATTTGCGATTATACTGGTTACAGGGAACAAAATTCAGCTGGTGGCTTCTGTTACATTGATTTTTTATGGATTGGCCCTGGTTAATGCCGGTAAGTTTACTTTTGGTGAAATTCACTACCTTGGATTGACCGAAATTATCCTGGGAATACTTGCCGGAATTTTTGTCAATCACGGATTGCTATTTTGGACCCTTGGATTCGGTATTTTGCACATCGTTTACGGAATAGTAATGTATTATAAGTATGAACGATGAAGAATCCGATTTCAAACCTTCAAAAAGTATTTGAAAGCCGTATCCGACTTGGAATTATGTCAGCATTAATGGTGAACGAAAAACTCGACTTTAATGCACTGAAAGAATTGCTTGAGTTAACTGACGGAAACCTGGCCAGTCACATGAAAGCACTGGAATTCCAGGAGATTATCGTGGTTTCAAAACAATTTGTGGGACGTAAGCCAAGTACAACATACCAGGCGACAGAAATCGGGAAAGAATTATTCCGAAAACACCTGAATGCACTTGAAGAATTGATTAACAAACAATAATTTTTTTATCCGTTAGCTTTGAAATACAAAGTACTTTTAAATATATAAAAAATGGAAAAAATAAAAAATCAGCTGCGAATAAACAGCTACAGTGTCAAAATGATCGTCGTTTCAGTTTTAGCTCTTTTGCTGTTAATCCCAACTTTCTGGATTCAGAGTATTGTTGAGGAGCGAATTCTGCTCAGTGAGCAGGTGAAAAATGAATTGTACAGCCAATGGGGCGGCAAGCAGGTTGTTGCAGGCCCGGTATTGAATGTTCCCTTTTCCTGGCTGGAACAAAAGGAGAATAGTCAGGGAATGATTGAACGCCATGGCATTGTCCATTGTTTACCCGGGATTCTGAAAACCGAGGTTACTTTAATTCCCGAAATCAGGTATCGGAGTATTTATAAGGTTGTGGTATACGAAAGCCAGATAAAAATGAAAGGCGCATTCACCAAACCTGATTTCTCAACCTTAAATCTGCCTGATGCCCGGTTTAAATGGGATGCTGCCTATTTTACCATTGGGATATCCGACATGAGGGGCATAAAAAACATGCCGGAACTGGTAATCAACAATCAGAAATGCATGGTTGAACCTGGTCTGGCTGACACCGATTTGTTTCAATCGGGTATTACGATCAAAGCAGCTTCGGTTGATTTGAACCAATCCCTGAATTTTGACATGGATTTAGTTTTGAACGGTTCAGCGGGCTTATCCGTTGAGGCTTTGGGCAAAACCTCCGAAGTCGGGATGAAATCGGCCTGGGCAGACCCTGCTTTTTCAGGAGGTTTTCTTCCCGGGAAACGGGAAATAAATCAAAACGGTTTTTCGGCACAATGGATGGTTACCCACCTGAACCGGAATTTTCCACAACAATGGGTCGACCGGAAATATAATACACATGAGGCCTGTTTGGGTGTTGAGCTTCTGATCCCGGTTGACCATTACCAAAAGGTCGTGCGATCTGTTAAATATGCCATCCTGTTTATTGCCCTTAATTTTATCATTTTTTTATTCATTGAAATAAAAAGTAAAACACGTATTCACCCCTTTCAGTATTCGCTGGTAGCATTTGCCCTTTTGCTTTTTTATGCATTGCTGACCTCAATCAGTGAGCAGGCCGGATTCAATTATGCCTTTCTGATTTCAGCAGTTGCCGTAACTTCACTGATTTCATGGTATGCCTATACCATACTTCGGAATATACGGCTGGTGACCTGGGTAACATTTTTACAGGCAGGACTGTACTTATTTCTGTTTACTATTTTACAGTTGCAGGATTATGCCTTGCTGGCAGGTAGCATCGGCCTGTTTATTATCCTGGCCATTATCATGCGTGCATCCCGGCAAATAAAATGGTATTCTGATAATTAGCGGCATTTTTATCTGCAATATTCTGCAGGTTATTCCGGTATTCATCTTCCTGAAATGGGGAAGGATACCGGATTTTTCTGTCTTCTGCAATGCTCAGCATCGAATAACGATTGAAAAACTTGTCATACATTCTTATTCATAATGTTGGAATCACAATCGGTTTATGATTTATTACCCTTGCCTTATCAATCAGATGAATTTAAGTTATGGAAAATCCGGAATACGATTCTTACTGAAAATTCCCATGGGAATATAGTTCACATTTTTCAAATAGTCATAAGATCAGGCTTATAGGATGATCAATGTAAATTTTAAATTTTTGGACGCAGGATAGAAGTATACAAGTCACCGATCAGGTTGAAAAAACCTTTCGTGATTTCATTGGGAACCTTTAAATATGCGGAAAATATTGTTGTAGTTATACGTACAGACGAAGGCCTGTCCGGATTCGGCGAATGCAGTCCGTTTATGCCTGTTAACGGCGAAAGCATGGAAACCTGTTTCGTGGTTGGCGGCTACCTGGCAAAAGCTTTAATCGGTAAAGATCCATTAGCTATTGAAGCCTGCTCAATGGAAATGGACCGGGTCATCTATGGCAATTCAAGCATCAAAAGTGCTTTTGATATTGCCCTGCACGATATTGCCGCCCAACATGCCGGACTTCCTTTGTATGCATTCCTGGGTGGAAAAAACAATAAAATCCTGATGACCGACTACACCGTGAGTTTAGGCTCCCCGGATCAAATGGTAGCCGATGCACTGAAAATTAAAGATCTTGGATTTCAGGTAATCAAAGTAAAACTGGGTGATAATCCGGAGAAAGATATTCAACGAATCAAAGCAATCTGTGCACAAATTGGCGATGATATTCCTCTTCGGCTTGATGCCAATCAGGGTTGGAATACCGGAACGGCCATACAGGTTCTGAATGCGCTTGCCCCATACAACATTCAGTTTTGCGAAGAACCTATTCCATGCTGGAATTACATGGAACTGGCGACTGTCCGGAAACAAAGTCCGATTACGGTTATGGCCGACGAATCATGCTGCGACCATCATGATGCCAAACGGTTGATTGATCAGGAAGCATGTTCTGCCTTCAATATCAAACTCGGAAAGTCATCCGGAATCTTTAAGGCACAGCAAATCATCAGACTGGCCGAACAGGCCGATATCAAGCTGCAAATCGGCGGATTTCTGGAATCCAGAATCGGTTTTACTGCTTCAGCTCATCTTGCTCTTACCAGCGAAAAGGTAAAATACTGCGACTTTGACACTCCCTTGATGTTTTCTGAAGATCCGGTTGTTGGCGGTATTCAATATGGCAATCAGGGGGCGGTAACTGTTCCTGAGACAACCGGTTTGGGTGCGGTTATTGATCCGGAATATCTGAAGCGGCTGGTAAGTTATACAATTGACTAAAAGTGGTTATCTTGGTAGTTCGAATTAATTAAAACTTCACTGATTCATTTTTATCTATCCGACCACGATCACTTCGCGTTCCAGTTCTACTCCGAATTTTTTCAGGACTGATTGTTTGATTTCTTCTGAAAGTTCGAAAATTTCTTTCCCGGTAGCATTTCCGTAATTAACCAGCACCAGCGCCTGTTTGCTGTGAACTCCGGCATCTCCACGGCGAAACCCTTGCCAGCCGCATTGTTCAATCAGCCAGCCAGCTGGCAGTTTTGTCTTATTTTCCGACCCCGGGTATTGCGGCATACCAGGATAAGATTCCAGTAGTTGCAGGGCATTTTGAGTTTCAACAACCGGATTCTTGAAAAAACTTCCGGCATTTCCCATCACTTTTGGATCGGGCAATTTCGATTCCCGGATTCGGATGACCGTTTGCCTGATAGTCCGAAGATTAACTTTACCCAGTTTCTCCACTTCGGTTTTCAGATCTCCGTAATTCAGGATAAACTCCGGAAACTTATCGAGTTTAAAGATCACGTTCGTGATCACAAACTTGTTCTTTAACTGATTTTTGAAAATGCTGTCGCGGTATGCGTACTGGCAATCGTTCACTCCCAGGGTATATGCTGTTTGAGTTTCCATGTCAAACCCGGTAACCGATTCAATGCAATTCCGGATTTCCATGCCGTAGGCGCCAATATTCTGAACCGCTGAAGCTCCGACTTTCCCCGGTATCAGTGACAAATTCTCCAAACCACCCCAGCCGTTATATACGGCATATTCAACCAGGTTATCCCATACCACTCCGGAGCCAACTCCAAGCCAGATACAATTCCGGTCTTCATGGACAATCTCTATTCCCGGGATATTCGGGTTGATAATTAATCCTTGAAAATCATCAACAAACAGGAGATTACTTCCCTGTCCCAGGATCAATGTCTGCCAGTTTTGCCAGTCTTTGCCGGAGGTCAGAAAGCCTGCAAGGTCTTCCGTTTCGGTAAATTCGAAATAGTATCTGGCTGAGGCTTCGATGCCGAAAGTGTTGTATTGCTTAAGCGGGTAATTGGTGTCGTAGCGGATCATCTAAAATTATTTTACGACAAATATAACAGAAGAACGTGCTATTTCGTTTAACTTGGCAGTACGAACCTATAGAAAATTGCCTTGAAGAAAATTTCGCTTAGCGTAATTAACGATTTGGTGACTGACAACCGGGTACACAAGGTCGCTGTCAGCTTGCAGAAAATGGGATTCGAACCTGTGCTGACAGGGCGTTTATTGCCCGAAAGTCAAACGGTGGAGCGCAATTATTCCTCGCACCGGATGAAACTGATGTTTCGCAAAGGGGCTGTATTTTACCTGGAATATAACCTGCGATTATTGTTTTACCTGTTGAAATCAGATTTTGATGTGCTGGTTGCCAATGATCTGGATACCCTTCCGGCTAATTATCTGGCCAGTCGTTTAAAACGGATACCACTGGTGTATGACAGTCACGAGTATTTTACCGAAGTTCCTGAATTGATTGGCCGTCCGGTAGTAAAATCCATCTGGACCTGGCTCGAGAAAATTCTGGTTCCCCGGGTTGATGCAGCCTATACCGTTTGTGCCTCGATAGCTGAAGTATACCACGATTTATATGGAATCGATTTTAAAGTTGTACGCAATCTCCCGGTTTGTTCTGAACGGGAAAGTCATTTGTCCGAATCCCCCGTAAAAACGGATAACACAAAAATCATTCTTTATCAGGGAGCGCTCAACCTGGGGCGAGGTATTGAGTCCGCTATCCGTGCCATGCAATATGTTGATGGCGCTATGCTTTGGCTTGCAGGTGACGGCGATTTGACCAGTCAGTTGAAACAACTGGTTACGGAGTTGAAACTGGAAACAAAAGTCAGGTTTTTAGGACGACTGCAACTGGATCAGTTGAGTGAAGTTACCCGACAGGCCAGTCTGGGAATTTCGCTGGAAGAAGATTTGGGCCTGAATTACCGTTTTGCTCTTCCCAATAAGCTGTTCGATTACATCCAGTCCGGAGTTCCGGTATTGGTGTCAAACCTTCCGGAAATGAAACACATTGTTGATCAGTATCAGATTGGAGCGATTGCTGACACGCATCAGCGAAAAGAATTGGCTGAAAAAATTACAATGGCACTTTTTGATCAGGAAAAAATCAGCTACTGGAAACAAAACCTTCCGAAGGCTGCTGAAGAGTTATGCTGGGAAAAAGAAGAAGAAATTCTGCGTCAGGTTTACATCCGGTTTGCCTGAAAAAAGTTTATCAGCATATTTATAAAAGCAATTGGTGATTGGCAGTTGGGTTCCTGCGACAGATCAATTCTGAATTTCTTCGTTTTTCATTGCCTGGCATTGCTCCATCACCAGATTGATTCCGGTTTAAGCCTGAGTATCTCTTCGGGTAATAACTGTTTCGTAGATTTTTTTGTCATCGACTGTAAGAATCCGGGCCGGGAATTTGCGGATCAATGGATAATCATGAGTAGCAATCACGACCGTTTTCCCCTGTTCATTGAGATCCTTTAATATCTGCAGCAATTCAATCGAAGTTTGTGGGTCCAGATTTCCGGTTGGTTCGTCGGCCAGAATAATTTCAGGATTATTCAGTAATGCCCGGGCAATAACCACTCGTTGCTGTTCTCCGCCTGATAGCTGGTGGGGCATTGATTTCGATTTAAGGGTCATTGAAACCATTCCGAGAACAGTATTCACGCGTTCTGCAATTTCTACTTCGTCCTTCCAGTTGGTCGCTTTCAATACGAAGGACAGATTATCGTATACATTACGGTCGCTCAGTAATCGGAAATCCTGAAAAATCACACCTAATTTCCGGCGCAAAAAAGGAATATCACGGGTTTTGATATCCGAAAGATTAAACCCGGCAACTTTGCCTTCACCTTTTTCAAGTGTCAGTTCAGCATTCAGGGTTTTGATCAGGCTTGATTTTCCGCTTCCAACTTTCCCGATAAGGTATACAAATTCGCCACTTTTTATTTCCAGACTAATGTCCGAAAGAACCATATGGTCACGTTGAAAGATATCTGCGTTTTTAAGTTCTATGATGTTTTCTTCTGACATTGGAATTACGAATTGATCTGATGCAAAACTAATTTTTTTTATCCTTCCATATACTAATTTGACCGAAATATCAGTTTTTGTTTAGAATTCAGGCTGTAATTCAGGTCAGAGCCGGATGGAATAGTTAAATTTACCCGGTCAACATTGCTCAGCAAATATTGTCAATAAAAAAGGTGGTACAGTTTATGTATCAGGGAAAACATTAAATAATAAAGTATCCGAAATAATATATCCAGGTATAAAATGAAGACAACACGATACGTATTTATTCTGCTTCTGCTGGCTTTCATGCCAGCCCTGCTCCAGGCCCAGCATACGGTTTATTATCACTCAATCAGTCCGAATATCCAAAAAGCCAAAGAATTGTATTTAGCCCGAAACTATGTGTCGGCCTTGAATCAGTTTGATCAGATTGCTTCAACATCCGGCGAAAATTCGGGTGTCCGGTCTGAAGCCATGTTCTATAAAGCCTTATGCGGTTTAAAACTGGACAATGGAAATGCTGAAGAACAGATGGCCGATTTTATGAATCAGTTTCCTGAAAGTACATTTCGGAACAGAGCTTTGTTTGAACAGGCTGTTTATCAGTTCGACAAGAAGAAATATTCTGCTGTTTTGAAAACCTTTGACGGATTAAGAAAAGCTGAATTGACGAAAGATGAACTTACTTATTTCTACTACCTGAGAGCTTATTCGAATTTGGAATTGGGTAAGATGGACCTTGCAGTTACTGATTTCGCTGAAATAAAGGAAGGAAATTCGATTTATGCCGCTCCTGCCCAATACTACACCGGGCATATTCATTACCTGAACGGAAATTACGAATCGGCGCTTCAGGAATTCCTGAAACTACAGAAAAATCCGGTTTTCGAAAAAGTAATCCCGTTTTATGTCAGTCAGATTTATTACAAACAGTCCAGGTACCGTGAGGTTGTTGATTATACTTCTCCGCTTATCAATTCGGTATCTGCCGATCAGCAGCCGGAACTGGCCCGCATTCTCGGTGATTCGTATTTTCATTTGCGCGAATTTAAAGATGCCATTCAGTTTCTGGAATTCTATCTGTCAGACAAAACAAACCGGGGACGGGAAGAAAATTACATGCTGGGATATTGTTATTACCTGAACAGCGAAGAGGCGAAAGCAATACCGCACCTCGAAATCGCATCAAAAGGAAAAGATGAATTGGCACAAAATGCCTATTATCATTTGGCCGACTGCTATGTATCCACCAACGATAAAAACAAAGCCAGGCAGGCATTCGAAGCTGCTTCGGAATTTGATTTTGATCCGAAAATAAAGGAAGATGCGTTATTTAATTATGCCAAAATTACCTACGAACTTTCTTATTCACCTTTTAATGAAACCATAAAGGCATTTGATAAATATGTTTCCAGCTATCCAAATTCGGAGCGAAACGATGTTGCATACGATTACCTTGTTAAGGTTTATATGAGTACCAGCAATTACCGCGATGCAATGACTTCGATCGAAAAGATTAATGTGAAAAGTCCTTCCGTGAAAAAAGCATATCAGCGGGTTGCCTATTACCGGGCTTTGGAAAGTTTCAATAATCTGGATTACAATGCGGCCATCGAAAATTTCAGCAAATCGATTGAAGCCGGTGATTTTAACAAAAACTACCACGCCCTGGCTCTTTTCTGGAAAGCCGAAGCCTGGTACCGTTTAAATGATTTTAACCAGGCTGTTACAGGCTATACTGTTTTTATGAAATCGGCCGGTGCATTTTCACTCCCTGAATACAAAACGGCCCATTACAACCTGGCCTATTCCTATTTTCAGTTAAAGGATTATTTTAATGCAAGAGATTATTTCAGAAAGTACCTGAATACTTCAGGCGATATGCGAGCCGAGAAAGTGGCTGATGCCAATAACCGGCTGGGTGACTGTAATTTCCTGAACCGCGACTATGATTCAGCGATTATGAATTATGACAGAGCTCTGAAAATGAACCTGTATGATGCTGATTATGCCCTTTTCCAGAAAGCTTTTTGCCTCGGGTTGCAGCACGACAATCAGGCCAAAATAAGTGCTTTGAAATTGTTAATTCAAAACTTTCCGAAATCTTCGTACCAGGATGATGCTTTGTATGAATTGGGAAAAACTTATGAACGCATCAATCAGCCACAGATGGCCATCATTCATTACAAAGATATCATCAGCAAATATCCGCAGAGCATTTTGCTGAATAAGGCGTTGGTGCAGCTTGGCCTGATTTATTACAATGCAAACGATTATCCGGCTTCGATCGGTTATTACAAAAAGATTATTGATCGTTCTCCAAACAGTCCGGAAACACAGGCTGCTTTGGCCGGAATAAAGAACAGCTATGTCGAAATGAATGATGTTCAAGCATACTTTAATTATACCAGCAAACTGGGCTCCGGAGTTCAGGTTACTGTGAGCGAACAGGACTCACTGACATACCGGGCTGCCGAGAGATTATACCTGGCTCGCGATCAAAAGGCAAGATTACAATTTGAACGGTACCTCAGCCAATTTCCAGATGGCAGTTTCGTGTTGAATTCGCACTTTTACATGGCTGAAATACTCTATAACGCCGGCGAAAATGTCCGTGCACTGGCTGAATATGAGTTTATAATCGGGCAACCTGATAATTATTTTACTCCGACTTCATTGCTCAGGGCTGCCGGACTTCATTACAATAAGGAAAATTTCAAACAGGCATTGGTCTATTTTGAACGCTTTGCCAAAACCTCCGATACCGGAAATAATTTACTGAATGCCCGTACCGGAATTATGCGGTGTCAGTTTAAACTGGCCAATTACCAGGCATGTGCCGAGGCTGCGAATTTGGTTTTAGGTTCTGAAAAAGTCTCCGACATTCTGAATCGCGAAACAAATTACATGTTGGCTATATCCTATTATAAGCTTGGAAATAAAGACAAAGCTTTCCCGATATTACAAAAACTTTCAGCCGACACGAATTCGGCAGAGGGTGCTGAATCCAGGTTTTTGGTGGCCAGTATTTTATTTGAAAAACAAAAGTTGAAAGAAGCTGAAAATGAGATCATGGATTTCATTGATAAAAATTCACCGCACCAGTTCTGGCTTGCGAAAAGCTTTATTTTACTGTCGGATATCTACGTTAAAAACGGAGATGAATTTCAGGCAAAACATACCTTGAAAAGTATTGAGGAAAATTATCCGGAACAAAATGACGGAATTCTGGATATTGTACGTCAGAAGTTACAGTTGATTGAAGCAAGTGAAGCCAGTCAGACCAAAAACCAGAGTAAACCACTCGAAATAAATATTGGAAATGGTAAAAAATAGGTAAAGAACCTCATGTCAGAGTGAAGTTACATCAATAAAATAAAGATCATCGGATAAGAAATATATTACAGTAAAGGATCCTTTCCTGATTTCCTTGTTCTGGTTTGTTATTCGATATTCTGGTTGCAGAGCGATAGAGTTTGAAAAATTAAAAAATACCGGGAAGTTGGAAAATCCAACATTCAGAGCATGTAAAAAAATAGATGAACATGGAAAAACGATTAATTATAGCCGTAAGTTTGTTAACTGTTGCTCTTTTCTTTGGAGTTGTTAACGCAATGGCACAAAAAGATACCATCAGGTTAAAGCAGGAAGTTGAGGTAACCAAAGCCTATCAGCCTACGATTACTGATGCGCTGAAGATCAATGATATTCCCCAGGTCAAACCGGAGCAATCCGAGGTTCCTGTGTTCGACTATTCGATTTACAGCAAACCTGTTTTTTCAACTTTTGAGGTCACTCCGGTTACAGCGGCCAAAATGGTTGGTGATCCCAGACCTGAATTGGAAATGGGCCTGTTGAAGCTTGGGTTCGGAAATTACCTGACTCCTTATGGTGAACTTTTCTTTAACAGTAAACCGGATAAAAACACGAACTTCGGGATGCATTTTAAACACCTTTCTTCGTACGGGAAACTTAACCTGCTGAATGGTGACCGGGTCAATGCTCCGGAATCGGAAAATCATGCCGAAATCTTTGGTAAACGGTTCTTCCGAAAGTCAACGCTCTCCGGAAGTATTGCTTACGACCGGAAAGCATTTACGTATTACGGATATGCCGGCGATAAGCTGACTGATGACATGAAAGAGCAGATGATTCCCTACTTCCAGGACAAACAATACTTTTCGCAGGGAACCGCAAATGTGCATTTGAAGAGTGAGACCCTTTCAACATACGACCTGAAATATGATTTTGGAATCAATTACCAATACTTCACCACCAAAACCGGCCAATCTGAAAATGAAGTTGTTTTCTCGGGTGATCTAGGCAAAAAATTCGGAAAAAAATTGGGTATCCTAAATACCTCAATTACCCATTATATGGCCGATAGTATCTGGAATCGTTTTTCGAATACTTACGGATCAAAACAGCAGATTCTGCTGAAAATAAATCCATCGGTTAAGTGGTTGACCGAAAATGCCAGCCTGCAGTTAGGCTTGAATTCAACAATCGTTTTTGATGACGATACGGATGCTTCTTTTCTCCTTTGGCCAAAAGTTAAAGCCGAATGGTCACCCGTACAGCGTATTCTTACCCTGTTTGCAGGAGTTGATGGTCATTTGCAGCACAATACCTATTCCAGCATTGCCGCAGAAAATCCATGGGTTGATCCTTATCATGATGTGGCAAACTCCAATTATCAATACATTTTTTCAGGAGGTTTTAAAGGCAAATTGAGTTCCAAAACAAACTTTGTAACAGAAGCTTCCTATTCCATGGTCGGAGATCAGCACTTTTATATCACTGAAAGTTCGAATTTATTTTATTCCGATGGATTCATACCACAAAGACTCAACAATACGTTTAGCTGGGTTTATGACGATGTAAATATCCTGAAATTGTCAGGAGAGGTTCTTCATTCCGTTTCCGATAATTTTTCGCTTCGCTTGCTGGGAAATTACTATACTTATGATCTGAAAACACTTCAGGCAGCCTGGCAGATGCCCGATTTTGATGTAACGTTTTCTGCCTTTTATAAACCATCAGAATCTTTGAAATTTACTACAGATATTTATGTCATTGGACACAGGACTGCTGCTATATATGATGATTCTCCATTCTCATCATCAACTTTGCCGGTGAGTCATGAAATTGTTATGGATCCGGTCATCAACCTGAATTTTGGATCTGAATATCAGTTTTCCGATCAATTAAAATTCTTTGTAAACCTCCATAATCTTGGTTTTCAGAAATATGAACCATGGCTTGGTTATACTGCCAAAAGCTTCAACTGGATGGCCGGAGTCAGTTATTCTTTCTGAGAACAGAGCCTGTTTTCAACGCAGTTTCAGATCCCTTTTTAATGGATATTCTAATTCTTGTAATTCATTGATTTTCAGAATTTAAAAAGTTCATAAATTGTTAAAAAGTTTATCGTTTTGATTGCATTCAGGCAGTCGGGAGTAACAACATTTTTACTATATTTGCAACTTAGTTGTTGAAGGAATTATGAAGTGAAGAATTTACTGAAAATCAAATATCTTTTTTTTATTACCCAAACCGGCAATTTTCAAAAAACAGAAAATAATTATTTTCTGCAACTAGCTTTAGTCCTTTGTTTTAGGGCTGAAAGGGTAAAAATATGGAATAATTAAATATTTTGATCGATGAGAGAAATTGAAGAAACCCAGGACTGGGGAACACAGAATGACAATGGGAGTTACGATGCCGACAGTATTCAGGTACTTGAAGGTTTGGAAGCAGTTCGCAAACGCCCTGCCATGTATATTGGTGATGTAAATGAAAAAGGTTTGCATCATCTGGTTTATGAAGTTGTAGATAATTCAATTGATGAAGCATTGGCAGGTTACTGTAAAAATATTGATGTCATCATTAACGAAGATAATTCGGTTACCGTTATTGACGATGGCCGTGGTATTCCTACAGAACTTCATACCAAGGAAAATCGTTCGGCACTCGAAGTCGTCATGACTGTTTTACACGCCGGTGGTAAATTTGACAAGGGTAGTTACAAAGTATCCGGTGGTTTGCATGGGGTAGGGGTTTCATGTGTGAATGCACTTTCAATCCTGCTTACAGTCCAGGTGCACCGCGATGGTAAAATCTGGCAACAGGAATATAGCAAGGGTAAACCGCTTTACGATGTAAAGGAAGTGGGAGTTACTGACCATACCGGTACTACAGTAACTTTCAGACCTGATGATTCGATATTCCTGGTTACAGAATACAAGTTCGAAATTATCGCTGCACGGTTACGTGAACTCGCATTCCTGAATGCCGGGTTGCAACTGAATATCACCGACCGGAGGGTGAAGCTTGAAGACGAAGGAAATGGCTTTAAACATGAAGAATTTTATTCGCAGGAAGGATTGAAAGAATTTGTCGAATACCTCGATAATGCCCGTGAACGCCTCATCGATGAAACGATTCACATTACAGCTGAAAAAGCCGGAGTCCCTGTTGAAATTGCCCTTCATTACAATACCTCATTTACAGAGAATATTCATTCCTACGTAAACAATATCAATACCATCGAAGGAGGCACCCATCTTACAGGTTTCCGTCGCGGTTTGACCCGTACGCTGAAAGCCTATGCCGAAAGCAGCGGGATGCTAGCCAAAATGAAATTTGAAATCAACGGGGATGATTTCCGCGAAGGATTGACTGCTGTCGTTTCGGTAAAAGTGGCTGAACCTCAGTTTGAAGGTCAAACTAAAACCAAACTGGGTAATTCAGAAATCAGTTTACCTGTTGATCAGGCCGTAAGCGAAATGTTGGCCAACTACCTGGAAGAAAATCCACGTGCGGCCCGGTCTATTGTAAACAAGGTCATACTTGCTGCACAGGCCCGTCATGCTGCCCGAAAGGCCAGAGAACTGATACAACGTAAAAATGTACTCTCCGGAGCAGGTCTGCCCGGAAAACTATCTGATTGTTCCGAAAAAGATGCTGCACTTTGTGAAGTTTTTCTGGTTGAGGGCGATTCGGCAGGTGGAACAGCCAAACAGGGACGTAACCGCCGTTATCAGGCCATTTTACCCCTGCGTGGTAAAATTCTCAATGTCGAAAAGGCGATGGTACATCGGGTTTACGATAACGAGGAGATCAGGAATATTTATACTGCACTCGGGGTTACCATCGGAACAGAAGATGACTCAAAAGCACTGAACCTTGATAAACTGAGATACCATAAAGTGGTGATCATGACCGATGCTGATGTGGATGGTAGCCATATCGCCACACTTATTATGACTTTCTTCTTCCGCTTTATGCAGGAACTGATACAACGGGGTCACGTATATATCGCAACTCCTCCGCTTTATTTACTCAAAAAAGGTAAACGTGAAGAATATTGCTGGACAGAACAACAGCGTCTCCGAGTGATTGATGAATGGGGTGAAGGGAAGGAATCGGGTATTCATATACAACGCTATAAAGGTCTTGGCGAAATGAACGCCGAGCAATTGTGGTCAACAACCATGGATCCTGAAGTTAGAACTCTGCGACAGGTAACCATCGAAAATGCGGCTGAAGCCGATCACATATTTAGTATGCTGATGGGCGATGAAGTTCCCCCACGCCGGAAATTCATCGAAGATCATGCAATCTACGCCAACATTGATGTATAAACAATAAAGGAATCCCGGTTTTTACCGGGATTTTTTATTTTAATATTCCTGGCAGTAAGTTGATTCTGATTTTATACTTTTACCCTTTCACTTTTTACATGTAGCCTGGTATGAATATTTGTGTTTATTCTTCGTCCAGCAATGCCATTGCTGATGTCTATGTAAATGAAGCCATTGATTTGGCACGTCTGATTGGCCTTTTGAATTTTTGTTTGATCAACGGAGGATCGAATGTTGGTTTGATGGATGTTATTACCCGTGAAGCTGGCAAAAATGGGGCAAAAACCATTGGAATTATTCCGGAAAAATTGCGCGATTTTAATCTGACCTCAGTCCATGCTCACCAGATTATCGTTTCAGGCGATATGATGGAACGAAAAGACAAAATGAGAGAACTATCGGATTCCTTTATTGCATTGGCCGGAGGATTTGGAACACTTGAAGAAATCCTGGAAGTCATTACCCTGAAGCAGCTAAATTATCATAACAAGGCTATAGTTTTCATCAATACTAACGGTTTTTATGATGACCTGTTCCGGCAGTTCGAGAAATCATTTGAAGAAAAATTTGCTAAGGATAGTTACCGAAAACTATACTTTATAGCCGAAAACTCAGCCGAAGCGATGAATTATATCTTAAACTACAAACCTGAAGAATCGGTAAATAAATGGTTTGAAGTTCCGAAACGATTGTAACGAATGATGGAATCTGTGCCTGTTTGTTTTTTGCTTTAGGAGATTGGGCACTAAAGGCACTTAATTTAGTATTAGTTGGCTTGAATGTGAAAATAGAATGTAGAACCGATAGAGGGTTCTGATTTTACCTCTATGCTTCCTCCAAGTAATTCAATGAGATTTCTGGAGATGGCCAATCCAAGTCCGGTTCCGCCAAAATTCACCTTGGAACCCTGCTCGGCCTGAATGAACCGTTCAAAAATAAGAATCTGCTGGTCAGGCGGAATGCCAATGCCAGTATCTGTAACACTAAAATAAATCACTTCACCCACCATCTTTACATCAAGAACTATTGAGCCTCTGGTCGTGAATTTAATCGCATTACCAATCAGATTATCAAGTATCTGTTTAAGCCTTATTTCATCGGTTAATATGGATACATCCGGATTGACAGTATTGTCAATGCTGAACTGAATAATTTTATCTTTTCTTGAGGTAAGTATCTCTTTATAATGGTTTTGGAGTTCAGCAAGAAACTTATCCAGTTTTACTTGCCTTTTCCTGACAGATAATAAATTGGCTTCTATTTTTGAAATGTCAATAATGTCATTGATCAGGTTAAGCAGCATCTCTCCGTTATTCCGGATTAATTTTATAAATAAAATCCGGTCTTGCTCATCCTGACTGGCATCTTCCAGTAATTCGGAAAATCCAAGGATCGCATTCATTGGGGTTCTGATTTCGTGCGACATATTCGCTAAAAATGCTGATTTGAGACGATCAGACCTTGTCGCTTTTTTTTGTTCTTCAATCAGTTTGTTTTCAATTTCCTCCCGAAGCAGGATCATATTATTGGCAGCAATACCTGCCCTTTTAAACTCATTAAAATGAAATTCTGATAGGTTTAGTTTGTTGAAATCGCTTTTTGATAAATAGAAAAAATTGAAAAAGCGTTCAAAATCAGACTTGTATCTTTTGTTGAAATGATAGATAATTAAGGCTTCCAGAAACAAAAGGACAACTAATATCAACAGAATTGTTAAAATACTTTTTCTCTGATCCTGTCGCAGTGAGTTTTGTTGGTCTTGTATACTTCGATCGATCTCATCCAGATAAAATCCAGACCCTATTATCCAGTTGTATTCTTTAAATAGTTGAACGTAAGAACATTTATCGATAGGTGAAGTTTCGTTTATTTTGTTCCATTTGTAATAAAAAAATCCACCTTCAGGATTTTTATTTAGTACATCCAGTTCCTCCACGAAAACGGTCTGGCGGGGATTGCCGACATCCGTTAACAGGTTTAAATTGCCTTGGTATACTATACCATCCATTACGATAGGGATGCCATTTATGTTATTCATAAATAAGTAGCCCCCGTGTTTTAACCTGACTGAGCTTATTTTTTGTGCTATTTCATCTCTGAAACCGGGAAAATAATCCTCAATATATTGTTTTGACCCAAAATACCAGTTAAAGTGTCCAAATTCTTTTACAAAGCTTATTTTTTTGTGAGGCGAAGTTTCCGAAGTCGCTTTGGAATTGTTGTTGTAGTATAGAAATCCTTCGGTATTATTTTTTAATAAATTAATCTCTTCATGAATAACAGAGCTGCCATATGCATCTTTAAACCGGAGCATATTTTTCCCGGTAAATTCAGGTCTTCTCGGATAATAAACGCCTTCTCCCTCAAATGTTGAAATAAAAACTTCCTCGTACTCCATTTCGAATTTTAAAGCAGAAACAGTGGCTATAATCAGCGATTTTATTTCTTCCTCAGTTTTTCTTCCTGTATATTTTTGATATATGGATTCGGCTAATTGAATGGCCTGATTGACATTTTGTCTGATTTGTCCATTTACCTTCTGCCTGAAAAAAATATCCTGAATCCGGATATATTCCAGTTCGTTTTTTACTGTTTCCTGAATGTGTGTTTTTTGATCAGCTATGTACTCCTGACTTTTTTGCTGACTGATTTTATTGAAGTAAAGAGTTTGCTGAATGATTAGGACACTGCCAATCAAAAAAGTTGTGGTAAGTGTAATTATAATCAGCGTACGACTGAGATAAGTGGAAATGTTTGAAGGAATTGTTATTCTCCTGAAAAAACTACGAGGCATTCTCCTGTGATTTATTGAATTCGTTCAGCAAAAAAAATCGAAGCCGCAAAGATAACAGAATGATTGGTAATCTGAGTTCTATCGCAAAATAGCTGTCTAAAAGATATGAAGATTATCCCGTTTCTAAAGTAAATAGGTCCGTTTTAACAGAAAAAGAGTTCGGGATTTTGCTTTTCAGTAAAAATGTCATTTTTTCATTTTACGGCTGCTCAATAGGGTATAAATATCTGATTGGCATATGATTTGACATTTTATTCTTCGTTTAAGTGCTGTTAAAATCTGTTAAACAAATTAAATGAAATAGAAAAGCCATAACACTTTTAAAGCTTAAACGTTATCTTTAAATATCAATCTGAAGAGATAAAAATTTCAACCCATAAAATTAAAAAGCGATGAATAATTTTAAAAAGGGATTATTTACATTGGTGGTGGCAATAGTAGGCGGTTTATTTGCGCTATGGATTTATACCCGGTATTTTGATGATCCAAAGATAGTGACTGTGTCGCAGGAACAGGCCTTGAGATATGCCAGTCTGCTACCTGCCGATTCAGGCCAATTGCCCGATTTGACATTTGCCGCCGAAAATTCAGTTCATTCGGTTGTACACATTAAGGTTACTCAGAAGGGGAGCTATTACAACTCGAATAACATTTTTGACTGGTTTTTCGGGGATGGGGGTTCATCCGCACAACAAGCACCTCCCAGGCAGGGGGCCGGTTCCGGGGTAATAATATCTCCCGATGGATATATTGTAACGAATAATCATGTAATTGACGAAGCTGATGAAATTAATGTGGTTTTAAATGACAAGCGCGAATTTAAAGCCAAATTGGTTGGAACTGACCCTTCGACAGATGTTGCATTGATCAAGATTGAAGCTTCCGGTCTGGAAGTTCTTAAATTCGGTAATTCTGAAAATCTTAAACTCGGCGAATGGGTATTGGCTGTTGGTAATCCGTTTAACCTGACATCAACGGTGACAGCAGGCATTGTGAGTGCAAAAAGTCGTGATATTGGAATTAATCCGGATCAGATGCGTATTGAGTCGTTTATTCAGACTGATGCTGCTGTCAACCCGGGTAACAGCGGTGGTGCGCTGGTAAATAACCGTGGTGAGCTTGTTGGGATTAATACTGCAATTGCATCACAAACCGGTTCTTACAGCGGTTATTCATTTGCGATTCCCGCAAACATTGTTCAGAAGGTTGTTGCAGATTTACGTGAATATGGTGAGGTGCAACGCGCTTTGCTGAATGTGAACATCGGAGATGTGAATGCTGATGTCGCCCAAAAATATAATCTGGATAAAATCGAAGGCGTTTTTATTGGTAAGGTTCAACCGGGAGGTGGAGCTGATTTGGCCGGAATTAAAGACAACGATGTCATTATCAGTGTAGATGGCATCGCCGTAAATTCATCTGCTGAACTTCAGGAGCAAATCAGTAAACACCGTCCAGGAGATAAAGTAAATCTGGTGGTAAAAAGAGACAATAAAAAGAAACCATTCAACGTAACGCTTCGTAACAAGCACGGAGACACAGAAATTGTGAAAGGTGATGATCCTCATGATATTTTTGGTGCGAAATTTGTTGGGGTTTCTGACCGCGATAAACAACAATTGAGAATAAATCATGGTGTGAAAATCACTGAGCTCGGAAATGGTAAATTTAAAGATGCGGGAATTAAACAAGGATTTATTATTACACAAGTGAACAAGAATGCCATTTTGGAGGTTAACGATTTAAAACGAATTATTAAAAATTCAAGGGGTGGGATATTAGTTGAAGGAATTTATCCAAATGGAGAAGTCGCTTATTTTGTTTTTGGAATCGACACCAAATAAAATAGATGTTCTGGATATAAAATTTTAAACAATAAAGCTTTATAAAATTCCATTTGAATTATTGACCTCAAAAGCCTATATTTGCACGCTATTTTTTTGAAGGGTATATGAGACAATTAAAGATTACGAAATCGATTACCAACCGTGAGAGCGCTTCTTTGGACAAGTATCTGCAAGAGATAGGTAAAGAAGAACTTATTACCGTTGAAGAGGAAGTTGAGTTAGCGCAGCGGATTAAAAAAGGTGATCAGGCCGCTCTGGAGAAATTAACAAGAGCAAATCTGCGTTTTGTAGTTTCAGTCGCAAAACAATATCAAAATCAGGGTTTGAGCTTACCTGACCTTATTAATGAAGGTAATTTGGGCCTGATTAAAGCTGCTGAAAAGTTCGATGAAACAAGAGGTTTCAAGTTTATTTCGTATGCCGTATGGTGGATTCGTCAATCCATCCTTCAGGCATTGGCCGAACAGTCACGAATTGTTCGTCTGCCTTTGAATCAGGTTGGTTCACTGAACAAAATCAACAAAGCATTCTCGAAGTTTGAACAGGAGCATGAGCGTAAACCATCCCCCGAGGAACTTGCTGAATCGTTGGACTTACCTGCTGATAAAGTGGCAGATACGCTCCGTGTTTCAGGTCGTCATATTTCGGTCGATGCACCTTTTGTGGAAGGTGAAGATAACAGCTTACTCGACGTTCTGATCAACAATGACTCCCCCAGTGCCGACCGTGCTCTGATGATGGAATCGCTGGCCAAAGAAATTGAACGTGCTTTGGCAACATTAACAGAACGTGAAAGCGATATCATCCGTATGTTCTTCGGAATTGGCTGTCAGGAAATGACACTGGAGGAAATTGGTGAACGGTTTGGCCTGACACGTGAACGTGTCCGACAGATCAAAGAAAAAGCGATTCGCCGGTTGAGACATACTTCAAGAAGTAAATTGCTAAAAACATATTTGGGATAAAGCAAATAGAAAAACCGCTCATAAGGCGGTTTTTCTATTTAGGATTTAAAACGGGCTTCATTTTTTTTTGTTCTTTTGGAAATTTCAGTTCTTTAAAAATCGGAAAATTGGGGAAATAAACCGACCTGGGATTTCTGATTCAGGAATGCCGGGAGGTGGTCATTTGAACGACATAAAGCCTTACTAAAAAATATCCTGGAATGAGAACAAAAAAAGCCGGCCCTCTGGCCGGCTTTTCATACCACAAACAAGATCAACCAATCAAACAAAATTGGTTAATAAAAAACCTAGCTATTGTTATAGCTAATCACGCTTCTTTATGACTTCGCTTCCTGATAACAGAAAGACATCTTTTTTAGATGTGATAATCAGGAAGGCAATGACACGCACTCCCCGGTTTGTATCTCAGTAAAAAACCTGCATGTTTTACGTTTATACAGATCTGATTAAACTTCAAAAGGACATTTGCTAAAACCAATTCTATAATAGTGCAAAGAAAATATATTTTTACCATTTCATAAAATATTTGATCATTTTAGGTAAAAATATATTTCAAACATTTAACAATTTCAATTAATTCAACCTGATGCAGCCTCCAAATCATATTTAAGTTATTGCTTCCGGGTTAGATTTTGGCTTATGCCAAACTTGTTCCGGGTAAAACAAGTAATTTTCATCAGGTTCCAATTCAAAGGCTTTTATTAATTTATTTTTTCAGTTTGATGACTTCGCTACCAGCCAGCAGGAATGCTCCTGTTCCGTATACTTCAAAACTTTCGGCAGAAAAATTCTTTTTTGGATCAGCTCCAATCGGCTGACACCAACCCACATGTCCATCGGGTTGAATTAAGGTATTCATACCTTTCCAGGCTTTTTGTACTGCCGGAAGGTATTTGTCTTTGTTCAATAATCCATTGTTTATCCCCCAGGCCAGTGCATAAGTGTAAAAACCTGAACCACTGGCTTCTCCTCCCGGATAGGAATCCGGATCAAGTAAACTTGCTCTCCATAGTCCGTCTTCCTGTTGAAGACTGATGATTTTTTCAGCCATTTCCGTAAATACTTTTTCGTAAAAGGGACGTTCCTTGTAATTTTCCGGCAATTCATCCAGAATAAGTGCCAATCCGCCCATTACCCATCCGTTCCCTCTCGACCAGAATATTTTTTTGCCATTGGCTTCACGGCGGTCAGATGCATCTCCTTTAATTACATAGCCCAGATCTCTTGCAAACAGGTGTTCTTCCTTGTCGTATAGCAGGTTGTAACATTCATGAAATAATTCATCGCTTTTTTCCATGTATTTTTTATCGCCGGTACTAACCGACAATTTAATCAGTGCAGGCGGCGCCATAAACAGGGCATCGCACCACCACCATGTAACTTGCTGAATACCTTTTGTCTGGTATGGAGTAACAAGGAATTTATCCATGTTGTCGATAAATGGCTGAATGTATGATTTGTCTTTTTTGATCCGGTACAGGTCGACATAGGTTTGACAAATTGCAATATCATCGGCATGTTGCAGACGTGGACCTGGTTTCCATTGGTTGGCTTCACCCATCTTAATCATTTCATTCAGCAGCATTTTGTCACCTGTGGTTTTGTAAGCCGCAGAAACACCTGCATAAAAGGCACCATTTGTCCAGTCCCACAATTCGTGTTTCGGATTGGCGAACTGCCAGACAGCAGCTTTTGTCATAGCCTTTTTAATTTCTTTAGGTTTAAAACATTTGTCCTGCTGATTTTTTGAAGATCCGGTCATGCCAACAAGCATGAACAGGAAAAAAAATAAAAATACTTTATTCATTTGTGTTTGATTTAAAATTAGGTTTGCAATCGATTGTTCAAACTTACAAAATCATTTTAATTTTATGAACATGTTCGGGCATGAATACGAACAAACACTAACATTTTTATGACTTTTACTACGTGTCCACCTGAAAGTGATAGCTGAGAGCCGATATCAAAATAATTTGTATTAATAAAACGTAAAATCAGCAAAACTGAAATTAAAAAACTTGTTTTGGTTTCATTTTATAACTATAATTGCACTTCAGAAAAATAAATATGAATAACACATTTAAACATTGCGGCCATCATCATGTAATTCTATTAAAAGGTAGGCAGTAATTGTTTTGATGTTTTTTATAAGATATTAACCCAATAAAGAGGCTTACCATGATGGTAAGCCTCTTTTGTTTTAAATCCAATATTGAACATGGAAGGACTTATAAAAATTGCCATTCAAACGAAAGGCCGATTGAACGAAGAATCGTTGAAACTGATTGATGAGGCTGGAATCAAACTTCCCCTGAGTACCCGAAAATTAATATCGACAGCAGTAAATTTTCCTTTGGAGGCGCTTTTTCTGCGTGATGATGATATTCCACAGGCGGTTGCCAGTGGGGTTGCTGACGTTGGCATTGTCGGTGAAAACGAAATGCTGGAAAAAAACGAAAAGGTGATCATTGCCAAACGTCTGGGTTTTAGTAAATGTCGTTTGTCACTTGCTGTTCCAAAATCAGAAGTTTATAACGGACTTGAGTATTTCAACGGGAAAAAAATTGCTACTTCTTACCCTGGAATTCTGAAAGAGTACTTCAGGAAGAATAACATTACTTCTGAAATTCATGTAATTACTGGTTCGGTTGAAATTGCCCCCGGAATTGGCCTGGCCGATGCTATTTTTGATATTGTCAGCTCTGGCAGCACCCTGGTAAGTAACCGGCTGAAAGAGGTTGAGGTCGTAATAAAGTCAGAAGCTATTTTGGTGGCAAATCCTAATCTTTCTGATGTTAAAAAGGCAATTCTGGATGAATTAATCTTCCGTATGGAATCTGTGCAGCGTGCTGAAAAGAAAAAATATATCTTATTGAATGCGCCTAACGATAAATTGGCTGAAATCGAGTCTTATTTGCCCGGTATTAAGAGTCCGACTGTTATGCCGCTCGCTGAAGAGGGATGGAGCTCGGTTCACTCGGTAATTGAAGAAAAATACTTCTGGGAAATCATCGGAAAATTAAAAGCTGCCGGAGCTCAGGGTATTTTGGTCATTCCGATTGAAAAAATGATTTTTTAAAAACCTGCATGAAACCCAGATAATTGATATTTTTCATTGTCCCCTGCTGCATTTGGAATTTTTCTGCTGTTTGCAGGTAATGTTTTAGCCCTGAATGTTAAACCTGTTAAAATGCCTGTTAAATGAAAACATATATCAATCCTTCGAAAACTTCCTGGTCAGAACTGCTTCAGCGTCCGCTATTCAATGTCAGTGATCTTGAAAATCAGGTTAAGGCTATTTTAGCTGATATCCGGACCAACGGAGTGCATGCCATACGGAAATATACCGAAAAGTTTGATGGTGTGTTCATCCGGGATTTTGCTGTTCAGGAACACGAGATAACTGAAGCCATTACATTAGTCGACAAACCGCTAAAGGATGCGATCCAGGTTGCTGTCAGCAATATTCATCAGTTTCATGAATCCCAGATTACTTCAATCAAAAAAATCGAAACAAGTCCTGGTGTGATTTGCTGGCAAAAACCTGTTGCCATCGGGAAAGTCGGGTTATATGTTCCGGGAGGTTCGGCACCGTTATTTTCCACGGTACTTATGCTGGCCATTCCGGCTAAAATTGCAGGATGCAAAGAGATTATCCTGTGTACACCTCCAAACAGAGAAGGTAAAATTCATCCTGCCATATTATATGCCGCCCAGCTGGTGGGAGTGACAAAAATATTTAAGCTAGGTGGAGTTCAGGCTATTGGGGCAATGACGTTTGGCGTTGATTGTGTCCCCAGGGTCGATAAAATATTTGGCCCTGGAAATCAGTATGTGATGGCAGCCAAACAGCTGATCAGTTTGGGTGATGTGGCTATTGATATGCCTGCAGGACCTTCGGAAGTTGCAGTAATGGCTGACTTAACAGCCAATCCTGAGTTTATAGCTGCCGATCTGCTCTCTCAGGCAGAGCATGGTCCGGACAGTCAGGTTGTATTGGTAACCAATTCGGCTGATTTGGTAAAGAAGGTAGCTGCAGAAATTGAAAAGCAGCTTGCACTTTTACCCCGAATAGAAATTGCAGTGAAAGCATTGGCCAACAGCCGGGCCATCGTACTGGATGAGGTGGAAGATATGATTGATCTGATTAATGGGTATGCTCCTGAACATTTAATCATTGCTATGGAAAACTATACTCAGGTTGCGGAGAAAATAACGAATGCAGGATCCGTTTTCCTTGGTAATTACACTCCTGAAAGTGCGGGCGACTATGCTTCCGGTACCAACCACACCTTGCCAACCAACGGTTGGGCACGGTCTTTCAGTGGAGTAAATCTCGATAGTTTCATTAAAAAAATTACCTTTCAGGAAATTACTCCTGAAGGATTGAAAAACCTTGGACCAGTTATTCAAACGATGGCTGCAGCTGAAGAACTGGAGGCACATAAAAATGCGGTTTCGCTTCGTTTAAATGAAATCAGAAATATATAATCCGGAACATGAACCTTGACAAACTTTTGCGCAACAATATAAAGGCTCTAAAACCATACTCCTCGGCACGTGACGAGTTTTCGGGCGAAGCTAAGGTGTTTCTGGATGCCAACGAAAATCCGTATAATGCACCCTATAACCGGTATCCGGATCCCCTGCAATGGAAGCTGAAAACAAAAATTGCATTGCTTAAAAACATGTCTCCGGAAAAGATTTTTCTGGGAAACGGCAGTGATGAACCCATTGATCTCATTTTCCGTGCTTTTTGTGAGCCGGGAGTGGATAATATGGTTTCTATTGAACCAACCTATGGCATGTACCAGGTTGCAGCTGATATCAATAACGTGGAAGTCCGCAAGGTAAAATTGAATGAAAACTTTGGATTCAGCGCGCAAAAATTACTGGATGCTGCGAATCTGTATACAAAAGCTATTTTTGTATGCTCACCCAACAATCCAACAGCCAACCTTCTGGACAAGGAAGAAATTGTTAAACTCCTTATTGATTTTGATGGTTTGGTGGTTGTTGATGAGGCTTACATCGATTTCGCTCCTGAAAGCAGTCTGCTCCCTGAACTTGACCAATACGAAAACCTGATTATTCTGCAGACATTCTCCAAAGCCTGGGGAATGGCAGGAATTCGCCTGGGAATGGCCTTTGCGCATCCTGAAATAATTCGTGTTTTCAATAAAATCAAGTACCCGTACAACATCAATATTCTGACTCAGCAAAAAGCGCTGGAATTATTGGCAGATATTCAGAAAAAGGAAGAGTGGGTTAAAAGTATTATTGACGAACGCAGTTTAATGATTCAGAAATTATTCAAATTACCGTTTGTGCAGGTTGTTTATCCTTCAGATGCAAATTTTATTCTGGTGAAAATGCACGATGCACGTGGTATTTATGAACACCTGACCGATCAGGGTATCATTGTCCGCGACCGATCAAAAATTACACTTTGCGACGACTGCCTCCGGATAACCATAGGCTCGCCCAAAGAGAACAAGAAGCTGAGAAAAGCGCTGAAAGAACTAGTTTAAAAAATGTCCAATGTTCAATATTGATTTTTTTTATGAAGAAAGCCTTATTTATTGACCGCGACGGAACCCTGATTGTTGAACCGGCTGACGAACAGATTGATTCGCTCGAAAAGCTGGAATATTTGCCGAAAGTTTTCCGCAACATGTATTTTATTGCCAGGAATCTGTCCTACGAACTGGTAATGGTGACCAATCAGGATGGTATGGGAACTCAAAGCTTCCCTGAAGAAACCTTCTGGCCTGTCCACAATACAATTTTGAAAGCATTTGAAAACGAAGGAATTGTTTTTGATGATATTCTGATTGACCGCAGTTTCCCGGAAGACAACGCTCCGACCCGAAAACCACGTACCGGATTGATGGGAAAATACATGGATGGTAGTTACGATCTGGTCAACAGTTTTGTGATTGGTGATCGGCTGACTGATATCGAATTGGCTAAAAACATCGGTGCAAAAGGTATTCTTATCAATGATGGTTCAATGATAAGCGAACTTCAGGAAAAAGGATTGGACAAATATTGTGTACTGATTACCCTTGACTGGGAGGAAATTTACGCCAGGGTGGCTGTTCCGGATCGTACATCCGAAGTTGTGCGTAACACCAAAGAAACAAAAATCAGGGTTGAAGTGAATCTCGATGGAACCGGAAAAGGTAATATTCACACCGGGCTGGGCTTTTTTGATCATATGCTCGATCAGATTGCCCGCCACTCCGGTATTGATCTGACCGTGCAGGTTGACGGAGATCTTGAAGTGGATGAACACCATACGATTGAAGATACCGCTCTGGCGCTGGGCGAAGCATTCAAACTTGCACTGGGTGACAAACGAGGCGTAGAACGCTACGGCTATTGTTTACCGATGGATGATTGCCTGGCCCAGGTAGCCATCGACTTTGGCGGTCGTCCCTGGATTGTTTGGAATGCTGAGTTCAGGAGAGAAAAAGTGGGTGAAATGCCAACGGAAATGTTTTTTCATTTCTTTAAATCGTTTTCGGATACTGCATTGGCAAACCTGAATATTCAGGCTGAAGGGACAAACGAACACCATAAAATAGAGGGCATTTTTAAAGCGCTGGCACGTGCCATTAAAATGGCCATCCGGAAAGATGTCTTTAACCAGGAATTACCATCAACGAAAGGAACACTTTAATTATGAAGAGTATAAAACCACTTCGGGAAAAAAAGAATACAGCCATATTGTTGATTCACTGCCCTGATAAACAGGGAATTCTGGCTACAGTTACGGAGTTTCTGAACAAGAATAACGGCAACATTATTTACCTCGACCAGTATGTCGACCGTGCCGAACAGATTTTCTACATGCGTGTGGAATGGGAACTGGATGGATTTGCCATTCCTTCGGATAAAATCAGCGAGTATTTTTATACCCTGATTGCAGATAAACTGAGCATGAATTATTCGCTGCATTTTTCGAAACAAATTCCCAGAATGGCTATTTTTGTATCGAAAATGTCGCATTGCCTGTTCGACATTCTTTCGCGTTACACCGCAGGCGAATGGGACGTGGAAATTCCGGTGATCATCAGTAATCACATGGATCTTGAACCTGTGGCCCGGCGGTTTGATATTGAATTCCAATACATTCCAATCAATGGTGAAACTAAAGCTGAGCAGGAAGCCAAAGAGACAGAGTTACTTATGGAATATCAGGTTGATTTTATTGTTTTAGCGCGTTATATGCAGGTGCTTTCTCCTGAATTTGTAGCTCAGTACCCAAACAGGATTATCAATATTCACCATTCATTTTTACCGGCCTTTGCAGGAGCAAAACCGTACCATGCGGCTTATGAACGGGGAGTGAAAATCATTGGCGCAACCAGTCACTATGTGACCAGCGAACTGGATGGCGGCCCAATCATTGAGCAGGACGTCACCCGCTGCAACCATACTGATACAGTTGAACGGCTGGTTCGTAAGGGCCGCGACCTGGAAAAAATCGTATTATCACATGCTGTTTTCAAACATTTGCAACGCAAGGTGTTGGTTTACAGGAATAAAACGGTGGTGTTCAATTAAGAGCCTCCTCCCAACCTCCTCCTAAGGAGGAGGAGAAAGAAAGAAGCATTTTGGATATTGAATATTCGTTATTGAATATTCGTTATTGATTATTGGATATTATTTTGGGGTTGTATTTAAAAAATTTATTATGAGATATTTAGCTATTATTTTAATACTCCTTGCACTTCATGTTCAGTCGCAAACACCTGTGAAGGAAATTCCTTCTGATTACGGATATATCGTAAAAATCGGGCAGCAGATTCCTGATTTCGAACTGAGGACTACCGAAGGGAAAACTGTTCGTTCGATCGATTTGAAAGGTAAAGTACTGATGCTGCAATTCACGGCCAGCTGGTGTTCAGTTTGCAGGAAAGAGATGCCACACATTGAATCCGACATCTGGAAAAAAAACAGGAACAATCCGAACTTCGCGCTTTATGGCATTGATCTGGACGAACCTAAAGATATCGTAGAGAAATTTGCCAAACAGATTCCGGTTACTTATCCGCTGGCACCCGACCCGAAGGGTGAAATATTTTATCAGTTTGCTGAAAAGGGAGCTGGTGTAACCCGAAATGTTATCGTCGATAAAACCGGTAAGATCGTATTCATGACAAGACTTTACAAGGAAGAAGAATTTCGGGAAATGAAAAAAGTGATTTCTGGTTTGTTGAAATAAAGAAATACGTAGCGCGTAGCAGAATCGAACTGCCATTTCCGGATTGAGAAACCGGTTTCCTAACCGTTAGAAGAACGCGCCAGACCTAAAAGTATAAAACAAAAATACTGAAACTTGCTTTTGGTTGTCATCGATTAACCCAGAAAAATTAAGATTATCTGACATGAACATTGTAATTATTAAATACAACGCAGGAAATATCGAATCGGTGAACAATGCCTTGCAACGATTGGGCGTACATGCTGAAATTACAGGCGATCACGATAAAATCAGAGTAGCTGATAAAGTTATTTTCCCCGGAGTGGGAGAGGCCAGCACTACCATGGCTTATCTGAATAAAGCAGGTCTGGATCAGGTTATTCCTCAGTTAACACAACCGGTTCTGGGAATTTGCCTGGGATTACAGCTCATGTGCAGTCATTCAGAAGAAAATGATACGCCTTGTCTGGGTATTTTTAAAGAACAGGTCAAACGCTTTATTCCTGAACCCGGGTTGGAATTTGTCACCAAAGTACCTCACATGGGATGGAACAGTATCAATCAGTTGAAAAGCGGCATTTTTGATCCGTCGATCGATCAGCAATATGTGTACTTTGTACATTCCTATTATGCCGATGTTGGTGAACATACCGCTGCTGTCAGCAATTACATCAATCCATTCAGTGCGGCATTGCACCGCGACAACTTTTATGCAACCCAGTTTCATCCCGAAAAAAGCGGAACGGTGGGCGCAAGGATTTTGGAGAATTTTTTGAAGCTGTGAAATTGATTAACGATTGAAGATTAACGATTGAAGATTAACGATTAACGATTAACGATTGAAGATTAACGATTAACGATTGAAGATTAACGATTAACGATTAACGATTAACGATTAACGATTAACGATTAACGATTAACGATTTAAGATTAACGATTTAAGATTAACGATTTAAGATTAACGATTGAAGATTAACGATTAACGATTAACGATTAACGATTAACGATTAACGATTAAC
>JBBSBP010000001.1:0-139785 GCA_038251165.1 Bacteroidales bacterium | reverse complement strand
GGTAGGGTCTGCTGAAAAACCAAAATACAACTACTAATCAATCTGTTATGATTCAATTTTTCACTTTAAATGCACGGTTCTTTGCGAAATACAATCAATTTCCTTGCATTTATATTTCGGTGCGATGCAGGCTGCGTAGCTGTCACATCTTTGTAGAAAACCATTTCCGGCTAGACATAAGCCACTTAGTGCCCGCCTGACCGGACGGGCAGGGTTATATAAATTAGATTCGACAACTACGTTGCCGTTCGGAAATCCTACAACTACAACTACAAAGATTTTGCAGCTACGCAGCAATTGCGGAATATTGAAGTTGGTATTTCCCAAGTTATTACTTTTGATGTTCGGGTTCAAGACCGCGGTGGACTTAGTAGAATGAAATTGTCAGCGTGTAAGTAAAGTGCAGCCCACCGTAATATTTTATGTATTGCGGTGCGCTGCACCTTTCTACAACTACCATCTTTTTTACTACAAATATTAACGCGACGCTGTCGCTTCATTTGATTTAGTTATATGATATTACTCAATATATTGCACAGTAACCTATAAAGTAGAATTCAATATCACGAAATAGAGAAACAAAAGCATATCCGATGTCATTTTTTGCCGAACCATTTCCATCCCTTTGGCGAGGTGTTTATCGACCATTGTTGTTGAAATTCCCATGATGTCGGCAATTTCACGGATTTTTTTTCCTTCTTTCCATTTCAAGCAAAAAGCAGATTGGCATCGTTCGGGCATTTCTTCAATGATTTTTTCAAGTTGTTCATGTAGCAATTTTTCCATCGACAAAAAATCTTCATCCATTCCAAAACTGATGTTGTACAATTCTTCGGAATTTATCTGGATTTTGTCGATATAATTCTTTTCAGCCATCTGTTTTTTCAGGACATTTAAACAGCGGTTCCGAACCAAAGTAAAAAGATAGGAATCAAAATTTGAATCGGTTTTTATTGTTTCATGGTTTTCCAAAACTTGCACAAAAACGTCTTGTACAATATCTTCTGCTTCTTGGGGGTTGGCAATAAAATAACCAGCATATTTCTCCAAACGGGGATAGTAAATGGCAAAAACTTTTTTAAAAGCCTTTTCTTTACCTCGTTTTAAATCAGCTAATATTTTTATTTTTAGTCCCATTTGTATTTGATCGCCTCTCTAAAAAGCAAATTTAACCATATTATCCAAGGCTCAATTGAATTGATTTTATTTAATTTTAAGTAATTATTTAGCATGCGAAAAAGGTCATGGTAATATGGAACGAATGGTAGAAGATGTCGAAGATTCAGATTATAAGCGATACATTCATTTTTTATCTATCAGCAATTGGAGCGCATCTGCGGTAAACAATGCGACATTGAGAGAGACGGATCGATTATTGAGAGAACAAAAGAAGAAAAGTGGACTTCCGACTGGCCTCGCTGGTGCGGATTTGTAATCCGCGCCTTTTAGATATTGGATTTGCAATCCAATAAAACTAAACAAATACGATATTTACCAACCCTTTTTCGCCCGAATAGTCTCTTGCGGAGCTGTATAAATAGTCCTGTGGATTTGCCACGATTTCGGCTCTTACCGGAATCGCAGGAATACGCACTCCTGCCAGCTGGTTTGAAAAGTATGGGTATTTTGATCGAAAACTGGCAGTTTAAAACATCCCGATTCCAGTTTCATGTGGTAGATCACCAACCCGCCACATTCCATGTGCAGGATTTTCATGCTGGTACAGGGGCGGTTGATAAAGATGTACACGTCCCCGTCCTGCACATTGCGCCCCATCAGGTTGGTCACCATTCCGCTGAGGGTGTAAAAGCTCCGGCGCATATCCGTAGGATAAGAATAAAGGTAATATCTCATTGACGATGTAAGGCAGAACATACTACTGGCGTGTTAATAGTAACAAGGACTGCAACACCTGTAAATCCGGGAAGCCGTTCAGTTTTACACTCACCCCGTTGGGATAACTTATCTCGCACGAAAGGGTTTGTATTGAAGCTCCCTGATTTTTTAAAAAGGCTTCCTGGCTGTTCCGTAACGAAACTCGGTTTGACAGGTGGTGTCCATTATCAAAAACCACCGGAACAAATCCTCTTTTGGGTGGCAACTGTCCTTTCAACTTGTTCTGCCAGTAATAGAATTTAGCCTCATTTATATGCTGGTTCGCACAATAATCACGCGTGGTAAGGCCTGATGCCAGAAACTCATCATAAATGGCAATGAATTTTTTCTCGTTAAACATGTCGCTTGTCTTTTAAGTAAAAAGCAAACTTAAAGACCAGCAATCAAAATTAAAATACGCAGTTCAGCGAATGCTTACGATAAATGTTGTTAAGCCGGGGTCCTTACTTGGTCCAAAAATTGATTCAGCTCCTTTATTTCCACTTTTCTACCTTTCCCCGTTTCGGAAACAGGATTCCAGTCATTCGACGAAATATTCTGTTTCAGGGAGATTTCCGAAACCACCCCATTAATGGCGATCCTGGCAAAAATAGTGAAGTTCTTTACCTTTTCCCTGTTTTTTCTGCCAACGAACTGGATTCCAAATGTTTGTTTTTCTTTCATATCAAAAACCTAAATAAAATGACAACTTTTCATTTCAACACATTTTGATATTTTTTGAACTCCAAAACTGGATTGAAAACTTATCAAATTAAGTCAAGTTGAATCAATAAATATTAATAGTTTGAAATTCATAATAATATGAATTACAAACTATTACAGAGGTTTCTGTGAGTAAACTTAAAACAAAAAATCTACTCACGGAATAGCTCACGAATTACTTGATATGAATTGGATTATTTTGATATAAGATAAAAACAAAAAATCCAGTAAATCAACGCTTTACTGGATTTTGGTTCGATTTGGAACCCTCAAAAGTGGGCTGTACTGGATTCGAACCAGTGACCCCTACCCTGTCAAGGTAATGCTCTAAACCAACTGAGCTAACAGCCCTTCCGGGCAACAAAAATAGAAAATTTTTGCTTTCTTTCCTGATTGGTGAATAAATCATCTAAATTTGAGATTTCAGAATCAGAAAACTATTTTGGGATTCAATGCCCGGAAGTGGGTCCCCGGGCTAATCAACTTGTTTTCGACCGCTTTTTAGCATATAAAATTTTTAGAATGATGACAGGATTTCGTTTTTGGATGATATTATACTGCTCGCTTGTTATGGCGCTGCCGGGCAGCTCCATAACAAGCGAGGCAACATTAATGAAACAATATGACGAAACCATATTTGTTATTTCCAATTTTTCGGGCGTTGATGCCAACCTCAGTGAGACCCGGACCATTCAGGAACTCCTGAATGAAAATATTGGCGGATTCCGGTTTTATCTCGAATGGGAAAAACAGGAAAATCAGCTCCGCATTAAAAAGGCTGATGGTTCATCCATTTCTTTCAGGCAAACCTTGCTCGAAATTAAAAACTTCCTGGACGAAAGACCAGATAAAATTTTCAATCTCTTCCTTGATTTCAGCACGAATGTCAACGAATTAAGCGACATTTTTCAGGAAGTTGGAATTGACGGCTATTTATACACTTTTGATGCAAAAGAAGGTTGGCCAACCTTAAAAAAGATGATCGGGCAAAACCGGCGGCTGGTTGTTTTTGCCATGCAAGATCACCGGAATAGTCCGGAATGGCTGCATTACCTATGGAATCATGCTGTTGAACCCTATTTCTCGATATGGGAAGCGCCTGTTTTTAAAAGCGAATTTCTGAAGGGGGATCCCAAAAACAGTCTGTTAATATACAACGACTACAATTTCCCACAAAAATCAGAAACTGTAAAAACCCGGAAATTCGATACCAACCTGAATCCGTATTTGATAGAGCATATAAAAAATACCTGGGCAAATACCGGAAAGACTCCTAATTTTATCATGCTCGACCGTTACGAAAAATGGATTTTAGGTGTCCTGACGTATATCCGCGGTTTCAGAACAATTAAGGGAACAGTTACTTATAACACGCAGGTACTCGACTATGTGAACTGGGTAAAAATGGAAAGCCTGACCAGTGGCAAATTTTGTTTCCCGCTTGGCCCCGGCGATAATCTGGTTTTGACACCCCAAAGTCCCGGGTTTAAGTTTACTCCTGAATCGGTCACCTTTAACGAACCGGCCCAAAATATCATTCAGCATTTCATCGCATCTCCGCTCGAAATCACCGATAATCTGGAAGGACATTATACATTTACCAAAGAAAGCCGGGATTTCAGTATCAACGGGTTTAACGGAAAACCTTATCATGTAAAATTTGCCAACGATTCGATCCGATCCTCTGTAGCCAATTTTGTAGAAAACAGCTACATTGTTTTACCCGGCGCTGAAGAATTTAAAATCAGGGACCACGATTTCTCTGTTGCTGCCTGGATAAAAATAAAGGAATATTTACCTGGCAGGCGCGATTATTGTATCCTTGGCACCAGGAGTAATTCGTACCAGCAAGGGATACACCTGTTAATCAGGGATAAAAAACCCTATTTTGGATTTTTCAACAACGATTTACAAGGCAATACAATACTTGAATCCGGACAGTGGTATCACCTGGTTTGGCGGTATAATAAACTTAGCGGAGAACAGGCCATTTTCCTGAACGGGAAACTGGATAGCCGCTCCCTGGGGCATCCCGCTTATAAAGGACGCGATAACCTTTACATTGGAGTTGCAGGTTTTAGCTGGTCGTCGAACATGAACGGATCGATCGATAATTTAAGCATTTGGTCGAGGGCTTTGGGAGAAGAAGAAGTTTGGCAGTTGAGTAAAGAAGTCATTGAAATAGTCCCGATCAAAAATGTGTTTATTCTCTACCCCAATCTTTCGTGGTCGTTTAGTCTTTTGATCCTGATCTCACTGCTTATCTTTTCAGGATTTAAATTGAAAAAAATTCTGAAAAAACATGCGACTACTGCCGACAAAATAAGGAATATCGATAAGCAGCTTATTCTGAAACCGTTAAGTAATTACATTCAGCTTTTTGGCGATTTCAGGGTTCTTGATAAAAATGGAAACGACATAAGCAGTCAGTTTACACCCAAATTAAAACAATTGTTCCTGATTATTTTATTGTATTCACAGCGCAGTAAAAATGGAATATCAACAGCAGAATTAACGGATATACTCTGGCAGGGTCATTCGTCACAAAATGCCAAAAACAGCCGGGGAGTGACCATTCGCAAACTACGTCTGATTCTTGAATCGCTCGATAAGGTGGAGATCAATTTTCATGTCGACAGGTGGTCTATGAAGTTTAGTGGTGACGTTCGCTGCGATTACCTGGAATGCTTAAAACTCCTGAAACGGGAAAAAATACACGATACGGATTTTAACCTGAATTTTTACCACATCATTCAGGAAGGTGAACTTTTTAAAGGTGAATCGTACGATTGGCTTGATGACTTCAAAGGATTTGCCGGAAATAACGTGGTCGATATTCTCCTGAAATTTATAAGCGAACTGACCATCGAACACGATAATGAATTCATACTGAAGCTGGCGGAACGCATTCTGGTTACCGATCCGGTGAATGACCAGGCGCTGGTCTATAAACTGAAGGCATTGATCAGGCAAAACAACTACAACCTGGCCCGTTTTTCCTTCGAACGTTTTGGAGCGCTCTATGAGGAAATGTATGGAGAAAAATTTCCAGGGAAATTTGATGAATTGATCTCAGACTAAATCAACATGTTATAAAGCAGGGTTAATTTCAGGATTTATTCCGGCGTTAAGCTAATAATCAGTACATTTGCTGTTTCAATAACTATTCATCCGGAGTAATATTAACCCATAATTAACCTATACATAACCCGCCTGTAAACTCCAGCTAAAGGTATACTAACTGCCTGCGATTAGCTTTGAGTTTCCTTTCTTAAAAAACCTGTACCGAAAAAAAATCAGCAAAGTTAAAAAACAGTTGCTACAGTAAAATACGATTAATAGATATGATGATTTGGAATTCAATAAAAAAACTCTTCACTGGTAAAAGGGCTTTCCTTTGGATAATTGCTTTGGGCCTGATACTTGGAATAATTACCATGCTGGGCGGGAATAAGGTCGTTCACATCACCTCAACCGACGATTATTGCATGTCGTGCCACGTGCACCCTCATGCCGAACAAAGCTGGAAACTTTCGCCGCATCACGACAACAAAACCGGTGTAATTGTGCATTGTGCCGAATGTCATTTGCCACCTGCCGGGCAGGGCATGTTGTTTGCCAAAGCCAAACACGGGGCAATCGATGTTTACGGTTATCTCTTTAAAGATTCAGCAGATTATAACTGGGCGGCAAAACGCAAACTCGAAAAAGCCAAAAAATTTGTCTATACCGAATCCTGTGTAAAATGCCATCAGAACCTGTTCCCAAAAACCCTGACCGTAGAAGGAGAAAATGCCCACCTGAATTTCCTGACCAGCAAAATCGAAGTCAGCTGTTTAAATTGTCACCTCGATGTCGGTCATTTCGATCCGAATTTCAAACATGAACACGATTTGAATTTCGCAATGTCAGCTGCACCAAACACCCTGGTATATACAGAACCGACAGCTGTAACAACATTTGCTGATTTCACTGAAAAAATTCCCGGAACCAGTGTTACATTCGATATGGTTGCCATTCCGGGCGGTGAATTCAAAATGGGAAGTCCCAAAAGAGAACCGATGCGCAGACCTGACGAAGGACCATTACATCCGGTAAAACTAAGCCGGTTCTTTATGGCAAAGGTGGAAGTCAGCTGGGACGAATACCTTGAATTTTTTAAAGCCACGGCCTCGCAGGGACGTAAAGAAGCAGAAGAAAATGAAAATGTGGATGCTATTTCCGGCCCGACACCTCCATGGGGAGCGCCCGATCAGGGATGGGGAAAAGGCTCACGGCCCGCCATCACCATGTCGTGGAAAGCAGCCAATACCTATTGTAACTGGTTATCGAAGGTAACCGGTAAAAAATACCGGCTACCCACTGAAGCTGAATGGGAATATGCCGCGCGCGGCGGAAAGGAAACACCTTATTTCTTTGAAGGTGATCCTAAAAAATTTACTTCGAAAGGTTTCTTTAAAAAGATCTGGGGACCAGACACTGCAACTATTCAGTCGTATGTTGCATATAAGGAAAACAGTCCGTCGCAGACACTGGAACCGGAAGCAGTAAAAGCAAATCCGTTTGGACTCAAAAACATGCTGGGTAATGTGTATGAATTTTGTTCGGATTATTATTCTCCAAAAGCATATTCAGCCTACAAAAAGATGGCTGTCAATCCAACTGGTCCTTCAAGAGGTCAGGAACATGTGATCCGGGGCGGATCATTTAAAAGTGATGCCAAAGATGTAAGATGTGCAACACGCGACTTTACCAAAACCAGGGCGTGGCTGGTAACCGACCCCCAAATGCCGAAGAGTATCTGGTGGTATTCCGATTGCGTTGACATCGGGTTCAGGGTTGTATGCGAGGTAGATCAAAATGTGAAATAGAAAATAGAATTCCAATGGAAAAAAACAATAGTGGTATAAACCGAAGAAGATTTCTGGGATCCACCGCTTTGGCCGGTATCGGATTATTGGGTGCAAGCGCCGTAATTTCGGGATGTAAAACAAAACTGGATTCAAAAGCCCTGGGATTACCTCCCATTCTGAAAGCTGCCCCAAAAGGGAAAAAATTACGTGCAGGACTTGTGGGTGCCGGCAACCGGGGAACCGGTGCGGCATTGAACTTTATCAGCAGCGGACCTGATTTGCAAATTGTAGCACTGGCCGATGTCTTTCAGGATAAAATTGACGACTGCCGCGAACGATTTGCTAAACTTAAAAGAGAAATTCCCGCAGAAAATTGTTTTACGGGTTTTGACGGATACAAAAAACTTATGGCTTTGGCTGATGTGGATGTGGTCATTCTGGCCACTCCCCCGCAATTCAGGCCCGAACAATTTAAAGAAGCCGTTTTACAGAATAAGCATGTTTTCATGGAAAAACCGGTAGCGGTTGATCCGGTTGGAATCCGGTCGGTTATTGCCAGCGCCAAAAAAGCGGAGGCAATCGGACTGAATGTGGTTACCGGTACGCAGCGCCGCCACCAGGAAGATTACATTGAAACCTACAAACAGGTTGCAAACGGAGCCATTGGCCAGCCCGTTTCTGCAAGGGCTTTCTGGAATCAGAACCACGTTTGGTTCCGTACCCGTGAAGAAGGCTGGGACGATATGACTTACATGATCCGCAACTGGAACAACTTCTGCTGGTTATGCGGCGATCATATCCTGGACACCCATGTTCATAACATTGATGTGATCAACTGGTTTATTGGCCGCCAACCCGAAAGTGCGGTTGGTTACGGAGGTCGCGCACGTCGTTTAACAGGCGATCAGTACGACTTTTTCAGCATCGATTTTGATTACGGCGGTGGGGTTTTCTCGCACAGTATGTGCAGGCAGATCGACAACTGCGCCAATGCAACCGGAGAATTCATTATGGGAACCGAAGGTTATACGAACTGTTCAAACACCATCTGGAACATGGACGGTTCAGTAAAATGGAAATTTGAATACCCAAAAGATGAAAACGGCAACGAAACCAACATGCTGATCATTCCGGCATACGTACAGGAACATATGCATCTGGTTCATGCCATCCGCACCGGAGAATATGTGAACCAGGGTGAAGAAACTGCCAAATCAACACTGACCGCCATCATGGCCCGGACAGCAGCTTATACCGGCAGGAAGGTGACCTGGGACGAAATCTTCAAATCGGACATGGACCTCGGACCACAAGAAGTCGCATTCGGACCGGTTGATATGGAATTTGAAGTACCTATTCCGGGAACTGCCCATAAAGCGTAGAGGCCTCCCCTAACCCCTCCAAAGGAGGGAAATTAAGAATGCTTTTTTAGAATAAAGTCGATAATAATATCTAATCCTCAAAGTCCCCCCTTCGGGGGATTAGGGGGCTAAACCTTACAAAAATGGACCACAAAAGCTCACGCAGATCTTTTCTCCGGAATTCACTTTCAGCAGTAGCCGGAACGATTATCATTCCTCAAATCATTCCTTCTTCAGCCATGGGAATGAATGGAGTAATTCCTCCAAGCGACAGGATTGTTATGGGATCAATCGGAGTTGGCTCCCAGGGAGTCAGTAACATGAGAAATTTTCTTCGTAAAAGAGAAGTCCAATATGTTGCATTGTGTGATCTTGACACAGGACATCTTGAAAAAGCTTCTGCAATGGTCAATCAGTTGTACCAGAATACCGATTGCCGGACACACAAGGATTACCGCGAATTTCTGGAAAAAGAAAAACTGGATGCTGTTTGTATTTCGGTACCCGACCACTGGCACAGCATTACTTATGTGGCAGCGGCCAATAAAAAACTGGACATCTGGGGCGAAAAACCATTGGCCAGAAGCATTGGCGAAGGTCAGCAAATTGTAAAAGCCGTTCAGAAAAATAAAATCATCTGGCAAACCGGAAGCTGGCAGCGTTCGGTAGCAAATTTCCATCAGGGAGCCGAACTTGTTTTTAACGGAAGATTAGGTAAGGTAGACCACGTGGAAGTTGGATTACCTAATGGAACCAAACTGATCGGAATGCCTCCGGTCAGAGAAGTTCCGGCGGAACTGGATTGGGATTTCTGGTTAGGCTCAGCTCCCAGGGCAGAATACCGGGGTGTCAGTCACTGGAACTGGCGCTGGATTCTGGATTATTCAGGCGGACAGTTGACCGACTGGGCCGGTCATCACATCGACATTGCTCACTGGGGTCTTGGACTTGATCGCACCGGACCGGTTGAGGTATCAGGCGAAGGCGTTTATCCCGGACCAAATGAGTTGTATAATGTACCCACAGCGTATGATTTCAATTGCAAATACAAAAGCGGAGTGGTAATCCGTGTCGCCAATGCAGCCCGTTTACCCATGGGAATGGGAGTGACCTGGTATGGTGAAAACGGCTGGATTCATGTAGACCGTGGCGATAAAATTACAGCCTCAAAACCGGAACTGCTTTCAGAAGAACCGGGATCAATTAAAAAAGCCTTATACAAAAGTGATGATCATTTCGGCAATTTCCTGGAATGTATCCGCAGCCGTAAAGAAACAATTGCTCCGGCTGAAGTTGCACATCGTTCAATTTCGGTTGGCTTGCTTGGCGAAATTGCCATGACTACCAAACAAACCATTCATTGGGATCCGGAAAAAGAAGTCATACTCAACAATGCTGAAGCCAGCAAAATGCTGATGAGATCCTTCCGGGCACCCTGGAAAATACCAACCATCTAATCAACATACTGGGTATACGAAAAATTGATCATTTTACTTTTCATCCTCAACCCTGGGATACTTGTTTAAACCAACTAAGAACTGCCAGCGACGGAAATAATCATTTCCTGAACTGGCAGTGTTTTTAATATCCAGGCAATTTGGGCCATCAGTGACTGAAAATAGTATTTGGAAACTGAAAATCTTTATCTTTAGGCCATTATTAACCCTGTTTTCAAGGAATTCCGGATTAAACAGAGAATTGCCCAAATAAACACACGTATGCTTTCACTGATAATTCCCGTATATAACGAAGAAGGTATGATTGATGAACTGACTTCACGCTCAGTACAGGCAATTGAATCGTTCACGTCAAACTATGAAATTTTATTTATAAATGACGGAAGTACGGATTCAACGCTTCAAAAACTGATTGAAGTCCGTAAACAAAATCCAGAAATCAAGATTATCGATTTGTCGAAGAATTTCGGACATCAGGCAGCTTTTACTGCCGGACTTGAAATGGCGCGGGGAAATTATGTGGCTATGATGGATGGCGATCTTCAGGACCCACCTGAATTGCTGGTTGAAATGTACCGTAAAATAAATGAAGAAGGCTTTGATATTGTAATTGGTAAACGTACTGATCGTAAGGGAAAACGACTTCGCCTGGCAACCAATCTGTTCCATGCATTCTTTAAAAAGGTGGCCGGATTCGACGAAATGGAAAATTCAGGTAACTTCTCCATGATGAACCGTGCAGCGGTGAATGCCCTGGTGCAAATGAAAGAATCGATCCGTTACCTGCCCGGACTCAGGGCGTTTATCGGATTCAGGCAGGGTTATGTAGAATATGTGCGTGAAGCCCGTTTGGAAGGTGAACCCAAAATGACACTGGGGAAACTAATCGTTTTGGGCGCTGATGCCATCTTTTCATTCTCCAAATTCCCGATCAAGGTCTGCCTGTTTTTAGGAATCCTTGGAACCATTGTTTTCCTTTTTGCCGGAATTTATGTACTGATTGCCAAAATCTTTGGTTTTGCAGTCATTGGCTGGTCTTCTACTGTGTTGAGCATCTATTTCCTGGGGTCTATTCAGCTGATTTTTCTGGGTGTAATAGGCGAATATGTATACCGCATATACAAAGAATCACAAAACAGGCCCATCTACCTGGTGAAGAAGTTTTATGATGCCGAAACCAAGAATGACTGAAAAAAATCTGAAGATAATTTTTGTTTTGCTGGCAACCATCCTGCTGGCTGCTATGTTATCGATCAGCCGTGATGCAGGCATCTCGGGCGACGAAGAGGTGCATTACAAACAATCTGAAATGGTGTACGATTATTTCAGCGCCATGGGAAAAGATCAGTCATCACTCGATACCCCAAAAACTCACCTCCAATATTACGGACAACTATTTGATAACCTGGTTACCGTTCTGATACACGTATTCGGAATCGAAGACATTTACAGTTTCAGGCACCTGATGAGCAGTTTGTCCGGATGGCTGGCCATTCTGGTGACCGCCTTGTTCGCCGCTTCTATTTCAGGTTACGGAGCTGCAATCGTGGTTTTAATCCTGTTTGCCTTGTCCCCGGTTTTTTTAGGCCATGCCCAGAACAACCTGAAAGACATCCCTTTTGCACTGGCCTACATTTCAAGCATTTATTTTTCGCTTAAGCTTGTTTTTCAGGATGGAAAAGTTTCCCGGAATATCATATTGCTGTTGACTTTAAGCATAGCGCTGTCGATCGGAATTCGTATTGGAGGTATCCTGGTGGTGTTTTACCTGGGCTTTTTCATGTTCCTGAAAACCGGGATGGACTGGATGGCTGATAAAAAATTGAATCAGCAGGTTCTGAAAAAACAACTGATCCTGATATCCGGGATTTCAGTGGTTGGTTATCTCCTGGCTTTGACAACCTGGCCCTATGCACTGCAAAATCCATTGCTGAATACCTGGAAATCGTATCAGGTCATGACCCATTTTCCAACCACCGTCCGGCAAATTTTCGAAGGCCGGTTCGATTGGTCCGACTTTCATCCCTGGTATTATCTGCCCAAATACATGGCCATTACCATACCCTTTATTGTATTTTCAGGAGTAATAGCCTTTTTCCTGAATGCCCGGAAAAATTACACCCGCAATCAAAACATGCAATTGCTGTTGCTGGGGTTCACCATTATTTTTCCCATCGTTTTTGTAATCCTGAAAAAGTCGAACCTTTACGGTGCCTGGCGTCATTTCCTGTTTGTTTATCCCGGAATAATTCTGATTTCGGCGCTCGGGATTCATGCCTTTTTACAGCGTTTTAGCCAAAAGATCATTCGCATCACAGGCCTGGGCATGCTTTTGGCGCTGGCTATTCATCCCTTGAAATTTATGATTGCCAATCATCCGTATTATTACCTGTACTACAATCAATTTACCGGTGGACTCAACGGAGCCTACGGCAATTATGAAACCGACTATTATTACCACAGCATGCGCGGTGGTGCGGAATGGCTTCAGGAATACCTGAAAAAAAAGCCGGATTCCGCTCAGATTATTGTTGGCGGCAATTTCCCCAGTCAATGGTATTTCAGGAAAAATAAAGCTGTAAAATTCGTTTATTTCCCATGGCAGAAGCGCAGTGACTACAACTGGGACTACGCCATTGTTGCCAACAGCTACATTTCACCTTACCAGTTAAAAAATAAAATCTGGCCACCAATCCATACCATTCATACTATCTTTGCCGACGGAATCCCAATTTGTGCAGTCGTTGAGCGTGTTACCAAAGATGATTTTCTGGGTACAGCCGAGCTCCAAAAGGGTGATTACATTAAATCTGCGTTGTTATTTGAAAAAGCTTTGGCGAAAGATCCCCAAAATGAACTGATCTGTTATAAATTTGCGGAATCGTTAATTGGTCAGGATAAAAACGGGGAAGGGGAACGGTTGCTTCAAAAGTGTCTCGAAATTAATCCGGATTACGAACAGGCGCTTGTATTATCCGGCGATTTGGCCCTGAAAAGGAATAAACCTGAAATAGCTGCCGGTTACTATAAAAAAGCAATTGAGTCAAACCGGAAATATTTTCAGGCGTATACGAAACTGGCAGAAGTTTACCGTGTAACCAACCTAAGCCAGGCACGTAAAATTCTTCGGGATTGTTTGAGAATAAATCCACAGTATAAACCGGCGCTTCAAATCCTGGCTGATACATACCGAAAAACGGAGCCCCGGATTGCCCTTAAATACGATGAACTGATCAATAAAATACGATAATATAATTTTTAATAAAATTTGATACCATGAAAAAATTAATCTTTTTTGCCTTATTAGGCGCAATGTTTATTGGCGGACCCGTTTCAACTTTTGCCCAGGGTGACGATTCAACCCAGATGGTTATAGAAGAACCAACAGATACCATTTCAATCGACAACATGGATCCTGTTTTCTATGAAGAAGAAGCTACGGAAGAATCTTCAAACGGCTGGACTTATGGCATTATTGGCGGTATTGTAGTTATTGGCGGCGGTGCTTTCTATTTTCTGAACAAGAAGAAAAAATAAGGATTTGATCCTTTGATAATGTATAAAAAAAGCTCTTCGGAAACGAGGAGCTTTTTTGGCTCTATGACGAATCGTATGGGTAACCATCTTCTGTTTTCTATCAGAATTAATTTCCAAGGTAATCGAAATGCTTCAATTTTTGGATAATCTGGACTAAGCCTACCCCCTTGCAGCCGGAGATTCATTAGTATTTTTTCGGGTTTTCTTGCCTGTTTCGTATGATTACCTTAAATGCTCTTGTTGATATTTCAGGAAAGAGTGATATAGACGTTAATGTTTTGACGCATTTGGAAAAACCAAGGGTAGAATACCTGATGAAAAGCGGAATGCCTTTTACCGATGCCAAAAATCAGGCTCAAAAAGAAATCCTGAATATTTTTGAAATCACGAAAAACGATATGAAAGCTTCGGAAAATTTAAATATTGCCGAAAACCCACACTGCCCCTCGTTTGAGCGATAGCGTTAACGAGGGGTTATTGGCTTTGCTTCTGTGACGCAGATAGGAGATATAGTAAAAAGGTAGGGATGTTCAAATTGGTTAGAGGTATAAGGTGAATTTCGGAGTTTCAACTGGTGTGAAAAACGGTGTACCGTAACCTGGAAAATAAATTGGATTCAAAATTATTCAGACTTTTATGAAAAAGAAATTATTTACGTTTCTGATTACCGGATTGATGGGAATCACTGTATTCGCGCAAATGCCGGAAGTTGAAAATTTCACGACCACAAAAAGGACGCCTGAACCATTTCTGTTTTCAGTAAGCACATTAACTCCGTAAGATTTAAGCTGGAGTATGGATTATTCCGGAAGTTATGGTGAAAAAGTATCAGGTCCGTTTGGATATGACGGAATTGGTCAGCAGTTAGCTGTTAAGGGATACCTGGGGAAAAGGTTTACTTTATATGCCAATGCTTCTTTCGGATTTCCTGGCCAGGAACAGGTCGCCAGTGCCCAGCAAGCCGAGATCATCCGTAATTTTATCGGTGGCAGGAAAATGCTGGGACTGCGTTTAGGTGTGGGGGTTGGAGTAAGAAGAGATTACAGCAATGTGAAATCACTTTTAAGCCGGATTACCGCATCCTATGATGCCCCTCGATGGAAGGCTGGCGGCAATATCCTTTTTGAAAAAGCCTTAGCCGAAAACCGGGATGAAATTGATGTCATTACCAGCCTTGGTTTCCATTACCGCTTGTTCGGCAACTTATATGGAGGAATGGAAGCCGTTGGCGAAGATTTGGAAGGTTTTTGGGATGAAAATGAAGCTGAAGGAGGTGCAAAATTACTGGTTGGACCTTCCCTGAATATGTCACCCAAAAATTCAAGGTTTTCTTTTTCTGTTTCCGGAGGGCCTGTCTTTTATGCTACGCACAGTCTGGTCACTAATCCGGAAGCAATCAGAGAACTTCCTTCTCAATCAGGCCTGACTGTAAGAGCACGAATTATCTTTAATTTGTCAGGTTCTTGAAATAAATTGATCTGATAGAAATGGAAATGCCCTTCAGGTAACAACAGATGGTTTTTCGCAATCGGGAGTTACGTATATAGCAGCCTTTCCTGCTCCCTGAGTTCGACGTAGGGGGCTTACACTAATGTTCTTTGTGAAAACTTCGTGTCCTTTTGTGGTTACCAGATCCTATTCCTGCTGGATTTTACTTTTTGCAGGAACAGGTAATTATTTCAACAACGACCAAAATTCTGTTTATTTTTTAACCTTCACCTTTTCAAAAAGTGATAGAAGACCTTCAGAGAGTTCCGGAGAATTACCTTAAACACATTGAGAACACAGAAGGACTTTTTGAAATACGAGTGCAACAAGGTTCAGACATTTTTCGCATTTTCTGTTTTTTCGACGAAGGACAATTAGTCGTTTTAACAAATGGATTTCAGAAGAAGACACAGAAAACACCAAAACAAGAAATTGATAAAGCACTTAAAATAAAGCAAGATTATGAAAACGAAAAAAAGTAACATCACAACACTTGAACAGTTCAAAGATAGAAACTACGGAGAACGTGGAACTAAAAAGCGTGACGACCTGGATGCAGGTTATGAAAACTTCAAAATCGAAATCCGCATATATCAGCAAACTACCACACTGCCCCCCGTTTGAGCGATAGCGTAAACGTGGGGTTATTGGTTGTTTAAACGAAAAACAGGGTAACCAAAAGTTAGCAAATCAGAAGTATCAACACGTTTAAAACGGCAGTTCTTACACCAACGTAACGGACATTTGAAGCTTTAGGGTTTTGCTGGATGAAACTGACTTTTTCTCGGAGTTCTGTCGTAAACCTTTTGCCAAGTCCATTCTGTCGCTTATTGTACCACAGGGCAGCTTCCCGAATATCTTCTTTTGCAGGAGGAAGGATTATAGCTTTATACATTACAACTCTTTTTCAATATCGTCCAGAGCAGAATCAAAATCCAACGCAGAATCAGGATTTTTCTTGTAATCGTCGAGTCGTTTTCTTACCAAATCTTTGTGCCATTCTGGAATGTCAATATCTTCCTGCTCAATATCCTTGTATTTGCTTTTAAGGTCGTTCCATTCATTAATCGGAATGAATACGCCTGTTGTTTGTCCTTTACTATCTGAAATATATTACAGGTTCATAATCGATTAGCGGTATATCAAATAGTGATAGTGAGTTAAAAACTCAGAACCACTTAACCCTTGTTGCAAACTAGGGGCAGTGCTGTATAATTGAACTTTATACCTTGCTTATTCGGATATGCAAATCTGCATGAGCCGTTTTGAGTAAAATGGTTGCAAATTAGGAAGAGCAGGGGTATCACCGCATTTCATTTATTTCGTAACATTCCCAAATGCATATTCCTTTAATTGAGGCCTTTAGCTAAACCTCATACGGATTGATTATTTTTAGCCCTTCAATATTGTAAAAGTCCTTTTCATTGTTGGTAATAAGCGTATAGCCATGTGCTAAAGCGGTGGCAGCAATAATGGCATCAGGGGTTTTAACTTTCTTGTTCCGGCGGATATCAACACAAAGCAGAATTGCAACAGGAATAATATCAAGAACAATGCTATCGGCAATAAAATCTTTTACCCTTTGCTCTTTAACAGCATCTGTTTTCCAGCAGAGCAATTCTATTTGTGTAATAACTGAAAGGACTAGGTACAGCATCAACAACTGAATCTAATAACTTTAACCCATTTGCAGGAAGCGAAGCCGAAAAATAATCAGAAACTACATTAGTGTCAATTAAATACTGTTCCATTCGCTGCGCATTTGTTTGATATGTTCGTTAAGTTGTTGCCCGTCCTCCTTGCTGATAAAGCCTTTGTATTTGTCCGACAATTGAGTTTTGACTGGGTCAATATTTTCTTTTAAAACCTTAATCAGATGAAGTACTTCCAACTCATGCAAAAGTCCTGCAGCTTTCTGGTTGGTCAATTGTATTAACATTGTATTTTCCATGTGTACAACTTTTTACGTGAAAATTTCATGCTATAAAAATAGCATAAAAAATCATGCATGGGCAAATGAATTTCGATACTGTTTATTGCGAGCCAAATTCTGCAACAGGGTTTGCGTTTCCGGTTACCCTTGGTATAATGCTGAGTAGAAGTGTTCCTGCCAGTAGGCGGATTACACTTTTCCAATCGGTATTCAATGTTTTTAAACTTGTTCAGTAAGCAACCTATGCCTGGGCGAAGCCAGGTAGAACCAAAGACAGGGATATAATATTATCCGTTGAGTAGGAATAACAATGAAGTTTAATCGTTAATATTGCAGTAGACATGATTGGGCGGATATGATTAATATTAGCTTAAAAGCAGAATTGGAAGAAAGTATTTTAGAGGCAGATCAGGCTAAAACTATCACCCATGATAAAGCTATGAAACAAATTACAAACAGGTATAAGCTTTAGTAAATTTTACCGAATATTCAATTACATTTAGGCAGACATAAACTGCTTAAAGCAACTCATACATTCATCAGCTTAAAGTTTTTGATTTTCCATTTTAGCGAGCATATTTGAACTCACTGGTAACGAATATCAATATCTTGAATGATCATCATTCCTTTGAGTAGAAATTGCAATTCAGGATAAGAAGCAGTAAAAACCCTAAAACTGACGAATATGAAACGAGTAGTAATAACAGGACTTGGAGCTATTACTCCACTTGGAAATACGGTTTCGGAATACTGGGATTCCCTGCTTCAGGGAAAAAGTGGGGCTGTACCCATCACCCGGTTTGATGCTTCGACCTTAAAAACACGGTTTGCATGCGAAGTGAAAAACTTTGATCCGCTGGTTTACATGGAGAAAGCCGAAGTCCGGAAAATTGATTTATTTACACAATATGCGCTGGCTGCAACCCACCAATGCATCATCGATTCAGCGCTCGACCTGGATAACGAAAACCGCTACCGTTGCGGTGTAATCTGGGCCTCCGGAATTGGCGGAGTCGGATCTTTTGAAAATGAAATGCGGGAGTTTTTTTCGCCGGAATCCAAAGGTAGAGTAAGTCCTTTTTTCATCACGAAAATGATTCCCAGCATTGCTTCCGGCCAGATTTCAATCAGGTTCGGCTTGCATGGAGCCAGTTATGCTACGGTTTCAGCCTGTTCATCATCCAATCATGCACTGACCGATTCATACAACCTGATCAAAATGGGAAAAGCCGATGTCATGCTTGCCGGTGGTTCGGAAGCTCCTATAATTTTATCATCGATAGGCGGGTTTAGCGTGATTAGAGCACTTTCGGAACGAAACGACACGCCGGAATCGGCCTCGCGACCTTTTGATGAAACACGTGATGGATTCGTAATGGGTGAAGGTGCCGGAGTTCTGATGCTCGAAGAACTGGAACACGCCAGACAACGGGGAGCAAAAATTTACGCTGAAATGACAGGTTACGGTCTTGCTTCGGATGCCTATCATATTACCGGATCACATCCGGAAGGACTTGGCGCACAGGTGGCCATGACCGAAGCCATACGTGAAGCCGGATTGCAGCCGGAAAACATCGATTACATCAATGCCCACGCCACTTCAACACCGGTTGGCGACATCAGTGAAACACGCGCCATTGCGGTTGTTTTCGACTCTTGTCTGTCCAAAGTAGCAGTAGGCGGCACCAAATCAATGACAGGTCATTTGCTTGGTGCAGCCGGAGCCATTGAAGCCATGTGTTGTGTCCTTGCGGTTAAAAACAACATGATTCCACCTACCATCAACCTTCAAAACCGCGATGCTGCCATTGATTCGCTTATGCGGATTGAACAGACACTCTGTCAGCAACCGGTTAACGCGGCCCTGAACAATTCGTTCGGCTTTGGAGGTCATATTGTAAGTACGCTTTTTCAAAAATACCGGGAATAGACAAACAGGAGTCTGCTTTCAAAGAGTTCAGCCTCTTTTTTTCATGAGTTTGAAAATCTGCGAATGGCATCTTGTTGTATTGACTTTTCATCCATTCGCATAGGTGGATGTTTAAAATCTTCAAAGCGCAAAAAAAGAAAGACCGTCTCAATTTTGTTTTGAGACGGCCTCTTTTTTTATGCTTTCCACGCCAACCTACATCAGAAATTTCAGCAGGAACAATACGGCCAGAACAGCTGTAACGATCGAAATATCCTTGAATTTTCCAGTCAGCAATTTCAGTATAACATACGATAGCACACCAAACAAAATGCCCTCGGAAATAGAGTATGTCAGCGGCATCATGATGATAGTCAGAAAAACGGGAATTGATTCCGTATAATCATCAAAATCAATATTTTTGATTGGGGTCATCATCATTGCGCCGACCAAAATCAATGCAGGTGCAGTTGCAGCTCCCGGAATCATCAGGAAAATGGGTGAAAGGAACAGTGCAAAGAAAAATAATACGGCAACTGTCAGTGAGGTCAAACCTGTACGTCCGCCTTCTGAAACTCCGGCAGCACTTTCAACATAGGTTGTAACTGTTGAAGTTCCAAGCATGGCACCGCAGGTTGTACCGATTGCATCGGCCATTAAAGCCTGCTTCACGCGCGGAACATTTCCATTTTTATCGAGCATGTTGGCTTTCGAAGAAACACCGATTAAGGTACCAACGGTATCAAACATATCAACGAACAGGAAGGTAAATACCACGACCAGCATGTCCAGGGTCATAATCTGGCCCCATTCGAATTTCATAAATATCGGGCTGATTGACGGAGGCAATACTTCCATAGCAGAAGGCAGTTTGGTAACGCCAAAAGGCAATCCAATCACTGTACCCAACAGGATACCGATCAATAATGCTCCTTTCACGCGTAAGGCCAGTAAAGCGCCGGTAATCACAAGACCCAGAAGTGCAACGAGTGCACCGGCATTGTCGGTTACGTTCGTAAGATCGCCCAGTGTAACAAAAGTTGCAGGACTGCTGACAATGATACCGGCATTTTTTAATCCGATAAAAGCAATGAACAGTCCGATACCAACAGAAATCGCGTGTTTCATGTTGTTCGGGATTGAATTGACAATCATCTCCCTGATATTGAATGCAGTTAATGCGATAAACACCAAACCTTCAAGGAAAACAGCAGTCAGGGCAAATTGCCACGAGTGGCCCATTCCGAGCACTACGGTAAAAGCAAAAAAAGCATTCAATCCCATGCCGGGAGCAAGAGCAAAGGGTAATTTGGCATAAAGAGCCATTACCAGGGTAGCAATTAGGGATGCCAGCACGGTGGCTGTAAAAACGGCGCCTTTATCCATTCCGGTAGCGCTCAGAATATCAGGATTGACGGCCAGAATATAGGCCATGGTCATAAAAGTGGTTATTCCGGCCAGGATCTCGGTGCGTACAGTCGTTTTATTCTCCTGAAGTTTAAAAAATCGGTTTATAAATTCCATAGTTCTTTAGATTAGAAGGTATATTTCACGGCACAGGTTGGATTGACCATAAATCCGTCATGACCGCCAAAATTGTTGCTTAATTCAACTTCGCTACCAACGGCAAAATTTTTATTGAAATTGTACCACAATTGCGGTTCAGCTAAGAATACCATGGTTCCAAAACCGGTCTTTTCTCTCCAGAGGTCGGCAAAACCGGTAAACGACATTTTACCTTTGGCAAAATTCAGGTACCAGACAGCAGTCACCTGGAAACTGTTTGGCTGGTCATCCATTGTATTGGCAATATTCTTATAAAGAGCTTTTAATGAAAACCCTCTTGAAAAATCAGCGGCATTCCACGAATAATCGATACCGGTTAACCAGGCATTGTTGATTGTATATGCACCATTGAAAGGTGTAGCTTTAAATTGTCCGAAACCACCATTGTATTCAGCATGCCAGCTAAAAGGCGACTTACCTAATTTAAAGCAACGTGCAATTTCAAAATAAGCCAGAGAAACTCCCTCAACATCTCCAACTCCATAATCCATGTCGATAAAAAAGAACGTGTTACCGGTTTTGTCCGGCCTGAACATTTCAACTGTACTGGTCAGGTAACCACGATCTTTCCCCATGTCGTAATGCAATTGCACATTCTGGCTAAATGCACCCGTGGCAAGTAAACCAACAAATAAAATAAGTACCAATTTCTTCATAATCTCATCTTTAAGTTGAATATTTAAATGATTCCCAAAAATAGTTAAAATACTATAGCTGATCCTTTATTTAATATTTACACAACATTTTGTTACCAACATTTTTTTAACAAATATATGCGGATTGAAATCCAGTTCTTTAGAAATTGGAAATTCAGATCAAAAGAATATTTTCTTATCTTCATCCCTCCTAAAGTTCAGGGGTCAGGGTAATTCCCTGAATGCTTTTGTTGTAAAAAATGATCATTTGAAGGACTAATTTAAACAATCGGATATGAAAGAGTTTTCGAGAAGGCAATTTCTACAGGCAGGTCTTGTAGGTGCCGCAGCTATATCAACCGGCTTTGCAAATGTTGTTTACGCCGGTTCAGAAAAAACGCTGATTGATCGGGTAAAACTGGGTAAAACGGGACTTGTAGTACCCCGGCTGGCACTTGGAACAGGTACCCATGGCGGAAACCAGTCTTCCGATATGACCCGGATGGGTGTTGAAAACTGGCTGAAAATAGCCCGCTATGCGCATGAAAGGGGAGTTACTTTTTATGATGCAGCCGACCTGTATGGTTCACATCAAAATGTAAAAGAAATACTGAAGGTTGTTCCCCGCGAAAAAGCTACCCTACTTTCCAAAATATGGACCCGGCCCGAAAAATGGAATCAGGATGACCCCTCCAAAACGATCGACCGCTTCAGAAAAGAAACCGGATCTGACTATTTCGATCTTCTGCTGTTGCACTGTATGACAGACGGGAAATGGCAGGAAGTAAAGAAACCATACATTGAGGCACTTTCAGAAGCCAAACAAAAAGGCATCGTGAAAAAAGTCGGACTTTCGTGCCACAGTTTCGAAGCCTTGAAAATTGCTGCGGAAGATCCCTGGGTTGATGTAATTCTGGCCCGGATCAATCCTGAAGGTCTCATCATGGATGCCAGTCCCGACGAGGTAATGGCTGTTCTGAAAAAAGCCCATGACAGCGGCAAAGGCGTCATCGGAATGAAAATATTTGGCGAAGGCAAGATGGTGGAAGAAAGTCGACGGGATCAATCACTTCAGTATTCTATGGGAAGCAAAAATGTGGACTGTATGACCATCGGAATGACTACCATCGAACAGGTTGACGATGCCGTGACAAGAATCATGCGCATTGCCGGCAAAGTGTAAGGAAGAGGTCTTTAATCGCCAATTGTCACACGTCACTATCGTTTAAACGATTTATAATCAGCGTATTTCTTTAACGAAACCCGTAACCCGCAACCTAAAACCTGGAACCTGAAACTTGAAACATGGAACTTGAAACCTGAAACCTGGAACTTGAAACTTGAAACTTGAAATCTGGAACCCGTAACCTGAAACTTGAAACTTGAAACCTGAACCCTGAACCCTGGAACCCGTAACCTATACCCTATGAATCGAGATAAACTCATTGAATTGTATGCCCGGACATTTCGGGAAAACTGGCTGAAACCGGCATTTTCTGACTTTCAGGGTTCCACCTGTCTCTATGGAGAAGCTGCACAGCAAATCAGGCAGATTCATTGTTACTTTCGCGAGAGTGGACTCCGCAGAGGCGACAAAATTGCTCTTCTTGGACGAAATTCTTCCAATTGGGCTATTGCTTTTTTAGCCGTTTCAGGATACGGAGCCGTTTCAGTTCCCATTTTACCTGATTTTAATCCGGAAGATATTACTCATATTCTGAATCATTCCGAGTCGGTATTTCTGTTTGCAGCTGAAAATTTATTCGAAAAACTGAACCGTGAAAAACTTCAGGCCGTTACAGGTATAATCAGCCTGACTGACTTTTCAGCCTTGTCGTTTATCCGCCAGGAAGAAAAAGAACGATGGGAGAAATGTTTCAGCGCAGAATACGCAGGAACTTCGAATCCGGAGAATTTCGAACTCGACGACTATCAGGATGAAGATCTCAGTATTATTTCATACACCAGCGGAACTTCCGGGTTCACCAAAGGGGTCATGATTCCTGCCCGAAGTTTGTTATCGAATATTGTCTATGCGCAGGATCACATGCCCTTAAAAGCAGGCGACCGGATAGTTTCCTTCCTGCCTATGGCTCATGTATTTGGCTTGTTATTCGAATTTTTATTCCCTGTATCAGTAGGTTGTCATGTCACTTTCCTTTCAAAAGCTCCAACCCCTCAATTAATCATCAAAGCATTTCAGGAAGTGAAACCCAATCTGATCCTGTCGGTTCCCCTGGTGATTGAGAAGATATACAAAAAGCGGATTTTACCGGCGCTCGAAAAACCAATCGTGAAATTTTTACTGAAAGTCCCTGGAATTCAACTTCTGTTGTTTAAAAAAGTTCGTGCCAGCCTGGTCGAAACATTCGGCGGCTGTTTCCACGAAATCGTGATAGGAGGTGCACCGCTTAACCACGAGGTGGAAGCTTTTTTCCGTAAAATTAAATTCCCGTTCACCATTGGCTACGGAATGACGGAGTGTGGCCCATTGATTTCATATGAAACCTGGACAAGCTTCAGGCCATCGTCAGCCGGCAGATTGGTCGACCGTATGGAAGTGCGTATCGATTCGAATGATCCGTACAATGAAGTTGGCGAAATACTCGTGAAAGGTACCAACAACATGCTTGGCTATTATAAAAACGAAAAGGCCAGCTCTGAAGCCATTGACAGTGAAGGCTGGCTGCATACCGGCGACCTTGGAGTTATTGATCCTGATAATTTTATCTACATCAGGGGCCGGTGCAAAAATATGTTGCTCGGGCCATCAGGCCAGAATATTTATCCGGAGGAAATGGAAGCGAAACTGAACAACCAACCCTATGTTCTGGAATGTGTAATTACTGAAAGGGAAGGTAAGCTGATCGCATTTGTATTTCCGGATCCTGAGCGGATTGAAGCCGAAAAAACGAGAAAAAACCATCTGGATGATATCATGATCCACAACTGCAAACAGGTGAACAGGGAATTGCCAAAATATGCTCAACTCAGTTCAATTATTTTAGTCGACCAGGAATTCGAAAAAACACCGAAACGAAACATTAAACGTTATTTATACACCTAGTTTTCAGTTAACAGGTCATTTATAAATATATCCTCTGAATTATTTTTTACATAATCACAGAGTTTTCAGCACAAAAAAGCCAGTCGGGAAGCGTCTGGCTTTTCTTCGTTATAGAATTGGTGGATGAAAGAATAAGCGAACTTATTCGTCATACTAATTAATTCATTTTTTAGCAATAAGTTACCCTGAAATTCAAACTTTATTTCGAAATGGTCGATATTTTACACGAATACCCCATTTTTACCCGATGAAACGACAATTTTATTGAAGGAAATTACAGCCATTTATCCAGCGTGGAATTCAAAAACCGGTTTACCGGGTATAATTCTTTTAACGCACCTACAACTTTTACGACAAAATCATCGCCGGTTACCACCTCATCATCCAGCATCGAAGTAAATGCGAATGATTTATATTTTAGCAGATCGATATCCGGAAAATCCTTCGGAAAACCTTTTGGAGCAGTTTTTAGTTTGTCATCGTACATCGTTGGATAAGTTGACTTGAAAGAATTACTGAAAATTAGTTTTTTAAACTCATCCGGGTGATCGAATATTTCGGTCCGGATGGCTTTCAGGGCATCGGCAGGCGGGCAGTATGAACCACCTCCGACAAAAGAACCACCAGGTTCCAAATGCAGGTAGTATCCGGCACTGATACTTTTCCGGCCACCTTTTGCTATAAAACTTCCCATATTGATCTTGTATGGAGTTTTATCGTTCGAAAAACGAACATCACGAAAAATACGGAATACACAATTTTTAGGATCCAGAATACCAATTTCAGGATCAAATCTGGCGATTTCCTGATTGATCAGCTCAGTCAGGAAAAAAACCTTTTTGCGACTTTCCTGGTACCATTCCCGATTTTCATCAAACCATTCCTTGTTGTTATTTTTCTTAAGTCCGGATAAAAAATTTAGTACTTGCTTCATGTGGATTAGATTTTAAACATTCTGTAAGGCTCAATTTACATCTTTCCTGAATTTGCAATGCAAAACTTTACCTGTTTTTTAAATCACAGGTAAAAAACAGTTGAATTTGCTTTGAAATTGTACTTTTGCTATGAACGTTTATAGCTATGAAAAAGTTTGTCCTAATTGTTGCCGGAGGATCAGGAATCCGGATGGGTGCTGATATTCCCAAGCAGTTTCTGGAACTGTACGGAAAACCTTTGCTGATGCATACCATCAGGATTTTTTATACTTATGATCCGGATTGTGACTTGATTCTTGTGCTTCCTGAAGCACAGCAGGATTTTTGGGAAGAATTATGCCTGAAACATTCGTTTTCATTGCCTCACCGGGTTATTCCCGGAGGAGAAAACAGGTTCCATTCAGTCCAAAACGGATTGAAGCTGATTGACAGCGAAGGAATCGTTTTTATTCACGACGGAGTCAGACCATTAGTCAGTACAGAAACGATTGAAAGATGCTTCGAAACAGCCCGGAAATGCGGAAATGCGATTCCGGTTCTTCCGGTAAACGAATCGCTGCGAAAACAGGACGGTGATCAAAACATTGCAGTGGACCGGAGTCTTTATTTCAGTGTTCAGACGCCGCAAACTTTCCGGAGCGAACAAATACATGCAGCTTATCTGCAATCTTTCGATCCGGGCTTTTCCGACGATGCTTCGGTATGCGAAAAAGCAGGTTTTCCCATTCACCTGGTTGAAGGAAATCGTGAAAACATCAAAATTACCAATCCAATCGATTTTATTGTGGCTGAAGCTTTTTTGAATCAACCGGAAATCTGATTTTAAGGAATGTGTAATTGGTAAAAACGGAACATCAGAACCTGGAAAAATTACAGTTACATTGGAACGGGAAGGTTTAATTTAATCAATTTCAACAACAATTATCAAATATCAACTATGGATTTCAAAAATTTATCGTTATACCGCCCCAAAATGGAATACCGCCGGTTTGGCAAAACCAATAAAATGGTGAGTGTGATTACCCTGGGAGGTATGCGCTTTAAACGAAGCGGAGAGGAACCCCGGGAAGTGATTCCTCAGGAAACACTGGATCAGTGCCGCGACACGGTTGAAAAAGCTCTGGCACAAGGCATCAATTTAATCGAAACAGCCTGGGGGTATACCAAGAGCGAACATGCCTACGGACTTGTTTTAAACGATGAACTGAAAATAAAACGCGAATCGTACTTTTTGATGACCAAGGGAAATCCGAAAACAGCCGAAGAAACCCGGAAAATGGTTTTCAACCAGCTAAAAGCGCTGAAAACCGACTATTTGGATTTTTATGCCTGGCATGGAATCAACACCCTTGACTTGCTCGAAAAGGCCTGCGCGAAAGGTGGTCCCGTTGAGGAGTTACTGAAATTAAAAGAAGAAGGAATCATCAAACACGTTGGATTCAGTACTCATGCACCCCTTGAAGTGATTATCAAAGCCATTGAAACCGATCTGTTTGACTTTGTAAACCTGCACTATTATTATTTTTTCCAGCGAAACAAAGCAGCCATCGATTTGGCTGAGACAAAAGATATGGGCGTATTTATTATTTCGCCAAACGACAAAGGAGGTCAACTTTCAAAAGCACCGCAAAAACTGATGGAATTAACAGCACCGCTTCACCCCATTCAGTTTAATGCACGGTTTTGCCTGAGCCACCCGGCGATTCATACGCTGACATTCGGACTTCCGGTAACAGCGCAATTCGACCAGCTCAACGGTATTTTTCCGGCTTCGGCACCACTTTCTCCTGAAGATACCAAAATCAGGCAATTGCTCGATGATCAAAAACTACTCGTCCCATATGCCGATTTTGATGCATACTGCATGGAAAACGACCGGTCTGGTTTGAATATTCCTGAAATTCTGCGGTTCCGTACACTCTGGAAATGTTACGATATGAAAAACTTCGGACTCTACCGCTACAACATGTTTCAGGAAAAAGACCATTGGTTTCCGGGCAATTTTCCAACTGAGGAAAGTTTAAAAATGGTTGACCTGAGCCGCTGTCCTAAAAATATTCCATTGATCGATCTCATCCGGGAAACCCACGAAGGATTGTACCGGCCAAAAGAGAAGAAATAAAAACTGGTGCTGAGATTTTTAATCTCAGTTTTCATTAATCGCGGTTAAAAACCGCGACACCCACAAAACAAAACAGGCTGAATTCTTGCGAACTCAGCCTGTTTCAATTTCTGGTATTTCAATTTTCTATTGATTCAATTTTTTGATCCTTTTCAGGTTTTTACGTTTCGCCATTTTTAATTTTATGGTATAATCGAGTTCGTATAAAGCCGGAACAAACATCAGCGTAAGGAAGGTCGCGAAACTCAATCCGAAGATGATTGACCAGGCCAAAGGTCCCCAGAAAGCGACATTATCTCCACCAAAATAAATATGCGGATTCAGTTCGGTAAACATGGTAGTGAAATTGATGTTCATTCCAACGGCCAACGGAACTAAACCAAGCATGGTTGCAGTCGCAGTCAGAATTACAGGTGTCATACGGGTTTTTCCACCTTCGATAATTGCCCGGCGGGTTGGCATTCCTTCGGCTTTCTTGGAGTCGATAAACTCGACGATCAATATTCCGTTTCGGACGACAATACCTCCCAATGCCACAACTCCAAGACCAGTCATCATGATCACCAAATCCATGTTGAAGATCATCACTCCAAGCAGAACTCCGATGATACTGAAAATAACTTCACTTAAAATAATCAGTGATTTGCTAACCGATCCGAACTGTGTAATCAGGATAAAGAAGATTGCCCCCAATGCGATAACCATGGCTTTCATCAGGAAAGTAGCTGTTTCCTGCTGATCTTCCTGCTCTCCGGTTAATTTGATAGCAGTCCCTTGATGAAGAGCAAATTTTCTGGCTTCACGTTTGATCACCGGAACAATATCGTTGGCCGAATATCCTGAAAGTACATTCGAATAAACGGTAATTACCCGTTCCTGATCCAAACGTTTGATTCCTGCATACGAAGTGGTATATTCAATTTTTGCCACTGTCGACAGCGGAATGCTGCGTAACTGTCCGGAGTTCATATCGCGGTATGTAATCAGCAGATTCACCAACGCGTCGATGTTATCGCGGGTGACTTTTTCATAGCGAAGCATGATCGGATATTCATCCTCGTCTTGTTTCAGCTTCGAAATTTCTTTACCATAAAGTGCTGTGCGAATTTCCAGACCGATTTGTCCGGTCGAAATACCCAAACGCTGTGCACGGTCACGGTCGATCTGTATAATAATTTCGGGAGAATTCATCTCGAAATCTGCCTTTAATTCTTCAACTCCCGGAATATTTAAGGAATCCAGATAATCGCGAAAAGCATAAGCGTCAACAACCAGTTCTTCCAGGTTCTCACTGGTTACTTCAATATTAATTGGTTTTCCGGTTGGTGGTCCGTTTTGGTTTTTATCCACTGATATTTCAGCGCCGGCAATATTACCCACTTCTTTCCGGAGTAATTCCAGATATTCCGTAGTAGAAACTCCACTTGTCCGAAGTTTATGCTCAACAAAATTAATCGAAACTTTTCCGCGGTTAAAAGGAGTTCCTGTCGAGGCAAATCCTTGCTCTTCGGCACCAATGGTAACGTTGGAAATAATGGATTCAACATCCGGATTATTTCTTCCAATTGCCTTGTAAACCTTTTCCTCAGCAATCCGTGTCACACTGTCAGTCACATTCTGATCGGTTCCACCGGGCATTTTAATGTACACGTAAATGTTGTTCGGATCGCTGTTCGGGAAAAACAAAACCGTTGGCTTTACGGCACCGGTAATAAAGATCGTAGCGATGAAAAGCCCAATCATACCCCCCAGAATCAACACCGGACGACTACCCTTGAGAATCATTCGAAGCTGATAATCATAAACAGACATCACCCATGGCCAGATTTTTTCCTGAAAAGCGGTGATCATTCGTTTGATCACAAAATGGAAAAGAAGGATCATCAGGACTCCAAAAACCAGGAAGTTGGCAAGACCATAAACTTTAGTTCCATAAAACACTCCGGCAAATACCAGCATCACAATGATGATTGTTTTAATGCGTTTCCAACCGCTTCCTTTTTGGAATTCAGGATCGTATTCGTGTTTCATAAACGAAACCGCGAAAACAGGGTTAAACACATAGGCTACAAAGAGTGACGCAAAGAGCGTTATAATGAGTGTAACAGGCAGATAATGCATGAACTGACCTACGATTCCCGGCCAGAATGCCAGAGGGAAGAAAGGCGCCAGAGTAGTTAATGTTCCGGATAAAATTGGAAGAAAGACTTCACCAGCAGCTTTTTTAGCTGCTATGTTTATATCAGGATTAAATTTATGCAGGCGGTGCGTATTTTCGATCACCACAATGGCATCGTCAACTACAATTCCAAGGGCAAAAATGAAGGCGAACATCACAATCATATTCATGGTGTAACCAAGCCCCGGAATAATCAGGTAGGCAACGAAAATGGAAAGTGGTACAGATAATCCTACAAAGAACGCGTTGGTAAAGCCCATGAAAAACATCAGCACAATGGTTACCAGAATGAATCCGATGATAATTGTATTGTTCAGTTCTTCCAGGGTATTTCGGGTATGAAGGCTCTGGTCGCCGGTAATGGTAACATCCATGCCCTTGGGAAACTGGCGTTCTTTCAGGTCGTTAACAATTTCAACAATCTGATCTGAAGCATCCAAAAGGTTTGCACCATTTTTTTTGATGACATTCAGGGTGATCACATTTTTACCGTCCAGACGGGCAAAACTTTCCTGTTCCTCGAAACCATCCACTACATCGGCGATGTTGCTTAATTTTACAAAAGCTCCACTCGAAGAATGAACGACAATATTTTTCAAGGTTTCCACATCTGAAAACTGACCTTTTATCCGAACAGTATTCCTGACACCATTATTGGTGAGGTTACCTCCTGAAATGGTCATGTTTTCCATAGCTACAGCACGTTCAATATCACTAAAGGTAACTTTGGCTGCCTGCATTTTGAAAATGTCGGCATTGATTTGTATCTCACGGTCAAGTGCACCTACGATATCCACACGGGTAATTTCCTTCAATCCTTCAATCCGGTCCTGAGCCATTTCAGCATAATGCTTCAATTTAACCAGGTCATAATTTCCTGAAATGTTAAGGTACATCACTGGAATGGCCGAAAGATCGATGTCCATTATCTGAGGATCACTCGGCAAATCTGTCGGCAAATCATTTTTCGATTTGTCAACCGCATCGCGTACCCGTTGTTTGGCTGTTTCGATGGATAAATCAGGATCAAATTCAACAATAATGGATGAAAAATCAGGGACTGAGTTGCTGGTTATTTTTTTCACATCCGAAATTGATTTCAACTGTTTCTCAATCGGACGGGTAACCAGGTTTTCAATATCTTCCGGAGATGTTCCAGGATATGGTGTACTGACAACGATGTATGGAATAATTACCTGCGGAAACTGCTCCTTCGGAATCAAATAATAATTCATCATACCAAGCAACGATATCAGGATTGCAAGTACATAAATACTTGTCTTGTTATCGATAGCCCAGCTCGTTGCAAAAAATTCTTTATACTTCTTATCTTTCGACATGTTTGGTCATTTTTGATATTAGAAAACTACAACTTCACCAGCATTCAGGTTCTGAAATCCAGCGGTGATAATATTTTCACCGGTAGTCAGCCCTTCCAGAACTTCAATGGTTCCATCGTAATCCATACCTGTTTTAATCATTCGTTTTTCAGCGGCCCAGGCATTACCATTTTGTTTGGCGATATAAATGAATTTACCTGACTGATCGTTCTGGATATAATTTACCGGAAGGCAAAACGCTTTTTCATTCGTGTAATCCTTGATCTTCAGGTATGCAATCATATTGGCACGAAGCGGCACATCTTTCGAAGAGATTTTACATTCAACTTTAAAAGTGCGGTTTGTCGGATCGATGTATCGACTGGTGAAATTCAGTTTTGACTCAATTTCTTTGCCCAAATCAGGAAAACTAACTAAAACCGAATTTCCGTCTTTAATTCGTGTGGCATAGGTTTCGGCAACATCGGCTGAAATTTTAGCTACACTCATGTTAATCACCCGTATTGTTGATGTTGGCATACCCGGAGAAGCCATTTGACCAACCCGTAATGGAACACTTTCAACGGTACCGTTGATCGGAGATAAAATCTTAGCCATTTTTAGTTGTTCCTTTAAGGTACTTATCCGTTGTTCGAGCGATTCCTTATTGGTTTTTGCCTGAAGATACTGAACTTCGCTGCCGATTTTTTTATCCCATAGAGCGCTTTGTTTCTCGAAAATACTGTTAACCAAAGCCAGCTGAGTATTTACTTCTTCGATTGATTGTTTCAGAACCTGTGCATCAAGTTCGGCCAAAACCTGACCTTTTCTAACCTGAGTTCCTTCATTCACATAAACAGCGGTAACTATACCAGGCATCTGCGGACTTACAGCAATGTTCTGATCGCCATCAACCGTACCCTGTACCTGTATATAGTGGCTAAATTCACACTCAACAGAAGGAGTAACCTGAACGGTGACAGCCTTTACTTCTGCAACTTCACCTTCAGGATTAACCTCGGCTTCGAGTTGAGAAATCTGCGTGTTTAACTGCTCACGCTGTTGTTTCAGTTTATCAAGCTCAGCCTTTTTATTCGTAGTCGCATTGCATGAAACCAAAAAGGCGATCAGCGCTGAATAATAAATAATCTTTTTCATTGCTATAAATATTTATGTTTTTATATTTCTGTTAATTATTGTTTCGCATATCCTGGTTGATATTGTATAGTTTTTCCAATTTAGACCTGGAGCCCTGCAAATCATAGATAGCCTGATAATAATTGGTCAGATTGGTCAGGTATTGGTTCTGGATGGTCATCAGATCCATACTCGAAGCCATTCCCAGTTTGTATTTTTCCAGCGTACGCTGGTAGATGTCGTCCGAAAGCTCTTTGCTTTTTTTCTGATTCAGGTATTTTTCCAGTTTCAGTTTTACATCGTTCTGGTATTGACTGGCCTGCATCTGAAGGCTGTTGGAAACAAATTTTTGCATGTTCTGAGCTTTTTCTACCGACATTTGTCTTTGTGCAACGATAGATGAACGTTGTCCGCTGCTAAAAATGGGTAAACTCAGGTTTATGCCAATCAAATCTTTAGGCTGAAAATCTAAAAGTGGAGCTTTCAGTTTTTCTGTATGATTGTAAAATGCATTTAATGTGGGGAGAAAGCTTGATTTTGCAAGTTTCAGATCCAATTGGGCAACCTTTTCAGAGGTCTTAATGAGTTTATAGTCAACATTACTGTCGATGCTAAATTGTTCTGCAATTAATAATGCGCTTGATTTTGTAAGCGATTCGCCCGATTCCATTTGATCGGTTAATTCAATTTTTGTAATTTCTTCCATTCCCAACTGAATTTTCAACAAGCGGTATCCCATGTCCAGATTGCTGTCAACCTGGTTCATCGCATTTCGTATGGTATTGGCAGTAACTTCCAACTGATCAACATCTGTCTTTTCTAGAAAACCCTGTTTGTTCATTTCAGTAATTTCGTACAGCGTTTTATTAATGTTGTCCAGATTTTGATTCAGAATATTGCGGCTTTCCTCAGCAAGTTGAAGCATGTGATAGGTATTGACCACTGTTTCAATCACATCTAGTTTTGTTTTTTCATGGTTTTCTTTTGTCAATCCGTAATACACCTTGGTGGCCTGCAAACCCACAAGATAAGACCCGCTAAAAATCAGCTGCGAAACCGTTATATCAGCAACCACATTTTGCTTAGGCATCAGGGAAATGGTGGCATTCGGATCGGCATTCGGATCAAAGAATGAAGCAGGCAAAGTTGGTACTTTCGGATAATAGGAATATGCTGCTTTGGCATCAATATGAGGCATACCAGTGGACATGGTCTCCCAAACTTTCTTTTGGGCAATTTTCAAATCAAGATCTGAGTTTAAAATGTTGGTATTGTTCTGCAATGCCAGTTTCAAGGCATCCTGAAGTGAGAGTTTCATTGTTTCCTGCGCAACGCCAACGAATGTTCCAAGAAGGAACATCCCCGCCAGCAGTAGAATCCGTTTGTGTTTTTTGAACATGTTATGAAATGATTATAGGTTATTAATATTTTTATTCAGGTGAGTAATTTCTGATTTACGCCTTTCGAAATAGGCAATACCTTCAGAAGTTGAAATGGCCCTGATATGGTTCTCGAACATGGCCTGAAAAACCTCATCGAAAGTGATGTTTTCGTTGAAACAATTATCGTTGTTGTGTGCCATTACTAAATTACGGACATACAATCCTGCCACGAGTTCAACGCTAACATCGTTACGATAGATCCCTTCGGTGATACCCTTTTCAATGTTTTTGCTGATTTGGGTAAAAATGTGATTTTGCTTTCGAATCATGAATTGTTGAAAAATGGGTTCATAATATTTTTTAAGCTCAAACTTCAATTTTGGATCAAATCGCCCCATTTCTTCAAAAACTTTCAAACTAACCTGCAGTAAGATTTCAATTGCATTCAAATCGTCAGTCAGTAATTTAGACATTTCGATATCACGCTTCATATCATCATAATATAAAATCTTTTCGATTAAATCTTCCTTGCTTTTAACATACTGATAAAGCGTTTTTTTTGAAATGCCCAAACTTCGGCTGATATCGTCCATGTTTAAATTGCGGATTCCAAATTCATAGAATAACCCGATGGTTTTTTCCAGAATTTCCAGAAGCTTTGGATCAATCTTTTTTATTTCGTCGTACATTATAAAATCCAATTTTAATTTCCCGACAAAGAAAGGAAACATTTCTGACGCGAAACGTTTCCTGAATGTAAATTGTTTGTTAATTATTCAGCGCCAAAATTCCGGAATTGTTTTGTACAAATGTTAACCGGGTAGATTATCCGGCAATTTTGGTAGGTAAATGATTGATTTGGGGCGGTGAAAATTAATGTTTGGGTTTTCCTGAAAGAAAAAAGAGCGAATCAATCGATCCGCTCAAAAAAAAAGAGCCATCTTTTTGATGGCTCTTTTTTTAAGAATTATCCGTATGGTTTTTCTCCACACATTATTATTTATCAGGGAACATCGTTACATTTTTCCCCATTTCCATCATGTTTCTAATATCCTGATCAGTAATGGTCATTGCGGGCATTGGGCCGGCAAAAGTACAACCAGCATCAACATGCTCACGATCATTTGGCATTCCCCAAATTGCTTTGTGTTGCATTTCGTGCGGATCGTTTCTGAACATTTCACCAAGGAATAAACCCTGACAATAAACGTCAATTTTCTTGCCATCAGCACCGTGACAACTTGCGCATTTTGCAGTATAAGTCACCAACCCTGATGCTGCATTTCCACCTTTACCAATATTTGAGAATGTTTTGGTTCCGGTTGGATAAGTTCCGGTAGTAGCCATATCATAAAAGTCACTAACATCATGGGCAGTTTCTTTTAGAAACTTCACAATATCCCAAATTTGCACATCAGTTAATATTTTGCCGTAATCTGGGTGTTTTGAATCGTATGCATCAGCTTTGGTCCTGCCACCACTTTTTTTAACAGCATCAAAAACTTCTTTAATACTGTGTGCGCGCGACCAAGTGTATAAATTACCTACAGCAGCAACCGGATAAGTTGATGATGAAGCCTTGTTGATCAGAACTCCATTTTGTCCTTTTAAATCCCAACCATGACAACTCTTGCACCTGTAAAAATTTGTATACGCATTTGGGTAATCAGTTTTGCTTGCACTAATATAATTTAACGGATGATCATACATTTGAGCACCATTAATTCCATTTGCAGCATTATATGCAGCCTGATCTGCTGATACCGCTTCATCTTTTGCACAGCCTACTAAGAGGATAGTGAAGAGCCCTACTAACAATGCAGAGATTAAATAAAGTCTTTTATTCATAATCTAAAATTTTAAATTTTTATAAGAAGAAGTTCTTTTAAATTTTATGCCTAAAAGTAGGTATAGCTAAAAATGTCTACAATAACAGCAATATGGTATTTTATATACCAGATACTACTTAGAAAATTTGTGATATGAAATTGGGGAATTCTACAAATCAACGAGTTTATTTGTAACCGCATATTTAAGCATTGCAATTACACTTTTTGCCTTTAACTTTTGCATCAGATTACGTCTGTGAGTTTCGACAGTTCGTAAACTTATATTCAATGAGTCTGCAATTTCCTGGTTGCTGCTGTCATCAGCAATTTTGCGGATTATTTCAATCTCTCTTCTTGTGAGATGAACTTCAGGCTGCTTGTCTTTTTGTGAATCTTTTTCAAGAACGTTGTCAATCATTCTTTCGGATAATTCGCTGCTTATATACCGCTTGTTTTTCAGAACTGTTTCAATGGCATCAACAAACTCCTCCTTTTTCGAATTTTTCAGCAAATATCCATTTCCTCCCGACCTGAAAGCATGCAAGGCATATTCCTGTTCATCATGTTGAGTTAGTACAATGATTTTAATGTGCGGAAATTTTTCATTTAATATTGTAATTGCTTCAATTCCTGACATTACCGGCATTGAAAGATCCATAAAAATGATGTCAGGATTAAATTCAATTGTTTTTTCAATGGCCTCTTTGCCATTAAATGCATGACCAACAATTTGATATTTCTCAAACGATCGTAAAATATCTTCGATGCCGTTGTGAATTATGACATGATCATCAGCGATCAGAATCTTAATAGTTTCCATTTGCTAATTTTTTTTGCGAGGTATTTCAATTATTATTTCAGTTCCCCTTTTCAATTCCGAATTGATTGTAAATATACCATCAAAAGCTTCTACCCTTTCCCTGATGCTAATCAATCCAATTCCTTTTCTTCCGGTTTTATCTTCGTATGCTTTCAAATCGAATCCAATTCCATCATCTTCTATAACCATAACTATTTGCTCGTTGGTAGCAAAAAGTTCAATTGTGACCATTTTTGCAGCAGCATGTTTAATGATGTTATTCATTGATTCCTGACATATTCTGTAAATTGCTTTTTCAAGTGCGGGAGCCAACCGTTCCTCAAAGTCGTAATAATTAAATCTAAATTTAGTTTCAGTAATCTGATTCATTTTTTCAATCAGGCCTTTTAGTGCGGCAATAAGTCCGTAATCGTTTAAAACCATTGGAGTAATGTCGTGTGCAATGTTTTTTGCTTCGAGTATGGTTGCATCAATTTGTTTCTGAATTTTTTTGATGGAATGAACCTGATTTTCCTTGTCTGAATCTAAATTCTGAACTGAATAGGAAATGGCCGTTAACATCTGCCCCAAACCATCATGAATATCTTTGGCTATTCTAATTCTTTCTTCTTCCTGTGCCTCATTGATAGCATTCAATCTGTCTTTTCGAAGTTGCTCAATTTTTTCTTCATATTCTTTTACTTCAGACTGATCGTGACCAACCAGAATCAGCCCGTCATTCGTATCCGGTGTATTTTTTAAAACAGTACAGGTAACATAAACCGGTAGCTTTTTGCCTGTTTTTGTTAATATTTGAGATTGCTGAGCAAAAGATTGCGCATATTTTTCAAGATCATTCTCATTTGCCTGATCCTGAAAGTTGTGATCAAAAAGAATAGTCAGAGGTTCCCCAAGAAGTTCTGATTCATCATAGCCAAGCAATTGGGTGGTGGTTGAATTAATGGTGATGATTTTCCCTTTCCGATCGGTTACCAGTAAGGCTCCAAACAGGTTGTTGATTATGTTTTTAAGATATAATTCAGAATAAGTAGTTTTGTTCAATGTATCAAGCATATCGTTGAATGAATCAGCAAGCAGAGAAAATTCATCCTTTGTATTTAAATGAATCCGGATGTTCCTGTTTCCGTGGCTGATTTTTTGAGTTGCATTTACCAATTCCTGTATTGGCCGGTTTATATGGTCAATAAATTTACTGCCTCCGAATAAGAGAATAAAAATTAAGATCAGTCCAAAAAATAAAATGGTGTATGTTCCATGTAAACTCGCACGACTGATAATACGCTCAAAATCGGATATGTCTTTCTCTGTTTCAGACAATAAAGGATCAAGTTTTAATATCGCATGATCAACAAGATGAATTGCTTTATTTAAGAATAATCCTTTCGTTTTTAAATCTGTCATAAGATCAATAGAAATGAGACTATCTATTTTACTTACTTGAAGTACAATATCATCCAGCAATTTGTAATCATGCCTTGTGGTAATTATCTGAATACAATTTGATAGTTTTTTCTTAACGCGATTATTTGAATCGACAACTTTCATTGTTGAATTAACTGAGCTTTCTTCATCATATCTGACGATTGAATTTTCGAGCTCACGCAATGAATTTTTCAATTCATATAGGCTGTTTTGTTCATGAAATTCCACAATTAGCTTTTGGGAAGTATTATTATAAATATTCATAATCACTTGACCTCCTGCAAGCATTAAAAAAATGAGAAAGAGCAAGCCAATTATGGCCAAATTCATTTTCTTCCGTAAGGTCAGATATAAAAATTGACGTTTTAACAATGAACTCATCTGGACAATTTTAATCTTTATTAATTATTAAAATAATTAAAACAAACGAAGCAAAAAAAAGGATTTGGGTCAATTGATTCTTTTTCATTAATTAGAGTGAATTGGTTAGGTTTTTCAAAAAACCAGCCCGCTCAACCAAGCCCAAACAACATAGCGTAAAAATTTTCCGGCAAGCATGGCAATCGCTGTTATCCAGATATTGGCGCGTAATAGTCCAAGTCCGACAGCAAAAATATCACCGACACCCGGCACCCAACTCAAAAAAGCAAAGATGGCTCCCCGCTTATACAGTCGGTTGTGCCATTTTTCGATGGATTCACGTTTGACTCTCAGGTACTTTTCGATCCACTCCCATTTACCCAGGTAGCCAATGGCAAAACTGCTCATGCCGCCCAGCCAGTTTCCGGCCGATGCCACCAAAACAGCCGTAGTAACATCAGTACCACTGGCAATCAGGTAAGTAAGCAACGCTTCGGAACTAAAAGGCACAACCGTTGCCGCCAGAAAACTGGCCAGAAAAAGTCCCCAAAGGCTGTAATCGAAAAATCCTTCCATAAGTGTGGCAAAAGTATAAAAGGAAAAAAGAAAAAAGCAGAAGGCAGAAGGAAAATTCATAACCATTCAACAAAGTGGTTTACTTCAAACTTGGAAACCTTAAATTAAGTGGTCTTCATGAATATTTTAAGGAATTCTGGCCTGCAATAGTCAATAAATTAGAAACTTCTTGCTTCATTATAGCTGATCTGGAAAAGCTTACAGTTATTCGTTAAGGTTATTCAAACGAAATTTAGGAATCCGAAATAAACGATATCAACAGCATCTCTGATTGTTGACCTTATTTATGCTCCTATTTCATTACCTTTGTCAGCTAATAATCAAAAAATAAATACGATGGATACGACTCGTCAAAATAAAATATCACGGCTGATCCAGAAGGACATGGCCGATATATTGCAAAAAGAGGGGAAAGATTTGTTTCACGGTGTTTTGGTTAGTGTTACCAATGTCCGGATTTCGCCCGATCTTTCGATTGCCCGGATCTACCTCAGCATTTTCCCCTCCGAAAAGGGTACTTCAACTCTGCTTGAAATAAAAAAACATCATTCCAGAATCAGGGGGCTGCTCGGATTAAAAGTCGGGAAACAACTCCGGATCGTTCCCCAGCTTGACTTTCACATCGATGACAGCCTCGATTACATCGACAACATCGACCGTTTGCTAAAAGAAGATTAGTTCAAAGATCCGGCTTCGACAGGCTCAGCCACCGCCTCATGAATTTCAAGTTACAGTTAACAACCAGGATTGACTTTAAACTTTTGACTTTAAACTTTAAACTGTACCATGCAATACGATCCGATTAAACGTTCGCTGGGAAAAGTGTTTAACCAGAACCCGGTTTTACGCCGGATTTTTTATCAGCTGCTCGATTTACTGCTGCTCCGGGCCTGGCATATACGCAAAGAACTTCGCAAACGCAGGCATACTTCTCCGGAAGTAAAAAACATTCTGGATGCAGGATCGGGTTTTGGCCAATATACCTACCGTATGGCACGCTGGTTTCCGAAAGCCTCTATCAAAGCTGTAGATATTAAACCTGAACAGATTGAAGATTGTAACCGCTTTACGCAAAAAGCCGGTTTGGCCAGCCGGGTGAAATTTGAACTGGCCGACCTGACTCAGTTTCAGGAAAAAGAAAAATACGACCTGGTGCTTTCGGTCGACGTCATGGAACATATCGAAGAAGACGAGCTTGTTTTCAGGAATTTTTATGCTTCGATGAAAAAAGGCGGCCTTTTACTGATCTCAACTCCGTCTGATCAGGGAGGATCCGACTCGCACGACCACGACCACGAAGAAGGTGTTCACGGCTTCATCGACGAACATGTGCGTGACGGGTACAACATGGCCGATATCGAAACCAAGCTGAAATCGGCCGGATTTTCAACGGTTGAAGCGCGCTTTTCCTATGGTAATCCCGGAAAAATATCCTGGAAACTCTCGATGAAATACCCGATTCTGATGCTGGGTATAAGTAAACTGTTTTTTATCATCCTTCCGTTTTATTACCTGATTGTTTTTCCCATTGCCCTCATATTGAACTTCCTTGACCTGGAAATGAAACACAAAAGCGGAACCGGCCTGATCGTTAAAGCCCGGAAATAATTAAATGCGAAATAGTCAATAGTAAATCGTTAAATCGTTAAATAATTGAAGACTGCCTTCTATATTGCCCGCCGCTACCTGATTTCAAAAAAATCAGTGAATGTAATCAACCTGATTTCAGGTATTTCGGTTGCAGGTGTAACTGTTGGGACTTTTGCACTGGTGGTGATCCTTTCGGTTTTCAATGGGCTCGAATTTTCAATCAAATCGATGTTTTCTTCTTTTGATCCAAATATCAAGATTACAGCAGCAAAAGGCAAATCGTTTGATTTGAATGACGGTGATTTTGAAGCCATCAGTCAGTTAACCGGAATTGCATCGGTAACTCCGGTTATTGAGGAAAATGCCTTACTCAGGTATGGCGACCGGCAATTTTTTGCCACCATTAAAGGTGTACCGGTCAATTATGCCGAAACGTCCGGACTCGATACCAGCTGCATCACAAGTGGCCGTTTTATTCTGGAAGCCGATCAGATGCCGTATGCAGTGGTCGGGCAAGGCGTTGCGTATTATCTTTCGGTTGGTCTGACATTTACGGATCAGATTCATATTTATTCCTTAAAAAAAGGAACCAAGGGTAGGCCAACGCTTGCCAATGCGTTTAATCACAATACCATTTATGCCTCCGGAATATTTGCCAATCAGCAGGAAATTGATTCCAAATATGTATTGGTTCCCTTCGGGTATGCGCAGGAATTGTTTCAGTTGCAGAATATGGTCAGCGCTGTGGAACTTAGCTTAAATACCGGTGTATCGGAAGATCAGATCAAATCCGAAATTTCAGGTATTCTGGGTGATCAGTTTGTCGTTAAAACACAGTTCGAGCAACACGAACTTTTTTACCGGGTGATGCAATCCGAAAAATGGGCTATTTTCCTCATCCTGGGCTTTGTGCTGATCATTGCATCCTTTAACATCCTTGGATCGCTCTCGATGCTTATTATCGACAAAAAGGCCGACATTGCCATTCTTCAGAGCATGGGTGCCAACCAGAAGTTAATCCGCACCATTTTTCTGTTCGAGGGTTGGATGATTTCGCTGGCGGGTGCCTTTTTCGGTGTTATTACCGGTGTCATTATCTGCTGGATTCAGATTGAATACGGATTACTGAAAATTCCGGGTAACGATGGTTCATTCATATTTTCAAGCTATCCGGTCGAAATCCGGATGACTGATCTTCTTGCCATTTTTCTGCTTGTTTCCGGTATCGGCTTTCTGGCCGCCTGGTATCCCATTCGTTTTATCTCCGGGAAACACCTGAATGGTCCGGTGCAATAACTTGCCCTGGTAATCATTCACTGATCCGGAGAAACATATTCCGTTTTATACGTAAAGGATTCACGTAATTATCGGTTCAGTTTTTTTTCTCCGGAGGATAAAATCTATCTTCAAAATTTCATACGAACCTGGGAATAATGAACAAAATAATAGCAAAAAGAAGCCTGTCAGAAGATTTGGTGAAATTTGAAATCAGGACATCCGTTGCACGAAGGGAGATAAAGACTGGCCAGTATATTATTCTGACCACTGAAAAATACAAGCCAGGGATTCCGGTTGCGGTATTAAAAACCGATTCGGAAAAAGAAACCCTCACCGTTATCATACATGGCACCGATGATAACAGCCGGCAATTGGCAGGGCTGCTTACCGGAAATACACTCTTTAGTATCGAAGGACCATTCGGGTATCCGGCAAAAATCGAAAACTTCGGTTCGGTATTGTGCCTGGCCCGTGGTTCAGGAATTGTACCGCTGCTTCCGGTTTTAAGGTCACTGCATGAAGCCGGAAACCACATCACAACCATACTGTCAGCCGAAACTAAAATAGGTATAATTCTTGAAAATGAGATCCAAACTGTTTCCGATGAAATGATAACGATTACTGACGATGGAAGCTACGGAGAAAAAGGATCGGTTTGTCAGGTGATGGGAAAAGCGCTGGGAATCTGCAAAATGAATCAGGTTTTTTCCATTGGATCAGCAGTAACCATAAAAGTTAGCTGTGCACACAGCATCAAGCATGATATTCCGAATCAGGCATTTATATATTTGAAGACAAGCGATAAAAACCCGGGACATGGAATCTTCAGGGTAAGTTTATGCGGCGCCGCAAGGGCAGTCTGTGTCGACGGGTTTAATTTCAATGCTTATTATCCCCATTTTGAAGAATTGATCAAACGCTTTGGTGATGAAGAATTTAAACTTTCACATCCTAAGAATGCCGCAGTAAGGATTCCGGTTTAACAGCTATAAAAATCAATTATTACCTGATTGGTAAGCCTGCCTGCCAATTCCCCGATTCATTATTCTTTGAATGATTTTACCCAAAAAGTATCATCTGAACCATTTATGTGTTAATTTCGAAGAAGCTTCTGATCAGTAGGTCAACTGGGTTAGATGATCATGATTAAAATGAAATTTATGGGAAAAAATACTGATCCTTCAAAGGCACCTCTTCGGCAAAAAAGATCGGCGCTTTTTTCACAGAAGGATCTGACTTTAAGATTAATTGAAATTCTCAACTCGGCGAAGGATATGAACCTGTCATTGCAGCAGGTCTGCAATGTCATAACCGGATGTTCTGTAGCTGAAAATACGGTTTCTGTTCACATTTCGTTCAATAACCAAAGCTTTAGAAGTCATCTGTTCAACGAAACTTCCCTGGTTGTAAAAAACGATTTTCAGATGCCCGACAAGAAACAATGCCTTGTCGAACTGTATCTGTCGCATCAAACTATCACTCATTCCACCGAGGCAGTCATTGAAGAAGCAGAAACAATTTTGAAAATTATCAGCTCTGTACTCGTTGGACTTATCTCAAAAATTCAGCTTGAAAAGCTTACCATCGACATCGGCGAAAGGCAAAAAGAACTTCAAAGCATCAACCGTACCACCGAAATCCTGAAGAAAAGCACTTCCCTGGATGAATTGCTGCAGGAGATTTGTTCCTTTTTACCGGAAGCCATGCAGTATCCCGGACATACGGTTGCACGGATCAGATATGGGGACAAAAATTTCACAAGCCCCAACTTCATCGAAACACCCTGGAAATTGCTGCAGGTGTTTGATACAACTGATTTTACCAGGGGAAATATCGAGATTTATTATCTGAAAGAATTTCCGGAAGCAGACGAAGGTCCTTTTTTAACCGAAGAACGGAACCTGATTGACAACCTTGCCGCCTTGATTTCAGGAACAGCATCGAAAAAAGCGCTTCAGGAGCTTCTGATTAAAAATACAGAACGACTCAAAGAGTTAAAAGGAATTAACCAAACCTCTGAAATACTTCAAAATGGTAAATCACTCGATGAATCACTTCGGATTATCTGTTCAATTTTACCCGATTCCTGGCAGTATTCAGAACACACAGCTGCCCGCATATGCTACAATAAAAATGTTTTTACCACGGGTAATTTCAGGATAACACCATGGAAAATGATCCAGGAATTTGAAACACCCGGAAGGAAAAAAGGAACAATTGAAATTTTTTATCTTAAAGAATTTCCGGATGCCGAAGAAGGGCCTTTCCTGAAAGAAGAGCGTAACCTTTTGGTTAACCTTTCCAATCTGATCGCAGGCTCTGCTACCCGTGATGTATTCAATAAACTTTATCGCGAAAACACGGAGCGTTTAAAAGAACTAAAGGCCATCAACCAAACCACGCAAATCATCGATGAAGGGAAATCGGTTGGTGAGACCCTGACCGAAATCTGTTCAATTCTTCCCAAATCGTGGCAATACCCGCGTTATACGGTTGCAAGAATCCAATTTGAAGGGAAATCGTACGTCAGCCGGAATTTTACCGAAACAAACTGGGTGCAACGGGAGAACTTTGTGACCATCGACAACAAAAAGGGTATACTCGAAATATTTTACCTGAAACAATTTCCGAAAAAAGATGAAGGACCATTTCTGCTTGAAGAGCGTAATCTGCTGATTAATCTGGCCCGAATGATCGGCGGCTACCTGAACAATTACAAAGGACGTGAAATTATACACCGCAAAGGAATACCGCTCCAGGTTATTCATCCTTCCGATGAATTCAGGAATTCAATGATAACCAATAAAAAACCACTCCAGTTGTATTTCAACCAGCAAGCCATCGATAAGTACATTTATCTGGACATGATGAAATACAAGATAAAACACATCCTGTTTGTAGCCACTTTGTATGATGCGTTTACCCTTGAAAACGAGGATTCGTTTTTCGAGAAATTTATGGGTGAAGCTTATCAGTACAGCTTGTTTTCGGTTCCCCGGATTACCGGCGCTTCATCTGCCGAAGAGGCCCTTCTGTTGCTTGAAACCACCAATTTCGACCTGGTTATTCTTATGGCCGGAATGGACCGGGAGGCGCCTGTGATACTGAGCGAACAAATCAGGGCAAAAAATGAATCTCTGCCCATTTACCTGCTCCTGAACAAAAAAAGCGACATCCGGTATTTTGAAGAATTGGTTCCGTCCATCCGCTCAGTCGATAAACTATTTGTATGGAACGGGGATTCACTCATCCTGTTTGCGATAGTGAAATCGACAGAAGATAAAGTAAACGTTGAAAACGACACCAGGATCGGCCTGGTCCGTGTTATTTTATTAATTGAAGATTCACCGCTTTATTATTCCAAATACCTGCAGATCTTGTATGACATCGTTTTTGGACAGGTTCAGCAATTGTTGCCTGAAGTGGAGAAAAACGAGCTGGATAAGATCTGTAAAATGCGATCGAGACCTAAAATCCTGCTCGCCAGAAATTATGAAGAAGCCATTGCTATCTTCAACAAATACAAAGACTTTCTACTCTGCGTAATCTCTGATGTGGAATTCGACCGTGGTGGAAAGATGGATAAAAATGCCGGAGTAACTTTTATAAAATACGTAAAATCCCATATTTCCAAACTCCCGATCATATTACAATCGTCAGAAACCCGGAACGAGGAAATCGCCAGGGAGCTTAAAGTCTCTTATATCAATAAAAATTCGGAAACCTTACTGAACGATCTGAAGCAAAACCTGACCCGTTACCTGGGATTTGGACATTTTGTCTTCAGGGATAAAGAGGGCAATAAAATTGGTGTAGCCAAATCCCTGCGTGAGTTCGAAACCCTGCTTCAGGAAGTACCCGACGAATCGTTATACCTCCATGCTTCTGAAAACCAATTATCGCTGTGGTTAATGGCCCGCGGCGAAATTCAGTTGGCAAGAACACTCAATCCGGTATCTGTTAATAACTTCAAAAACATGGACGAAACCAGGAAATTTTTCCTCGATACCATTAAACATTACCGGGAAGAAAAGAAAAAAGGAAAAATCCTGAGCTTCGATGAAACTTCGAGCCTGGATGAAAAAAATATTGTTTCCTTTTCAGGAGGCTCACTTGGCGGAAAAGGCCGTGGACTGGCATTTATCAACACGCTGATTTACAACCTCGAATTTCCGACCCTGGCTAACCGGATTAACATTCTTGCACCGATTACAGTCATCATCGGGACAGATGAATTTCAACATTTCATTTCGAAGAACAATCTGTTCAGCAAAATCATCGATCCAAACATTACCTATGCCCAGTTGAGAATACATTTCGCAGAGGCACATCTTTCCATTTCACTCCTGAAAAAACTAAAAGTTTTTGTTTCACAGATCGATAAACCCATCGCAGTCCGATCATCAAGCTCATCCGAAGACTCCATTACACAACCTTTCGCCGGGGTTTTCGACACCTATATCATTCCCAATCATTCCAACAATAAAAAACTTGTTTTTGAACGGCTCTCGGTTGCAATTAAGTTGGTATTCGCATCTACTTTTTCCGACAAGGCACGCAACTATTTTTCGATCATACACCATAAAATTGAAGAAGAAAAAATGGCGGTTGTATTGCAGGAACTGGTTGGCAATCAAAACGGAGATTATTATTATCCGCATATCAGCGGAATAGCCCAGTCGTACAATTATTATCCCGTGGCCAACATGAGGCCGGATGAAGGTTTTGCCGTTGCTGCTGTCGGTTTGGGAACCTACGTGGTCGACGGCTGGAAATCCTTCCGCTTTTCGCCGAAATATCCCAAAGTCAGCATTCACAGCATCAAAGATTTGCTCAACAGTTCGCAGGTACAGTTTTATGCGCTTGACTGCCGTGACAAAGATTTCGATTTTGTGAAGCAGGGGGAATTGGCGGCTCTTTGCCTCCTGGATATTAGCGAGGCCGAAAAACATGCTACACTCAACCATTGCGTATCGGTTTACAATCCGGATAACGACCGCATTGAATCCGGATTGAATTCCTATGGACCGCGAATCGTAAATTTTGCAGATATCCTTCAATACAACTATATTCCCCTGGCTGAAACCATCAGTATTTTGCTGAACACCATTAAAGAGGCATTCGGCTCTCCGGTCGAAATCGAGTATGCTGTTAACCTCGACCGCAACAAAAACGGATTGCCTACTTTTTATCTGCTCCAGATTAAACCTTTGATTGGAAATCAAATGTTGCAAAACGTCGATATCAGTAAGCTCGACCGGTCAAAAATGGTTTTGTATACCAGGTCGAGCCTTGGAAATGGTGAAATCAATGAAATAAGGGATGTTATTTATGTCGATACTTCTGCGTTCAGCAAACTGAAAACAATTGAAATGGCGGCCGAAATAGAGTTTCTGAATAACCAGATGGTTAAAAACAACAGGCAGTACATACTCATTGGACCCGGCAGATGGGGAAGCAAAGACCGGTTTGTCGGCATTCCGGTAGGCTGGTCCCAGATTTCGAACGCCAAAGTAATTGTAGAGGTAAGTCTCGAAAATTACCCATTGGATTCGTCGCTCGGCTCACATTTTTTTCACAATGTAACTTCCATGAATATTGGTTATTTTTCGGTTCAGCATTCATCACCTACCGATTTTGTGTGTTGGGAAATGCTGAAAACACAGAAGGTAATCCATGAAACCCATTTTTTCAAGCATGTTCAGTTTAAAAAACCATTAACGATCCTGATGGATGGAAAACAAAAAACTTCAGCCATAATTCTATAACAGATGATTGATCTCGCGATATTTGATGAACACAAACTGGGATTGGAAGGCCTTTCAGGACTTTTATCCGGCATTTCTGATTTCAGGCTTGTTTTCTCCTGCGACGACCGTAATGTGCTGACTGAAAAACTGAAATCAATTCAAATCCATGTGCTGATCCTGAATATGCACGACATATCAGTACGAAACCTAAACCTGATTGTACAATTGAATATCAGCAAGCCTAAATTGAAAATCCTGATTGTATCAGTCATCGATAGCGAAGAAATTGTACTGAAAACCATCAAGGCCGGAGCAAAAGGATTTCTCGGAAAAGACACTGACCGGAACAGCTTGCTGGAAGCCATTTATACGCTCCGTAACGGACACGATTATTACAGCAAGTCAATCACTCATTTGTTGCTGAACCGTTACATATCGAACCTGAAAGCCGATGAGCTGAGCCAGAATACTGAAATAAGCAATTTGAGCAGCCGCCAGATTGAAATTCTCAAACTTTGGGGCGAAAGTTACACGAATCAGGAAATTGCCGACCATTTTTTCATCAGTGTACGCACGGTAGAATCGCACAAAAATCATATCATGCAGAAACTGAACCTGAAAAGCACGGTGGATATGGTGAAATTCGCCATCAAAAATAATATTATTGAGATTTGAACAGCGCCAAAAGTGAACTGGAGTGCCTAAAGTGAACAAAATGCCAACTTATATCTTGATTCTCAATTTCACATATCCTTCGTCCGCCATGATGCGTTCTTTTACCAGAAGATCATTCTTTGCAGTCCCGAAGAAGCAATAAAATAAAAAAATTGGTTCGCATAAAAACATCGATTTCCGGATATTCAATTCAGCTTTAAACTCAATATATTTCAAACACTCGCGTTCCAATTCACGGTAATTGGCAGTGTATTCAAAATCCTGTAATTCCAATCCTTTCTTTTTCTCTGCCTGTGCATCAATGATTCTTTCCTCATTGTAGAATTCAAAATCGATCATTCTGATTTTGAGATTAAACCGCTCTTTCGATGTCTTTAACAAACCATCAAATTGAAGCTCATCAAACCGATCAGCCTCCAGCAATTCATCCAATTTCAGAATAATATCTTCCAGAATATCCATATCAATACTGATTTAACGCATTCTGATAGTTTGTCTTCAATTCCGTTATTAAACTTTCGGGCTGAATGACTTTTACGCTTTCGCCATACTTTAAAATTTCCATCAGAAAATCATGCGTTAGGTACACCTTTAATTTAATCCGGATTTCGTCTTTGCTGTCAATCAAAATTTGCTGGGTTTCGTGCAGCGGCAACGATTTGATGTATTTCCCCTGAAAAGCATCGAATTGAAGGATAACTTCCGCCAGTTCATGGTCAGTCGGACTGATTATTCCAAAGCAAAACTTGTAATATTCGTTTACATCGAAGGTGGACGACTGTTTGAACCGAGTTTTGGAAATCTCCAAATCGGTCAAACGATCCAGCGCAAAACTCTTTATTTGTCCGTCTTTTAAATCTTTGGCCAGCACATACCAGCGATTGCTAAATTCTTTCAGGGAGTATGGCTCAACAGTCCGGTAGGTGGTTTCATCCTCCCAGTATTTCTGATAGGTGAACGAAATTTGCAGGCAGTTCTTTATCGCATGTAGCAATCCATACAGATTTTCAGTGCCTTGTGGTTTGCGTTTTTCAAAATGGATAGATTGGGAACTGGTTTCGGCCATTTTTAACGCGTTGAAAGTATCCAATGCTTCCATTCTCCGTTTGCTTACCTCCGACAATTCATCTTCGTTGATGACATAAGCCCCAAGCCTAAAATCATATTTGATCTCCAATTCGAAAATGGAACCAATGTCCCTCAAATCCCGCTGAAACTGACGGTTTGAAACATTGAAACGATAACCTTGTAACTCCGACTGACGTGCCAGATAAGCGTCTATTTGCTCAAAGCTTGCAGGTCCCGACCGGAGCTTGTTAATAATGTGGATGTAGCGTAAAACTGATTCACGTTTTGACATGATAGTTAATTTTGTGAATCAAAGGTAGAATTAAGCAACGCCAATACATGTCGCAGTATTGGGAAATTTTAATAATTTTTTTTCAAACGACATCTGCTGTCGTCCTCTCCCTTAATATTTGCAGGGAACTAAAAATCAATCCGAAATGGCAAATGCAGATAAATCAAAGTACTCAGAGATTGGTGAATACATAAACGGTTTGGCGAAGGTACGAATAGACCAGGAAAATACAGAACTATTTGGATTTATAGACAACTCGGGTAAAGTCGTTGTTCCGATTGTTTATGAAAACACTTGCTTATTCGATTCGTACGGATTTGCTAAAGTCAAAAAGCATAACAAATGGGGCTTTGTGAATCAATTGGGCGAAGAAATTATTCCAACCGTTTACGAAGATACCGGTTTTTTCAAGGACAATCTGGTGAATGTTTGCCGGCAATCGAAATGGGGTTTTGTGAACTCACTTGGCGAGGTAGTTGTTTCCCTGAAATACGACTGGATTTGGAACTTCAGCGAAGGTTTTGCCATTGTTCGGAACGGCGACAAACATGGCGCAGTGAATCTATCCGGCAAAGAAACAATTCCGATGATTTACGATTTTATGAAACCCTCCCACGACGGTCTGTCTGCCGCAAAACTCAACCAGAAATGGGGATATGTGAACACCCAAGGCGAAGTCAAAATTCCCTTTCTCTATGATGACGTCTGGAACTTTGAAAATGGCGCTGCCCAGGTGAAAATAGGCAGTAAGTTTTTTAATGTTGATTTAAAGGGTGATATGATAACAAAGATTTAGAAATTAATGGTTCTTTAACGGATAGTGTGGGTAAATCGAAAATTGGCATTTCAATTCCGTCCAAAAACAAGTAAATTCTTTGATGGATGATTACTCGCGGACGGGTTTCGCGTTCTTCATTGTCCCTGCGACTAAGGTTAACTATCATAATATAAGGTTTTTATAATCATGTATTTTTAAAACCTTATTTTTTTCCGACAACCCTAGTAGCCAAGGCGAACCAATAAAATCCAACCTTATTATCACATTTTGTGCTTTCATATATTTATATTTTATTCTCAATGTGAATTTTGTTGTAAACCCTAAAAATTGATGTCATTTAAAGTGAAATTTCCTTTATTGATTTATTGAGGTGCAACTGAAAAAGCCTTGCTCATGCCCTGGCATCGCTAAGCGCTTCGTGGTGGTTCAGTGCGATTTCAAATCGTTGGCAGAGCGATGCAAGATTATCGTTGTACAAGCGATAAGTACAATGCTTTTCATATTCAGGAGCCTGTAAACAATAGTATTCCAGTGTTTTGGCCAGCACATTAAAATCAAAACTGAAACCATTGTGGGCAACTACTTTTTGGTGGACAATGTACGGTTCAATCAGAGGCCAAACATCGGCAAATGTTGGCGCTCCGGCAGTAATTTCAGGAGTAATGTGGTGAATATCAATAAACCGGTCCCAGTAAAAATTATGAGGTGGCCGAACCAAAATGCTCAATTCATCGGTAATTAATTTAGTTTATTCAAAAGTATATGGCAACCTAGACAAGCCACGTCGTAGCTTTAGGTGATTTTAGATAATTTTTGAGAATCAGTATTTTTAACACTTTAAGCACCTCCCTGCTTCGCGGGCAGGCAGAAAACTAATCCACTCCAAACATCTTCTCCTTACGTAAAACACGTAAATGCAGCCTTTTTTGACTGTTGCATCGGTTATGGATCGTATTTTTAGGCTCCAGCAATGCCTGTTTATCATTGCATAATTGAATTTTTGACAACAAATCCTAAAATTATACATAACAAAAAATCTTTCAACAATGGCTGACATTTTAAATGTAAAAGTAAACGAGTTTATGGCAAAAGTGATTGCCAAAAATCCGGGTGAATATGAATTCCATCAGGCAGTAAAAGAAGTGGTTGAATCGCTGATGCCCTTCATTGAGGAAAATCCGAAATACCACTATGCCAAAGTACTCGAGCGTATGGTTGAGCCCGAACGGGTCATGATGTTCCGTGTTCCATGGGTCGACGATAACGGAGAGATTCAGATAAACAGAGGTTACCGCATCCAGATGAACAGTGCAATTGGTCCGTACAAAGGAGGTCTTCGTTTTCACCCGACAGTAAACCTGGGAATCCTTAAATTCCTGGCTTTCGAACAGGTTTTTAAAAATAGCCTGACCACATTGCCTATGGGTGGTGGTAAAGGTGGCTCTGATTTCGATCCCAAAGGAAAATCGGATAACGAAGTCATGCGGTTTTGTCAAAGTTTTATGACCGAACTTCAACGTTTTATTGGCAGCAATACCGATGTTCCTGCAGGAGATATTGGCGTCGGGGGTCGCGAAATCGGCTATTTGTATGGACAATACAAGCGCATCCGGAACGAATTTACCGGTGTTCTGACCGGAAAAGCCATGGAATGGGGTGGAAGCCTGATCCGTCCGGAAGCAACCGGTTATGGCGCTGTTTACTTTGCTGACCAGATGTTAAAAACACGTGACCAGGACCTGAATGGTAAAATTGCTGTAGTTTCCGGGTCAGGAAATGTATCACAGTATGCCGTTGAAAAATTGATCCAGTTGGGTGCAAAAGTGGTAACCATGTCCGATTCATTAGGATTTGTCTATGATCCTGCAGGTTTCGACGAGGAAAAACTGGCTTTTGTGCTGGAACTGAAAAACATCCGTCGTGGACGAATCAAAGAATACGCTGAAAAATACAACGTTCAATATTTCGAAGGACAGACACCCTGGGGAATCAAATGTGATGCAGCTTTTCCGTGTGCCACTCAAAACGAAATCAATGAAGATGATGCCAATTTGTTGGTGAATAATGGCTGTTATGTCATTTCTGAAGGCGCCAACATGCCATCGACCCCGGAAGCCGTTGAAGTATTTCTGGAAGCTAAAATCCTTTACGGACCGGGCAAAGCGGCTAATGCCGGAGGGGTATCAACTTCGGGCCTGGAAATGACCCAGAATTCGATGCGTTTACCGTGGTCGCGCGAAGAGGTGGATGCCCGCCTGCATCAGATCATGATCAACATTCATGAAACCTGTGTAAAATACGGAACCGATAACGACGGTTTTATCAACTATGTTAAAGGCGCCAACATTGGCGGGTTCATCAAGGTTGCTGATGCCATGATGGCTCAGGGAGTGGTCTGATCGCACCGGACCAGAAACACAAAAGGCTGACTTTCACAAGTTCAGCCTTTTGTGCTTTCAGACCCGACAGGTTTGAAATTGATCCCCGATCAGAGGTCTGTATTCAGCAAAAAGCCAAAATCATCGGCCGGGCTTAGTTCAACCGGGCTGGTTCCTTTTTTGAATATACGGGCTGTGCGGTTACCAATTAGTCGCATTTGCCGGTCTTCAACACGCAACATCGAACCTTCGCGTAAACCAACAACATACAGGTCGGGATTAATTTCCAGAAATTCTTCGATGCGCTGCTCACGTGTTTCACCACCATGTCCTTCAGGATTGGCATCCAGGTAATGCGGATTGATTTGAAATGGAATCAGGCCCATAGTATCAAAACCATGCGGATCAATGATGGGCATGTCGTTGGTCGTTCTCAGCGTTGGACAGGCCACATTTGATCCGGCGCTCCAGCCAATAAAAGGATTACCGTTCAGTACTTTTTCCCGGATTGTATCCATTAAAAGATTATCGTGCATCATACGAACCAGTTGCCAGGTATTTCCGCCCCCGACAACGATTACTTCGGCATCGTTTACCGCCTGAACCGGATCACTGAAATGATGAATACTTTTTACCCTGTAACCCAGTTCGCCAAACCGTTCGGCAACTTTTTGCCCATACAGATCGAACGAAAAAGTGACGGCAGCATAAGGAATAAACAAAGCGGTGAGCGGTTTGTCGCCTAAAAAATCTTTGATTTCATGTTTCGGATAGTCCAGGTAGGCTTCTCCGGGCATGGTAGAGTTACTGATTAACAGAAGTTTCATATCTAATTTTATTTTATTGGTGTATGGTATTTAATCTTCAGGATAAACTAAACCATTTGTTCCATTTAATTCCCATCTCATTTCAAAAAGGTTCTGAATTAATAAGCCGCATACCTTACTTCCGGGGTGAGGTTGGGGAGGGACTTCTAAAACGAAATCAGCTTGACTCCAACCGAAAACGGATAAAGTACCGGCCCTCTGCGATCTTCAAACAATGGAAACAGATCGTAGGTTGCGAACAGGTTGACCCACCGGTAACCCAGGCGGATAGTTGCGGCCACCTTGTAATCATGAATCGAATAATCGCCTGGAGACTTTAGTTTCTCCCGTTTATTATTTTTCCGGTATTTCACTTTGGTATGTGTTTCAAGTCTTTTTGCTGCTGTTATTCCGGTAGCTATATAAAGGCGGTTTGCATAATGACTGATCGGAATCTGAAATTCTATCAGCAAAGGAATTTCAAGATAAACCGATGAAAGTTTGGATTTCTGATTGGAATCAAAATACAGGGCAAGTGGATGAACCTTACGGTTTTCATCGGTCGATAAGGTGGTGTTATTATCGAGACGCAAGCTATGTAAACTGAGTCCCAGACCCAAGACCAGTCCTATATTGTTCCGATTTTGCTGAATTCCAACAGAGTATTGAAACAGGTTCAGATTTAACACATTCGAAAGCATCAGGTCATTCCCGAGAAAATTGTCTTCTTCGGGAAGATACATGCTGTAATCGGGATTTGAAAAACCATTGAATCCAAATTCAACACCCGTCCAGTGGCCTGTAAATTCATTTTCCCAATAATTAAATCCTTCATTTACCAAATCCTGAATATCAATCAGGCCCGAAAGCCTCCCTGAGGGATTATTTAAAACAACGATTGAATCGTTTTCCTGAGAATACGTGTGAAAAGAGACGATTAATGCGATAAAAGTCAAAAATTTTCGTTTCATTTCAATGCTTCGTTAAGTTTTATTCAGTCCGAAAACAGGTTCGGTGCCGGGAGAATAAAGTGTCTGAAGTATCCGGAGTGTGTAGTTCATGATTGGATAAATTTCAGGCATTCCAAACTTCAGGCATTTCGAACTTTTCGTCTAACAAAAGTAATCATTCAAAACAAAAAAGGAGTCTATCCGGCCCGATAAACTCCTTTCGGGGTATTGAACAACTTCATTAATCCAAAAAACTAATGCCAATGGTGAATGGGGTGAGTTCCGGGCCTTTCCCAGCCTGGAATAAAGGAGTAAGGCTGTAAGTACCGAACAAACTGATGTCTTTGTATCCAATCCTTGCAGTTGCTGCATACTTAAACGAATTGAGATTAAATCCGCTGCGGTCTTTATCTTTTGTATCACCATATTTTACCTTGGTATGTGAACCAATTTTTACTCCTCCGACTAAACCCGCATTAATGAAGAGCCTGCCTTCGTTTTGATTAACCGGTAACTGGAATTCGAGCAGGAGCGGAACATTCAGATAGGATATGGCCAGTTTGGTCTTCGAAAGGTTCTCGTAATCCAGTAAAACAGCTTCAGTCATATGCATTCCTTTCTGAAGCGTGTATGGATTTTCGAAACGGTAATTGTTAAAGCTTAAACCCATTCCGGAAACCAGTCCCACGTAGGATTTGGCAAGACCAATATTCAATTCATAGAAGTTTAAATCCAACTCCAATGACTTTCCCTGATTCAGGGACATAAAATCCTTCTCTGCCCAGCTATACAAGCCGTAATCCGGTTGGTCAAAAGCATTGAATCCGAATTCAATTCCTTCCCAATGACCATTGAATTTTCCGGATTTGTGCTTCTTTCCTTTGTCTTTGCCCCAGCGAATTTCAGTTCCACCATCATGATCAATGACTTTAACATCCTTTTTACCGATACGAACAATAATTGTATCCTCGTTTGCCGATGAGGTAATTGTATCGGATTGAATTAGTATTTCGGGAGCTGAAGAAAATGATTTGGCGCCAGCTGATACTTCCTGTGCTTTAAGGTTCAAGGTCAATACTGCGATTGTCATTAATGAGAAAATAAAATTTTTCATGACGCTGTTTTTTAATATTTGCCTGTATGACGAAGAGGTATTTCAAAATGTTACAGCACCTTCAATCTTTTTCCTCCCGGAGATAATTCACAGCGTGGAAAGGTCTTGTTTAACCCGATACCTGTATATTTAAGTGAGCTTTTTAAGAAAGAATCTGGTATGTTGAATGATCTCGCAAAATGGAAAAACATTGCGATTAATTGTTCTTTCGATTCTAATTTAACGATTCCTGCAAATAAAAATATGATCAAAACCATACTGCGAAACCTGATTTCGAATGCGATAAAATTTACGCATAAAAACGGGAAAGTGGATGTAAATGCAGCAATGGGCAACAACCAGGTTGAAATCGCTGTATCAAACCAATGGATGGTGATCTATTGATTTTTCTTCAGCGGAATCGAAAAAGCCAATAATCTGCTTTCAAAATCAAGACTGGTTATTTTACCATCCTTAACGCTGTAACCAATACGTTCGCCCGAAAGTTCAGATGCCACACCAAGTCCGGCACGAACAAACCGTTGTGCAGAAATCATTCCCTCCTCGCTTACTTTTTTTGCCCTGCTTGCCAGAAACTCTTCAAGAGTCATGATCTCATGCGGATTATTGATTTTCTCAACATTTAAAGAACGGGAAAGTGACAGCAGGCGTTCGCCAGGCTCCATTTCCAAATGGGCTGGTATCGGTGAAATTTCGGCAAGAGCCATTAAATCACGTTCGGTTGTTTTTGAATCCGTCGACCGCTTTTCTTCAAGCCTGCCTTTGGTTTGTTCGCGAAGGCTCTTTGGTTTATTCGTTTTGGTTGCTTTTTGTTTTTCCTGTACCTCAGGTTGCAGATTTTTCTTCTCCGTTTCCCCTTTATCAACCGGAGGAGCCATTTTTTCTACCGGAGGAGTCATTTCAGGACTTATTACAGCAACAACCTGATCTAATGATTGTTGTTTGGGTACATTTTCGGTTTGAAAAACCGAATTGATTCCCCAAAGCAACACAAGAACTGCAGCTGCGCGTGCCACCCGGTTCAGAAATAAAACTGAGCCTGACTTTCTGTATAATCTTTGTTTATTCGGAAATGTGATTCCGGAATCAGCTGCCAGGCGGGTTTTGGCAAACCGGTTGTATTCCTTCTGCATTTCAGGATGAGCAGCCAGATAGGCTTCGAATGCTGTACGTTCTTCGCTGTTGAGGTCTCCTTCGAGATAGGCGACAGCCTCATGATCAAATAAACTTTGCTCTTCTGAATCATTTTTATACAATTCCTGTTTCCCGGAGAAAACAATCTTTTCTTCAGGCAACTTCAGTTTGCCGACCAGTTGCAGTTCGGATTTCAAATCCGGATTTTGCTCCAGGAAATCCAAAAACTGATTAATCTGATCTTCTTCCAGATTTCCGTCGAGGAAATCCATAAAGAATGGTTCGTAATTATCTCTGGTTATCTTCATACTACTAGATCCATTTTACCAATATAATTTTTCAGAAAAACCCGGGCGCGGTAGATGTAAACCTTTACCTGAGCTTCATTTAGCGAGGTAATATCTCCTATTTCTTTGTAGGAGTATCCCTCATAATCGCGCAGTAAAATTACCGTGCGCTGAATATCAGGCAATTGTTTTACTGCAACATTCAGAATATCTGCCAAATCAGAATATTGTTCATCATGCGTGTTTTCCGGAATATGATAATCTTCCATGAAAGTCTGACGTTTTTCTTTCCGCAGCACATCAATCATCGTATGGTACGCAGTTGTAAACAAGTACGATTTAACCTTTTCGAAATTCACGTTACCCGCGTTTCGCCATAACTTCTCGTAACTATCCTGAACGATATCACGGGCTCGTTCTTCGTCTTTAATATTTTTCAGAATAAAGCGGAAAACATTATCTGAATAAAGATCAACCGATTGGTTGTATTCCTTTGCATTCATCTGATCTGCTTACATTTTACCTTGTATGACGATCAGAATTTCATTTTGTTACAGCACTGGTTAAATTTTGCTGGATGGGGATTTTAATTTTATCAATTGCTTCAAGTAGCGTTTTATCAATGTTCTTAATGATGGGGTAAAAACCTGCTTCACCGATAATATTTCTGGCAATGTATGCTTTTACCTGGTAATCTATAATTTCAGACGATGTTTTCAGATCTGAATTGCTTGCTTTTACTCCTTTCTTTTCGGCAAAAGCCACAAACAGGTTCAATACATTATCATTCTGCAATCGTTTTTCAATCGTTTCAGGCGAAGTCAGTTTCGCCAGTTCCTTCCGGTTTTTGTCCGCATAATCGAGTGCAAACTGATAAACCAAACCTTTCTGAGTTATTTTTGAATAGAAGCCGGAATAGCCCAAGGTGTCAGCCGGAACAAAATAATCAGGCATGATTCCACCCCCGCCATATACAATACGACCCGACAGGGTACGATATTTTACAGTATCAGTATAGTGAATGCTGTCCTTTTTCTGAAACTCTCCGTGGATAGCCCGTTCCATAATATCTTTGTAATATTCATCATTACCCATGTCATAGGATTTTTGTATGCATCTGCCACTAGGTGTATAATAGCGGGCAACGGTCAGACGTACAGCACTGCCATCGTTAAATGGTATTTGTTCCTGAACCAGTCCTTTCCCGAATGAACGGCGTCCGATAATCCAACCCCGGTCGTTATCCTGAATGGCACCTGCAAATATTTCGCTGGCTGAAGCTGAAAAATCATCAATCAATACCACAACTCCTTTATCGCGGTATAAACCACGGCTGTCAGCCTGATATGTTTTCCGTGCCTGTGAATTTCCTTCCGTATAGACAATCAGTTCACCCTTATCCAGAAACTCATTCACCATCCGGATCACCGCATTCAGGTAACCACCCGGATTACCACGCAAATCGATGATAACATTTTTAACACCCTGCTGTTGAAGTTTTTTCATGCCATTCAGAAATTCCTCATAGGTCTTTTCTCCAAAACGGCTTACCTTAATGTATCCGGTTTGCGTATCAATCATATAACTTACATCCACGCTGTAAATCGGAATATCGCCCCTGGTGATTTCAAATTCAATTAAATCCTTGAATCCTTTACGTTTGATATCTACGTTTACTTTGGTTCCCTTTTCGCCCCTGAGTTTCGAAAGTACTCTTTCGTTTTTTAATCCGGGAACGGCAAGCAAAGTATCATTAACCATGACAATACGGTCACCCGGCAATATGCCCAGTTTTGAAGAGGGTCCGCCGGAGATCACATCAACTACCATGACGGTATCATTCTGAATGGAAAACTGAACACCGATACCTCCAAAATTCCCGCGCATTTCCTCCACAACTCCAACCATATCCTTTGCCGGAATGTAGGCCGTATGAGGATCAAGGCTTTTAAGCAACAAGGGAATCGTTTTTTCAACCAGCGTATCTGTTGAAATCGAATCCACATAGGCATTCTGTATCAGATTGATAATCGCATCCAGTTTCCCGGATGTTGATCCCATGGTCATGCTGTCTCCTGAATTCCGGGTCAGTTTGTTTCCTATTAAAATACCGGTAACCAGGGCTATTGCGAGTAAAACCGGGATATAAACTGAGAATTTAATGTTTTTCATTGTTTTTTTGTTGATGTCATTTCAAATCATCAGATTGATTTTTTCGTTGGATGATATTCTGAATCCTGAAATTTTAATTATTAATTTTTTGTTTAAGACTCGAGTTCCACCTGAATGACTATGATATTAGCCTTTTTTAACAGGTCAATTCCATCGTTCATGTGGTAATTATCGTAAAAAACCACCCGCTTAATACCGGCCTGAATAATTAATTTCGAACATTCAAGACAGGGTGAAGAGGTTACGTATAAAGTTGCACCATCGCTGCTGTTGTTCGATTTGGCAACTTTGGTAATCGCGTTAGCCTCCGCGTGTAAAACATACGGGAAGGTCCGGTTGTTTTCGTCTTCACAATTATTTTCAAATCCGGAGGGTGTTCCATTGTATCCGTCCGAGATGATCATTTTATCTTTCACCAGTAATGCGCCGACCTGCCGCCTCTTGCAATATGAATTCTGAGCCCAGACCACAGCCATTTTGAGGTACCTCTGATCAAGAAGAAATTGTTTATGGTTATTGGTTATGTTTTCCATAGTTTAATTTTATTTTTTATACAGGCTTACATGCGTGCAACGGTTATCCTGCAAAAGTAATGATTGATGTTTATATTCTGTACAAGGCCCATTACAAAAAACGTCCATCTTCATTTTGACGGACGTTTCTTTATATCAACGGTTCATGCAGTTAAAGCCTGACAAACTTTTCAACCACATTAAGCAGATCTTTTGATTTGATTGGTTTTGCCAGATAATCGTCACAACCTGCATCCAGGGCCTTTTCCCGGTCGTCCGACATTGCAAATGCAGTTTGAGCAACTATAGGAAGGTTCGGAAATTTCTTTTTTAATATCTGAGTAGCTTCATAACCATTCATTTCCGGCATTTGTAAATCCATCAATACCAAATCGATATTTTTTTCCTGCTCACAAATTTCAACAGCTTCAAGGCCGTTTTTAGCCCAAAAAATTGTAGCATTCAATTTGCTCAGAACAGCTTTTAAATAAAGGAAATTAGATTCAACATCTTCAGCAATAAGAATATTCGGGTAACTCTTTTCGTTCATATCAGACAGGGTTGATTTAACTTTTGAAGCAACCAAATATATTGAAACATTCTTTGAATTGCTATTCTTTAACCGAAAAATTCTGAATGCCGGTTTCGAGTCAGGATTGTTCTTTAAAAAAGTGGGAATTGAATACAATTATCATCAGGTTCATGATATGAATTTATCAGAAACTGCTTTGGTAGATCAGTCCATCCTGTTCACATTAAGTTTTTAATAAAAAAGCCACTGAAAATCAGTGGCTTTTTCCGTACCCGGAGTGGGAATCGAACCCACACAACATTGCTGTTACTGGATTTTGAGTCCAGCGCGTCTACCAATTCCGCCATCCGGGCTTCTTTGTAAACCGGCTGCAAAAATAATGGAAAATTCCTTTACACAAAAGAATTCAACCAATATTTAGTCATTAATCCGATATTCACCGGGAGCAACCTTTTAAATTCTTCTGCAGGAAACCTTCACCGGAAAGATTTCATGAACTAATCCACTCAAAATGTTGATGTTAAAATCCATCTGACCAGCATTCGTCTTTTGGAGGAGATCTGATTTTTGCCCGGGTATTTCAAAGACTAAACTGAATTATCTCTCTTATGCGTCGAATACCATTCGGATGCATGAACGAAACTCCAAATATTCACGCTTATTTGCAGAAGAATTGATCGATCATAAGCGATTTTCTTTTTTTTTATACCTTTATCCAAATTCTCACAATCGCCACTTTTGCCGGAGAACATATGGATCAGACTGAAGACAGGGAACTGTATCTAAAACTTAAAGATGGAGATGAACGGGCCTTTCAGGTACTGTTCAGAAAATACTATTCAGCTATGGGCCATTTTGCCCGACAATTTCTGAATGACAGCGAATTGGCTGAAGAAACCGTTCAGGATATGTTTGTTAAAATATGGGAAAAGCGCAAATCCTTAAACATTGAAACTTCTATAAAACACTACCTTTTTCGTTCGGTACGCAATCATTGTCTGAATCAGCTCCAGCACGAGAAAATAAAAAAACAATATGCCAGTAAGGTGATCGAAACAGCACATCAGGAAATCGATCCGGATCAATACTACATCGAAGTGGGTTTGATTCAGCGAATTGAAGCATGCATTGATTCGCTTCCCCCCAAACGACAGGAGATATTCAGGCTTAGCCGGGAACAGGGTTTGAAATACAAGGAAATTGCAGATACGTTAAATATCTCAGTCAAAACAGTAGAAGCACAAATGGGGCTGGCATTAAAACACCTGCGCAGTGAATTGAAAGATTACAGCAATCATTTGATGACCCTGTTCGTAATTCTGAAAAAATCGGTTACAGGCAATAGGGGTTAAACCGTGGGTTTAATGTCATATAGGCGTATGAAAACAAATCAACACATAGAACATCAGGATTGGGAGTTAATTGCAAAATCAATTTATGACGAAAATCCGGATCCGGCAACAGAAATTACTTCTTCAGTTGCTGAAGAAGTAATTTCTGATAAAAATGAAAAAGAACAACTATTGAAACTGACCAGGAAGGTTGATTTGTATTTTGATTTAAAAAAATATCCTGCAGATCAGGCCTGGGGAAAAGTTGAATCGAGGATTCACAGTCAATCTTTCCGGAATCGATACAGAATCCGACGTTTAATTACAAATCCGATCTTCAGGATTGCCGCTGCATTTCTTTTTGGTGCAATGCTTCTGGTATCAGGGTACGAAGTTCTCAACAATCCCTCAGCCAAAGGCAAATTGCTGGAAATAGCCGCGACCGGTCAGGTTTTGAATACTTTCACTCTTCCCGACGGAACATTGGTAAGCCTAAACACGAACACCCGTTTAAAATACCCCGCTAAATTTGGCCGGGAAACCCGGGAGGTTAACATTGAGGGAGAAGCTTTTTTTGAAGTAAAACCAAATAAAAACAAACCGTTTATTATTCATGCCGGAAATGCACAAATTAAAGTTCTTGGTACCAGCTTTAACGTAAGTGCTTATCCAGCAACAAAATTGGTTGAAGTAATTGTTGAAACCGGCAAGGTGCAGGTAGTCAGCAATACGACTGAAACCATTCAAACCAATGAATTGATCCTGACTCCGGGCGATAAGGGAACTTTGGTCTATTCGAGCAATTCCTTGCTTAAAACAACCAATCAGGATCCTAATTTTTTAGCCTGGAAAACACGTGTTCTGACCTTTAAGGCAACTTCGCTGAGCGAAGTAATTGGAAATCTGGAAAAAGTATACAAAGTGAACATCCGTTTAGCTGATCCCCGGCTAAATGAACTACTTCTGACTGCTCAATTCAATGATTATTCCCTCGATTTTATCCTGAAAGTCATAGAAACAACTTTCAAGATCGAGGCTCAGAAAGTTAACGGGCAGTATATTTTAAAAGCGCGATCGTAATTCAATTTTAAAATGCCATGAAAACAAGACGAATTATATCCTTATTGTTATTTACCATAACTTGTGTTTTGTTCGTTGCAACACCCGTCGAATCATTCAGCCAGAAACAAACGACAAAACAAAGCGCAAAACAAAATAACAAACAGGGAACCAAAGATGATCAGACGCAAAACGTTCTTGATCAGAATATCAGCATTTATGCTGAAAATGAATCACTTTCGAATATTATTGAACGTATTTGCAACTACCTGAACCTGGATTATTCCTATAATTCAAAACTGATTGAAGGTAAAAATATCAGTTTGAATGTATCCAATAAACCGATCAAATATGTCCTCGATCAACTGATGAAGGATTTTTACCTGCTCTTCGAGATTCAGGACAACATTCTGATTATCCGTGATTATGTGCCGATGGACAAGAGCCTCGATTACGATAAGAAAATCAGGAATTACGCCAGCCAAACAGGGTTTGTGTTCGATAATCCAAAGAGAAAGTCGATTACCCTCAAGTTCAAATCGTCGAGTAACCTGATTATTATTCCGGTTGCCATCAACAACTCGGATACCTTAAATTTTATTCTGGATACCGGAGTCAGATACCCGATTATTACTGAACTCCCGTTTGTGAACAAACTGAATCTGAATTTTCTCCAGCCCATCAGTGTAAGGGGACTGGGTGAAGGTGAACAGCTGACGGCATACCGGTCGGGCAACAATGTCATTAACATTGAAGGAATGGTGGCTTACGATCAGGAAATACACATGGTGATTAACGAAAATTTTCAAATCTCCCATATTCTGGGCATTCCGGTTCATGGGTTGATCGGCTTTAACCTCTTTAAGGATTATGTGGTTAAAATTGACTATTCGCAACACAAAATCACCCTTACCAAGCCTGAATATTTCAATTATAAAGAAAGAGATAAGGACATTGTCCTTCCACTCACTTTCGAACAAAACAAGCCCTTTGTCACAACAAGCATTGTCACCGACAAAAACGAAGATGTTCCTGTAAAACTTCTTGTTGATACCGGTGCAAGCGATGCTCTTTGGTTGTCAACCAAATCTGACAGCCGGATATCACTTCCGGAAAACCATATCGAAACTTTTCTGGGACGTGGTTTAAGCGGTGACTTGTATGGAACAAAAGGACGAATCGGAGCCATATGGGTTGGACCGTTGGTGTTATATGAACCCATTGTGGCCTTCCCTGAAAATAACCTGGTTGAACAGCTCATTGGTTCAAACGACCGCAACGGCACTCTGGGAGCTGAAATTCTCCGCCGGTTTTACGTCACCATGGATTATCCCAATAAACGACTGATCTTAAGGCCAAACAGTGACCTGAAAGATGAATTTAATTACAACATGAGTGGACTGGAAGTCACCAATCCTTTGCCTGGATCACCTATTTTTTTAATAAGCAATATCCGGAAAAATTCGCCGGCCTATTATGCCGGAATTCAGGAAAACGACCAGATTCTCGCTTTAAACAATACCAGTCATAGAACTTTAACATTAAATGATATAAATTTGCTGTTTCAAAGTCAGGAAGACAAAAGAATTAAACTAACGATTCTTCGGAACGGAGAACAAGTAAAAACCGAATTTTTCCTGAAAAAAATGTTCTGATAATGAAACCAGTTTACGGAATTTTTCTCCTTGTTTTCCTTTTGTCGATCAGGGTTTCCTACGGACAAAAGGAAAACAGTTCCGTACTGGACAAAAAAATTTCCCTCCAGGTAAAAAACGAATCCATTTCGTCAATTCTTGATAAAATTTCAACGCAGGCACAAGTCTTTTTTTCGTACGATGCATCGTTGATCAAGGCAGAAAATAAAATTGATCTTTCAATCACCGATAAAACGATCCGGGAAACTTTAGATGTTTTGTTCGATTCAAATTTTGAGTACCATATACTTGACGAACAAATCATTATTACAAAACCTGAACCTGAAAAAGTAAAAAAAAAAGAAGATGAATTCAGTGACGGAAAACCAAAAATACTCATCTTCAGAGGAAAGGTGACCGACCGCCAGGAAAAGGATGTTTTGCCCTATACCAGTATCTCGGTCCTGGGAAGTCATAGGGGAACCATTACGAATACCGACGGGGACTTCGAACTGAAGATTCCGGAATCCATGAAACAGGACACCATTATCTTTTCCTGTTTGGGTTACCGGCAGTACCGGCAGCCAATCGCTGAAATTAAAGACAACTATTGCAACATTTTCCTTCAGCCAACTTCTGTCCAATTAAAAGAAATCAAAGTAACGGTCATTAATCCCCAGGAAATACTGAGTAAAATCCTTTCCAAAATTTCCCTTAATTATCCGCGCAATTCTGAAATCATGACTTCGTTTTACCGTGAAGTTCTGAAACAGGATGATCAATACATTGATGTTGCTGAAGCTCTGATGGAAATCAGGAAAGCGCCTTACGAAAATACATTTGCCCAGGATAAGGTTAAATTCATTAAAGGACGTAAAAGCCTGAATGTAAAACCCTTTCAATATGTCGACTTTAAAATTCAGGGAGGCCCTTATTACATTACCAAACTCGATGTGGTAAAAACAATTGATTCGTTTCTTGACCCTGAGTTCCGCGATTTTTACAAATATACACTCGATGAAATTATTGAAATTGACAATCGTGATACCTATGTGATACGGTTTAAACCAAAAGAAAAAATTGATTACCACTGTTACCTGGGTAAATTGTATGTCGACATGTCGTCTTTTGCACTGGTTAAAGCTGAATTCAGTCTTAGCCGCTCGGGTTTAAAGTTTGCCCATGAATCACTGATCAGGAAGAAACCCAAAGATTTTTATGTCAGGCCGGTTAATGTCGATTATAACGTAAGTTACCGCCGGGCTAACAACAAATGGCATTTAAACAGTGCACAGGCATCCATTAATTTCAAGGTAAAAAGCAAAAAAGACAAAATTAATTCGACTTTTCACAGTGTTTCGGAATTACTGATAACCGATTTTAAATCCGATGACGGTACACACTACAAAAAGGACGAATTGTTTAGTCCAAAGGATATATTTACTGAGATTATAACCAACTACGACGATGGTTTCTGGGGTGATTACAATACCATCAAACCTACAGCAGAACTCCGGAATGCACTCCGGGAATATTATCTGAAAAACGACTCCTTATTTCATATCAACGAAAAGCTTGAACCCATTAACAATCAAAAATAATCTCAGGCACATGAAAACTTTATCCTTAGTTCTATTTGGTGTTTTTGCGGGATTAACCCTTTTGGCACAAAACACGGGTCCCGTTCCGAAAATCAACCAACAGATGACTGATTTTTTTAGTTACTATCCCAAAGAAAAAGTTTTTATAATGACCGGGAAAAACTTCTATAAACCCGGAGAAACCATTTGGTTCCGCGCTTTTGTTACCGATGCGAATAATCTTCCGGCTCCTGACGAAAGCCTCGAACTGGTTGTAAAACTTTACGACAAAAACGGGAAACAGGTCCTCCGGAAAACTTTCAGGCTAAAGAACGGATCTAGCCCCGGAGACCTTTTGATTCCTGCAGACCTTCCAAAAGGTCTTTATTTTCTGGCAGCCAATACATCCGCGCATATTTTGCCTGAAGAAATATCGTACACGGCATTGACAATCGATCCGGAATACAGCAATCAATGGGTGGCCAGCGTGGTCGCCAAAGACAGTATTTCTGTTTCGGGTCAAAAAAATGAAATCTACCTGATTCTTCAGGATGTTTCGGGCGATATTCAAAAAAACACCTCCCTGCGGTATCAACTGTTAAATGGCAACGAAATACTTGAAAAGGGCAAGCTGAAAACCGATGAAAAGGGGAAAGCTGTCATACCGGTCACGTTACCCGCTAAAACCAACGGAGAACCGTTTATCCTCGAATTAAGCGATGCCAAAGGAGAATGGAAAAAGGAAGTTTATCTGCCTTCAAATCTGGATCCCGTTGAAATCAAATTCTTCCCGGAAGGAGGTAATCTGATCACAGGAACACCTGCAAAAATCGGATTTACGGCCTTTAATAAATGGGGAATACCTGTGGATATAGAAGGAATGGTTCTCGATCAGAACGGAAAATCCGTTGCTCTGGTCAAATCGTTTACCAAAGGACTGGGACTCTTTTCGGTTATCAACGATGGAAAACAAAAGTTTAAACTGGTACTTTCAGGAAAAACAGGGCAAAACCAATCGTTTGAATTGCCTGCCCCAAAACCGGATGGACTGGCTTTTTCGGTTGTGAAAACTGATGCCGGATTTGTATCGGCCAACATGGTTTTTGCAGACAATAAGAAGCACTCCATAGCCCTGACTGCTACCCATGGCAGCAATCTATACTGGGCGGCCGATATGGAAATTGACGGTGTCGGAAGAATTAAAATCCCGACTGAAAATCTTCCGCAGGGAATTAACCTTTTGTCAGTTTTCTCGGCAGAAGGTAAGCTACTGGCCGGACGTATCGTTTTTACAGATAAAAACCAGCAACTCCATATTGACGTTCAAGCTGAAAAAACCAGCCTGAAACAAAACGAAAGCATGACGGTTAAAATACGTCTGACCGATGAAAACGACCAGCCGGTTGCCGGAAATCTTGCCATTTCGATTACCGATAAATTCCTGAACTCACCGGTTAAAACACAAATCGACGAATACCTCATCATTGGTTCTGAAGTTGAAACCCCGTTTTCGTTAATTTCAGGAGCTTTAAAAGGAAAAATAGGCAACTCTGCCTTGCTGGATGTTTTTCTGATTGCCAATCACCCCAAAGGCTTCAATTGGGAAAAAATACAAACTTTTAAATCCGGAAACACACCGGATATCAACATGGTCAACAATGGAATTTCGGGAATAGTGACCGATAAAAACGGAAATAAAATAAATAAGGCCAAGGTCAGCCTGGTAAATAACAAAAGCATGCAAATATTCACCACCACTTCCAATGCTGACGGATTCTTCGCATTCCCTAACCTGAATACAGCCAATGCAGAAGACTTCTCGGCAAAAGCAACAGATCCGGAAGGAAAACGGGAATTGAATATTGATTTCATCAAAAATTTCGAGTCGGGGATTTCTGCTTACATCGCCAATTATGCGCTGAAATACAGCTTATTAAACCAGAACAGGATCTCGGGAGAAAGCTATTTCAAAAACAACCAGGATCTGTTTCCCCGGATTCCCCGGATTTTTAAACCCAATACGACGGCACTTGATAATCAGCGCAGATTATTATCTTCTTCAACCAGCCTGATGGATGTGATCAAAACGATTAAACCCTATAAGTTAATGAATAACCAGATCGTTTTTATAGGATCTGAAAACTCGCTCAACTATCAGGGTGGTGCACTGGTGGTTCTAGACGGACAACAGCTTGGAACTGATATTTCCTCCATCCAGAACATATCGCCCACGGAAGTCGATCACATCAATGTGTCCACTAACCCCATGGATATCCAACGCTATACCGGTTTAAATTCGGTAGGAGTCATTGAAATATATCTTAAAAGGGCTTCATTTCCGGATCCGGAAACCAAAAATGAACCAACCAGCCAATATGATGGTTCATACCGGGTTCCAAATGTATTTCCGACCGAACCAGACAATCCAAAACGCGACTACCGGACAATCCTGGTATGGATCCCGGAGCAAAAAGTGGATGAAACGGGATCGGTTGAATTTACGCTGACCGCCAGTAAGGTTTTGTCTGATTTTGTAATTGAGGTACAGGGTATTTCGGTCAATGGCCGCGCCGGCAGCTCAACAACTTATTTTTCAGTTATAAAATAATAGTCACTTAAATATTCAGCGATTAAAACAAAGCCTTCAGAAAACCTTTGCTGTTTATTCCGTGAAGCAGGAAAGAGCTTTTCAGGACAAAAAGAGAAGATTTAACGGCATGGGATTCGTGTTTGCAGCCAAGCAGTGCTTCCGTTATATTTTGGCTTAAATCAGCTTCAACAGCCCCTGAAACAGAAATCTCAGACAGAAGTCCACGTTCAACCAGCAAGCTGATTGAGATAGCTCCATTTTCTGTCTCCATGGTATTGGTAAACCGGTATCGTGGCGAGTAACCAAAAATCCAGTCCCAGGTCTGGTATTTTTCTATTGAAAGTTTCTGAATGGCTTCCAGATCTTCCGGAGTTGGTTCATAAACCTGAAATTCGGGATAGTTTTTACTGATTTCAGAAAACAGAAAATTCGTAAAATCTTCCACTTTCATTGGTTCCGGAAGATAATTTGCAATGTTGGTTACTTCGCTGCGGTTCGATTGTACCGCTTTGTCCTCGAACCTGGAAAGATCAGCTTTCAGCGCTCCTTTCAGGACTTCGAGATGACTGTCGTACAACAAGGTACCATGGTGAAGTACACGGTTTTTATGAACATGTTCCGCATTTCCGGAGATCTTTTTGCCGTCGATCAACAAATCGTTGCGTCCCGTAGTGTAAGCCTCAACACCTAGTTTTTTCAGCGCTTCAACAACAGGAACGGTAAAAATTTTAAAATTCACTTCCGAAATTTTTTCCACATTCCGGATGAAAGTGAAATTAACATTCCCCGGATCATGAAAAACGGTTCCGCCACCTGAAAGCCGGCGCGCAACCGGAATCCGGTTCTTTTGCACAAATTCATGACTGATCTCCGCCAGTGCATTCTGGTGTTTGCCAACAACAACCGAAGGACGACTTCTCCAAAGCATAAAAAAATCTTCCCTGAAATTCTTCAGGAAATACTCTTCTGCCGCCAGGTTAAAATAAGGATCGGTGCTGGGTTGATGAATACAAAGTGTGATCATATCAGCAATAATAATGAATTTGAACCACAATAGGCCCTTAGGTGGGAAAATTTAGATGAAGACATTACTGTAAAAGGCATTGTTGCCGGTAATTTTCAATTGCCATTACCTGATCCAAAAGAGTAGAACCACATTGGACAGATAGAAAAATTAAACCTATGTGTTCTATGTGCCTGGGTGGTTATATCAACTTTCAAAATTCCACCTGAATCCCAATTGTCGGCAACACCGTTCCTGAAGGATTTTTGACACTCCGAAGCACATAGCGGGTGCCATTGTCGGTAGTCAGGAAATTCCCATTGGCATCTTCGTCACGCACCACAATATCAGGCGACTGCGCCTGGAAATTATATACGTTCTGAATGTCGAGGTAAAACTTCAGGGTCATGCGTTTCATGTAATAGGCTTTATCCACCCGTATGTCGAGTTGGTGAAACGACGGAAAACGAAGCGAGTTTAATCTGGATTCATCGAGGTACGGACCACCACGTAAATTCCATGCTTCAATCAAAGAGCTACGGTTCAGGTCATATGGTGTGTATGGCAACCCACCCACAAAACGGAAACGCGAACCCACTTGCCAGCCACGTTTCAGTGCCGTACTTCCGGTGATGCTCAATATATGTTTACTGTCCCAGGCCGATACAAAATAGTTACCACTGCCATCCTCAAATTCGCTTCGTACCAATGTATAAGATAAATTCAGGTTGTAGCCTTTTGACGAGCTGATCCTTGCCTGAAATTCGGCTCCAAAAGCTCTGCCCTTCGAAGTTGAGCTGACTTCCTCATCACCAATCACTCCAAAATCAGCTCCTTTATTTGCTAAAGAAATTTGGTCTTTCACTGAAAACGGGTAATTACTGTAATTCTTGGAAAAACCTTCCAGCGAAAACTGAATGGCCGAAGCTGGTTTGAATTCAATTCCGGCAATATAATGATCCACCGAAATGTATTTCAGATTGTTCCTGTTCACAAACTCGTTGTTCTGCTTGTAACCCAAAGTGGTATAAGCAGGTAGCTGAAAATAGCGGCCCGTATTAAAATTCAGGCTCCATTTTTCGGCAAACATGTACGAAGCCGAAAATCGCGGAGAAAACTGCTTCAGCGGATTGTTCATTACGGAAGAATAATTGTTGGCATCCATTCGGAAACCGGCAGAAAGGGTTAATCGTTCGTCGAGATACTCGTGGCTGATTTGACCAAAAACACCGTATTTTATCAGATTCAGCTCCGTATCGTAATTCACGTTCAGGATATTCCCGTTGTAAAAACGCTTTTGAAAAGTGGAGTTGATGTAACGTGCAAAATCAATGTTGACACCAACATTGGCCTTAAAACCATCCATACGCATGTTATTCTCGAACCTGATTTTATTCTCCAGTTCCTGCGAAGTGTAGTCCAGAATTTTATTGTTTTCAGAACTTTCGTCGTTTTCGAGATATTTCGTAAGTGTATTGTTTAAATGACTGCGACTCACTACCACTGTTTGGTAACTTTTTTCCCTGAAATGTTTATAAACAGCACCAACCGTGTAACTCCACTGTTCATTTGCCGAAATCTGGCTCAAAATGTATTTTTGCTGATCATCCGGATTTTTAATTCCACGGTTCAGGTCGAACAAATCGATGGCGCCCAAACCAATAAAGGTGAGTTCATTTTTGGCATTTATCCGCGTTTTTACTTTAAACTGCATATCGTTGAAGGTGGGAAGAAAAGGCAGTTGCAAAGCAGTGAACAACAATTTCAGGTATGATCTTCGGGCCGAAACGATGAATGTCGTTTTTTTTCCGGCCGGGCCATCAATCGTTGCCGAAACTTCCGAAGCGCCTAAAGTTCCCCTGAATTTCAGATGCTCGGCATTTCCATCCACCTGCGCAAATTCAAAAATACCACTCAACGCGTTTCCGCGATTGGCCGGAAACGCTCCGGAATAATAATTCACTTCGCGTAAAAAGTCAGCGTTCAGGATTCCAACTGGTCCACCCGATGCGCCTTGCGTGGCAAAATGGTTGATGTTGGGAACCTCAACGCCGTCAAGATAAAAACGGCTTTCGGAAGGTCCGCCGCCGCGGATAATGATATCATTTCGAAAAGAAGGCGAAGAAAGTACTCCGGCAAACGACTGAATAACCTTGGAAATATCGCGGTTGGCGCCCGGACTTTTTTCAATTTCGGCAATACCAATGGTTTTTAGCGAAACCGGGCTTTCCTCCGTTTTACGAAATGGCGAGGCACTGACAGTTACTTCCTCAATTTCAGTATCCCGTTTTTCCATTTTAATCTCAATAAATGCAGCTTTTACATTGCTGATTTCAAGTTCAGGAGAAAGAACTTCGTGATAGCCAATAAATGAGGCCTGAATCCGGATAAAACCTGAAGCAAGACCTTTTATCTCAAACATCCCCTGATCATCGGTTATAGCGCCCCTAGTGGTTCCTGAAACGATTACATTGACAAAAGGCAGGGGCTGGTTGTTCATACCATCGGTAACACGTCCCTTTACATTCGCCTGCTGGGCCAATGCTGAATGAATTACAACTAATAAATAAATACTTATCTGAATCAATTTTTTCATTTCCGGATGTATAAGTCGAATTTTTGTTTAATATCAATACGAATTCATTAAACAAGATTTGCTTAGTATTGTTTAAACGTACCACTTGTTTTTTATAATATTGCATAAAATTGAACAAATGAGATTGATTATTCAACGCGTAAGTTCAGCTTCGGTAAAAGTGAAAGAATCGGCTGTCTCAGCTATCGGATCAGGCCTTGTTATTTTGGCAGGAATTGAAGAAGCTGATACCGGGGAAGACATTGACTGGCTGGTTAAAAAAGTTTGCCAGCTCCGGATCTTCAACGATCCGGAAGGAGTCATGAACCTTTCGGTTCAGGATATCAACGGGGAAATTATCGTGGTAAGCCAGTTTACGTTGCATGCCAGCCTCAGAAAAGGCAACCGGCCATCATACATTCGTGCAGCGCGACCCGAAACAGCTATTCCAATGTATGAACTACTGGTTTCCGAGTTTACCGGAATACTGGGCAAACCGGTTGGAACCGGTATTTTTGGCGCCCACATGGAGGTTTCGCTTGTGAATGATGGCCCGGTCACGATTATTCTGGATTCTAAGAATAAAGAATAGTCCCCTTCCCGTTCCCCCACAGGGGGAAAGCTTTGGATATCGCAATTTTGTAAGTCACTTGCCTCATAAGGGTAGATGCGATGAATGACAATAAATGACAACAAATGACTGTTCTTATACTTTAATACTCAATTTATGGAATCTAAAAGCATCAGCATCACAGAAGCCCAGCGAATGGTTGACGAATGGATCAAAACCACTGGTATTCGCTATTTCAGCGAACTGACTAATTTAGCGATATTGACTGAAGAAGTGGGCGAAGTCGCGCGGATTATGGCACGTACCTATGGCGAACAGTCATTCAAAAAGTCGGATGAAGGAAAAGACCTGGGCGATGAAATGGCCGATGTGCTTTGGGTGCTGATTTGCCTGGCCAATCAAACCGGCATCGATCTGAACGATGCCTTTCTGAAAAACATTGAAAAGAAAAGCCTCCGCGACAAAGAACGGCATCAGAACAATGAAAAATTGAAATAGAGTTTCAAGTGTCGCTTTTATTTTAGAATTTGGAACTTAAGTACTATGAATAATAAAATCACGTATTCTTTTATTGTTCCAATATTTTAACTCACCCCTTCGCATCTGCGATGCTCTGCCCCTCTCTTCTAGAAGACATCGGGGTGGGGTGAGTAAATGATAAAATGCGACATTAAATTATTTTCCTTACTTAGAACTTTTTATAAACGAAAAAACAAAACATGTCCATCGAAACCTGCCCTTTATCCATCGAAGATATTCAATCTGAACTGGAAGAAATACATGTAGTTGCTGCAAAAAACTGCAATAACACATGGTTTGAAAAAGCACTTTCATGCATCGACCTGACGACCCTGAATTCGACCGATACAGTCAGTTCAGTTACAGCCTTTACCGAAAAGGTCAACCGATTCCCGGAAGTATTTCCGGACCTGAAAAACGTGGCAGCTATCTGCGTTTATCCCAATATGGCGCATACCGTAAAAAGTACGCTGAAAGTTCCCAACGTGAAAATTGCCGCAGTTGCCGGAGGTTTTCCGTCGTCGATGACATTTACAAAAATTAAAATTGAAGAAGCGCAGCTGGCCGTGGTTGCCGGAGCCAACGAAATCGATATCGTATTTCCGCTGTGGGCCTTTCTTGAAGGTCATTTCGAAACCTGCACCAGCGAGATTTCAGCGATCAAAAAAGCCATCGGAGAAGCACATTTAAAAGTTATTCTGGAATCCGGAGTACTCTCCATTGATGAAATCTGGCAGGCCTCCATTCTTGCCATCGAAGCCGGCGCTGATTTTATCAAGACTTCTACCGGAAAATTACCGCAGGCCGCTTCTCCCGAAGCAGCCTTTGTAATGTGTCTGGCCATCAAACAGCATTTTGAAGAAACCGGTCAAAAAATCGGGTTCAAACCGGCAGGTGGTATTGTAACACCAGAAGATGCTGTTCTTTATCTGACTATCGTTCATGAAATACTGGGCAATGATTGGCTGACTCCTGATCTTTTCAGGATTGGTGCAAGTCGATTGGCCAATAACCTGCTCGAAAAAATTACCGGCAGCGAAACAAAACATTTTTAAGCTAAAAGCTGTTTAAGGAAACAAAATCAACACTCATTAAAAACACTTTATTATGGCAAAAATCACACTTAAAGGAAATGCTTTTCAAACCATAGGCCAACTGCCTGCAAAAGGCACAAGCGCTCCTGATTTCGAATTGGCAAAAAACGATCTTTCAAAAGCCTCGCTGAAGGATTTTAAAGGAACCCGCCTGGTTTTGAATATTTTTCCAAGCCTGGATACCGGAACATGTGCAGCTTCAGTCCGTCAGTTCAACAAACTCGCTGCTGACCTCAAAAATACCAAAGTACTTTGCATCTCGCGCGATTTACCTTTTGCACAGGCCCGTTTCTGTGGAACGGAAGGAATCGCCAACGCAATCACTCTTTCTGATTTCGCAACAGGGAAATTTGGGAAAGATTATCAGCTGGAAATCGAAAACGGACCTCTCGCCAATCTGCATTCCCGTTCAGTAGTTGTACTGGATGAAAACCATCAGGTTATATACACTCAACAGGTTCCTGAAATTGTGGATGAACCCAATTACGACGCGGCTTTGGCTTCGCTGAAATAGAACGTAAAACATTTATTTTTAAATACCTTTATAAGCTGTTTGCCATGGGCAGGCAGCTTTTTTTCTGAAAATCGTTATAAAATTGCATATTGCAACAATAATTCTACCCCATGTGTTTATAAAATAAAAAATCGATGATGCACCCGGTCCTGCAAGATAACATACAACAAATCGGCAAACCCTATTCCGATCTGAATTTTTTACTCGAATGTTTGGTTGAAGTACTTGAAGCAAACAATGAGCGGGATTATATCCCTTATATTCCCTGGATAAACAATCAGGTACCTCTGCCGACTCCCGAACATGAACAAAAAACGATTCACCTGTATTCGATTAGTTTCCAGCTTCTTAATTTATGTGAGACAAACTGGGCAGTACAAAGCAGGCGAAATAAGCAGCAGAAGCAAGGAACTAAAAGTGTAAACGGTAGATGGGCACAAACATTTTCAGAGTTAATAAATTCAGGAATTTCACAGGATGAAATAATTGCCACTCTTTCGCAACTTGAGCTGGAGCCGGTATTAACAGCCCATCCAACCGAAGCAAAACGAACCGTTGTGCTGAAATACTACCGTGAACTTTATCTCCAGCTGGTATTGCTTGAAAATCCGATGTATACCACTCCCGAACGCAGTCAGATTCGTTCAGGAATAAAAGAAATTCTGACCAGGCTGTGGTTTATCGATGATATTTACCTCGAAAAACTCAAAGTTGAAACCGAACTGGAAAATATGTTGCATTACCTGACCAAGGTATTTCCCGACGTTTTTGATCTTCACGACCGTCAGTTGGTTCAGGCATGGAATGAAGCAGGTTTTGACCCACAGGCTATGCATAATTACAACAACCTGCCTAAAATAAGCCTGGGAACATGGGTCGGGGGCGATCGGGACGGGCATCCGCTGGTGACTCCTGAAATCACAAAATATACTTTGGACCGGTTACGGACGGAGGCCCTGAGCCTGGTTCGCAGGCGATTGCTTATCCTTGCTGACAGTTTAAGTATTTACACTTCGGAAGACTCCTTATCTCCCGATTTTAAACAGGCAAAATCAATTCTGAAAAAACAGATTCCAGGCATTTCGGATAACACACGATTTGCTTCGGCATCGCGCGAACCGTTTAAACAATTTGTTTTGATGCTGGTTGAGAAACTCCCCGTCAGGAAAGAACCATTATCAGGTAACAGGATGCTTGCGCAAACGAACTGGACTTACACACAATCATCTCAATTGATCAGCGATCTGGAAAGCTTACGCGAAGCCCTTTCAGCCTGGGGCGCTCCTACTTTAGCCATTAACGAAGTGAATATGTCACTGCGTTTTGTCCAGAATTTTGGTTTTCACCTGGCACATCTGGACATTCGTCAAAACAGCGAATTTTATCAAAAGGCTTTTTTAGGATTGCCCGAAGATGTAAACCTTACAAACCATATCCTAAACCCTGATGGCTCGGTTAATAAAGATTTTTTGCTTCAGGAGCTCAGTTTATACCGTCCGTTTACTTACAGTTACTCCGGAAGTGTGCCCGAAACAATCAATGCGATGGGATGTTTGGGCGTTTTGTCTGAACATATCCAAAAATTTGGCGCCAACGCACCTGGATCGCTGATTGTGAGTATGACGCGTAAAGTCGAAGATTTATTCACCATTTATCTTTTGGCCAGGGAGGCCGGATTGTATGAAAAGACACCCGAAGGACCAGCCTGCAGGATACCGGTTGTTCCCCTTTTCGAAACGATAGAAGACCTGCATCGCGCCCCTGAAATTCTGGACGAATTTTTGTCGCATCCGATAACCCAAAATACGCTCAGGCTTCAAATGCAGCGAAAAGGATATACCCGTCCGGTTGCCGAAGTAATGATTGGCTACAGTGACAGCAATAAAGATGGCGGAATTTTATCGAGCCTCTGGCATTTGTACGAAGCACAGCATGAATTAGCCAAAACAGGCCGTAAACATGGCGTTGAAATCCGCTTTTTTCATGGGAAAGGTGGTAGCATAAGCCGCGGGGCAGGCCCTATTCACTGGTTTTTAAAAAGCCTTCCGCCTTCTTCATTATCCGGTAAACTGCGATTGACCGAACAGGGTGAAACGATTGAACGAAAATATGCCAACAAGGTTAATGCAGCTTACAACATCGAATTGCTTACCTCAGGAACTTTACGTAACACACTGTTAAACACCGGCTCACAAAACCCCGACCTGTTCGAACTCATTGGCTTTATGGCACACGAAAGTTTCAATTCTTACAATGCACTTACCCGTCATCCGAGTTTCATCCGTTTTTTTGAAAATGCAACACCCATTGATGTCATTGAAACCAGTAAAATAGGTTCCCGGCCCTCACGACGAAGCAACCAACGGACGCTCACCGATCTGCGTGCCATTCCCTGGGTGTTTAGCTGGACGCAAAGCCGGGTAAACATTACCAGCTGGTATGGTGTGGGAAGCACCCTTAAACTGATTAAAGAACAGCAACCTCAAAAATATGCCCTGTTGCGGCAACTTCAGATTTCACATCCACTGGTACGGTACATACTTACCAATGTTGATTCGGGACTTGCCGCTACGGATCCTGAAGTGATTAAACTGTATGCCTCGCTGGTTGCTGATGAGCAAATAAAAAATGACATCTTACCGCTCATTTTAGCCGAATATGAACTTACAAAAACCCTGCTTGCCGAATTGCTCGTAAAACCTTTTGAACAACGAAGAGTAAACCATTTTTACTCAACCCGGCTAAGAGCTGTGGCCCTGGATCTGATGCATCAGGTACAGGTAAACGCGCTGCGCAAATGGCGAAACGAAAGAGATTCAACTGACCAGGAAGCCGCTGACCGGCAGAATATTATCCTGCTTAAAACGATAAACGCAGTGGCAAATGCGCTGGGATCGACCGGATAACCGGTTATTGGTTTATCTTAGCCTAAAAAAACTGAAATCAATTATTCACCATTAAACAATTTTATCTGTGCAAAAGATTGTAAGACAATATTTCGAAGAATTTACTACCATGTCGGAAGCCTCACACAGCGCGGTTCTGGAGATTGCTGAAAGTGAAGGAATTGAAATGAGCCGGATTATCATTGCAACCTCATTTTGCTTCGATGAACTCAACCACCAACCCGTAAAAATGAATCTTCCGTCATCGAAGGGAACTTTTATCATGGGCGGTTTGGCCGGCTATCCGTTTGTTGGCGAAATTGGATTAACTGCTTTTTCAGACCATATTCCTGATGGCGGTGCAGCCCTGTTTATTTTTGGTTCTCACATTGGTATTTCGCGTACAGGAGAAGTTGGCAAGGTAAAACGTGTCGGACAGCACCGCCATACCAATACCTGCGGGGCATTAATGATGGTGCAGGATCATGTGTTGTCCTCTTCCATTCATCAGATCGACCCTGCCGATTACTCCGAATTTCAACCTGAATTTCTTGCATTGCGTTTACTGCCTATGATCGGCGAAATACAACAGGCCGAAGTACCTATCCTGAAAACAACGCACCTGGTATATAACGAAATTGAGAAGGAAATACTTGCACTCATAAAGCATCATCCATCCTTGTTAAGCAAATTCCCGGTTTACATTCTGGGAGGAATTGTTATTAATACCGACGAAACATTGCCGAATTATTTTTCGCAAAAAGTTTTCCGGAAAGTGGAGTAAAGAAAATCGTACATGGAATAAAATACGAAGTACCTCAGCTTTGCCCGAATTTTACGGTCATGCCTGACATGAGAAGGGAGTTCACTGTTTTGATTTTATAAAGCCTTCGTATTCCAGCTTATTTTTTCCGTGTAGTGGAATAATCTACCAGTTCAATCAGGGATTTACGTGCGTCGCTTTCCGGAAATTCCATGATTCCGGCAATGGCCTTTTCGCGGAATTCGTTCATTACTCCTGTGGCATATTCAAGTCCTCCGCGGCTTACCACCAGATCAACCAGCTCTTTAACCTTGGCCTGATTTTTATTCTTCCGTTTGATCATCCTCAAAATCCGGCTGCGTTCGCCCGATTCACAATTATTCAGTACATAAAGCAGTGGCAGCGTAATTTTTTTCTCCTTGATGTCATTTCCTGTAGGTTTTCCCAATATCCCCTTGCTTTGGTAGTCGAAAATATCGTCTTTAATCTGGAATGCAATTCCCACATCGAGTCCGATCCGGAACATTTTTTCAACCAAATCATCGTCTTTGGTCGTTGATGCAGCTCCAATAGCCATGCTGGTAGCTATGAGCGATGCGGTTTTTTTCCGGATTATTTCGTAATACGTTTCATTGTCAATATCGAGTTTACGGCTTTTTCGCATTTGCAGAATTTCACCTTCACTCATGTCTTTCACTGCCCGTGAGATCAGGTGTAAAAACCGGTATTCCTTGTGGTCAAGTGTATTAAGCATTCCCCGGGCCAGAATAAAATCACCAACCAAAACCGCAATTTTATTTTTCCATAACGCATTGATAGAGAAACTTCCGCGCCGTTCGTAAGACTCGTCCACCACATCATCATGAAGTAAGGTTGCCGTGTGTAACAATTCGATGGAAGAGGCCGCCAGATGAGTTGTTTCATTAAATTCACCACACATTTTTGCTGAAAGAAAAACAAACATCGGGCGCATCTGTTTTCCTTTTTTCCAAAGCATATAACGAATAATAATCTGAAGAAGCGGAACATCACTCCTTATGGCTTCTTTGAAGTACATTTCGAAACTTTTCAATTCTTCCTTTATCGGCGATTGTATGATATCCAAAGAGGTCATTCAGGTTTTTTTTGAGTGTCTCAAAATTAAAAAATATATTTACTTTTTTCAGAAAACCTGCCGGTTTGATTATTTTTCCCGTCTGCCATCGTAAATAACTAATTTACATTTATTTGAAAACAGTCTAAACTACCAATAAGTAAAAAGAAGCTTTTCAGAGAACCTAAATATTTATATATTTGCATCTGTTAAAATTCGAACTATGATGAATATTCAGGAAATAGATACCGATCGCTTAGAAATGGCTGCCAGCATGCTTAAAGCCATTGCCCATCCCATGCGGATTTCTATTTTAAAGCACTTGGAAGGTGGTAAAAAACTTACCGTAACCGAAATTCACGAACTATTGGGAATCGAACAATCAACGACTTCACATCATTTAGGAATACTAAAAGATAAAGGAGTTCTCTGTTCGCGTCGTGAAGGGAAAAACACCTATTATTATTTAAAGCACGATATTCTGAGTCAGATTATTGACTGTCTTCAGCGTTGTACATGCGAATAAAAAAAAGATCCGGTCTGTATAAAGATTGGATCCTTTTTTTTTATCAAAATATCTGCATGACAGGTTTTACACTCACTTCATATCCCGTTTAACAGTTCTCCTAAAGTATTCCCGGGGCGAATCTCCCTTTTTATTTTATTAAACTGTCCCATGCCAGTCTTTTTTTCATGGGCAAGGTTTGCTGTTTATTGCAACATCTTTTCTAATTTCGACCCCGAGAAAATCAGATTATGGCAAAAATAAGAGTTACCAAACAATTCGGTTTCGAAATGTCGCACGCATTGCTTAATTACGACGGGCTATGCAGGAACATTCACGGCCATTCATACAAATTACAGATTACCGTTGCAGGCGAACCTTTGCAGGATGACGGAAGTCCAAAAGACGGAATGGTTATCGATTTCAGTATCCTGAAGAAAATTATTCAGCAGCAGATTGTCAGCCAACTGGATCATTCACTGATGATCAACGAAAAAGCGCCCATCGGCAAACTAAGTGAATTGGGACAGATGTATGAAAGACTCCAGATCGTTCCCTTTCAGCCCACTTCTGAAAACATGGTGGTTTACATTGCCCGTCAAGTGAAACCTCTCCTTCCGGAACATATTGAGCTTTTCAGTGTTCGTCTTTACGAAACCGCCAATTCATTCGCTGAATGGTATGCCAGCGACAACTAGCTTTGGCAAACCCAGCAATCCGCTTATATAACCTGATCTAATGCCACAAAAAACCATGACAGCACACAACAACACCGATAAACGACTTTTTTTACTCGATGCCTACGCGCTGATTTACCGTTCGTATTTCGCATTCATCAAAAACCCGCGCTTCAACTCCAAAGGCCTGAATACCTCGGCCATGCTTGGATTTGTGAATACGCTGGAACAACTTCTAAACGATCAAAAGCCCACTCACATCGCGGTTGTATTTGATTTAAATATACCCACTTTCCGGCACGAAATGTTCGAAGCTTACAAAGCCAACCGCGAAGCAATGCCCGAAGATCTGCGCAAATCAATACCATACATCCGGAAAATCATTGAAGCTTACCATATTCCGATACTTGAAAAAGCCGGTTTTGAAGCCGACGATGTGATCGGAACTTTGGCTAAACAAGCCGAAAGGATGGGTTATACCACTTTCATGATGACGCCTGATAAGGATTACGCGCAACTGGTTTCCGAAAACATTTTCATGTACAAACCATCACGCGGGGGCGAACAACCTGAAATCTGGGGAATTCCGGAGGTTCAGGAAAATTTCATGATTGAAGAACCGTGGCAGGTGATTGATGTACTTGGATTAATGGGCGATACCTCCGACAATATTCCGGGCTGCCCGGGCGTTGGCCCGAAAACAGCCATGAAACTGGTATCCACTTACAAATCGGTTGATGGCCTTTACGAAAACATCGACGATCAAAAAGGGAAACTGAAGGAAAACCTGGTGGAATTTGAACAGCAGGTGCGAATGTCGCGGAAACTGGCCGAAATTATGCTGGATGTCCCGGTGGAATTTGACGAGAATAAACTCATCATGGAAAATCCTGACATTCAGAAATTAAATGAAATTTTTACCGACCTGGAGTTCAGACAACTGATACGAAAACAGGCAGAAAAACCCAAACCTGTCGCGGATGCCCAATTCGAACAGGGAACCTTGTTCGGTTTTTCAAATCCAATTCCGGCAGAAAAACCTGCCGAAACAAAAACGATGGAATCGTTCAGTACCGTTTCTCACCAGTATTACCTGGTTGAAACGCCTGAACAACGGGCCAGTCTGCGGGCCGAACTGTCGGTACAAAAAGAATTATGTTTTGATACGGAAACCACCGGACTCGATACACAACTGGCTGAATTGGTTTGTATTTCGTTTTCCTTCAGGAGCCACGAAGCCTATTGTGTAACTTTACCCGCCGACAGGCAGAAAGCAACTGAAATTGTAAAGGAATTTCAACTGGTATTTGGCGACGAAAAAATTCTTAAAATAGGGCAGAACATCAAATATGATCTTTCAATTCTGAAAAATTACGGTCTCGAAATCCGTGGTCCGCTGTTCGACACCATGATCGCGCATTACCTCATTCAACCTGAAATGCGGCACAACCTCGACTATTTGTGCGAGCTATACCTGAACTTCGAAAAAATAACCACAGAAAGCCTGATTGGTAAAAAAGGAGTACTGCAGCAAACCATGCGTCAGGCAAGCCTGGAACAATTGCGCGATTATTCCTGTGAAGATGCCGATCTGACCCTTCAATTAAAACTGGCCATCGAAAAAGACCTGAACGAAAGCGGAACACGTCAGCTCTTTGATGAAATTGAAATGCCCCTGATATATGTGTTGGCCGACATGGAAATTGCAGGCGTAAATCTGAATACGGCAGAATTGAAAATTTATGCCGATGTGCTTCGGAAACAAATCATTGAAATTGAAAGCGAAATCATACAACTGGCCGGCGAAGAATTCAATGTTTCATCGCCCAAACAACTGGGTGTCATTTTATTCGAAAAATTAAAAATCGATCCGAATGCCAAAATGACCAAAACCAAACAATATTCAACAGCCGAAGAAACACTTGAAAAACTTCAGGATAAACACCCGATTATTGCCAAAATCCTCGAATTCAGAGGTTTGAAAAAACTGTTGTCAACCTATGTAGAGGCATTGCCCTTGCTGATCAATCCGAAAACCAATAAATTACATACCTCATACAATCAGGCTATTGCAGCCACCGGACGATTGAGCTCAACCAATCCAAACCTGCAGAACATCCCTATTCGCGACGAAAATGGCCGCGAACTGCGAAAAGCTTTTATCCCGTCTGATGATCAGTATACGTTCCTGTCGGCCGACTACTCGCAAATCGAATTGCGGATTATGGCCGCGCTGAGCAAAGATGAGCAAATGATGGAAGCTTTCCGGAATAACCAGGATATTCACTCCATCACAGCTTCAAAAATTTACAAAATACCGCTCGAAGAAGTCACATCCGATATGCGCCGGAAAGCCAAAACAGCCAACTTTGGAATTATTTACGGCATTTCGGCTTTCGGTTTGTCGCAACGACTGAATATTCCGCGTACCGAAGCCAAAGAATTGATCGATGGTTATTTTGAAAACTTTCCGGAGATTAAAAAATTTATGGATCTGAGCATCGAAAATGCACGTAAACAGGGTTTTGTTCAAACCATTATGGGCCGGAAGCGCTATCTGAACGACATCAATTCATCCAATGCGGTGGTACGCGGAGTTGCTGAGCGGAATGCCATCAATGCGCCAATTCAGGGTTCAGCAGCCGACGTGATTAAAATTGCCATGGTAAATATTTGGAGAGCGATAAACAAACAGAAACTTCAGTCAAGAATGATTCTTCAGGTACATGATGAGTTAAATTTTGATGTCTGGATACCTGAGCTGGATCAGATGAAAGCTATCGTAAAACATGAAATGGAGCATGCTGTAAACATTGGAGTGCCGCTGACTGTTGAAATGAATGCAGGTGACAACTGGCTCGATGCGCATTAGTCTACGACAGGCTCAGGTACCGGTTGGCGTTTCGGATTGAAAAAGTGATTTTTCAATCTTTTCAGAACATATCCTGCATTTCAGAACAACTGTTAAAGCTAAATGGGGCTGGATGAAAACACTTTTTACAGAGGACGAATACAGGGAGGCATTGAAAAGGTTTTTGGAAATTTTTGATGCACCCGATGATACTCCGGAAGCGGAAGAATTGGTGCAGTTAATAATCGTCCTTGAAATCTACGAACAGGATAACTGCTCCTGATTTTCGTTTAAAAGCAGGAGTGTGCAACGAACAAAGTTTTCAGAAACCAATTTCAGATTTAAATTTTAAATCCAGTTCCTGATTCAGAATTCCCTGAAGATCTCAACCACTGCAGCATTGTATTTCAAAAGACTTCCTGATTTTTTAATCAGTTTCATTCTTTTATGCGGATTTTCAAACGATTCGCTGAAATAAGTCCAGAACTGATTCATCTTCATCAAAATATGGCCGCTCCCTTCCAGTCTTGCCGAATAGGCTTCCAGCAACTGATCATGAAATTCCTTCATTCTCTTCCGAAGTTCTTTGGTCTCCCGGATCTCACCTTTCAGGCGAAGGGAAAGTGCCGGATCCATCAGCAAACCACGACCGATCATCCAGGAGTTTTGTTCAGGCAAAATGGATTTTAATTCCTGATAATCAACTTCGGAAAACAGATCGCCGTTGTATACCAAAGGCTGTTTTACCAATGAAATCGCTTCAGCGAATAAAAGCGGATTGGCTTTTCCGGAGTACATCTGGCTGGCGGTACGGGGGTGAAAAATGATTTCTTCGAGCGGAAAAGAATTTAAAACATCAAAAATTGCCCTGGCATCCTGATCGTTTGACATTCCGGCGCGCATTTTTACGGAAAATTTCGTTGCAAATCCTTTCGCAAAAAGTTGCTGCAATGTTTCGTTGAGAGCATCAGGTTTTTCGAGCCATGCCGCTCCCCGACCCTTATTGGTTGCCATTGGGTACGGACAACCAAGGTTCAGATTGATTTCTTTATAACCATAACCAACCAGAATTGAAACCAAATCAAACAATTCCTGCAAATCAGAAAATAATACCTGTGGAATTACAGGCAAATCAGAATTGTTTTCCGGGAAAACCTCCCGTAACTGGGATTTTTTAATTTCTCTGCCCTTGCCATAGGACAGATAAGGAATAAAGTATTTATCGATTCCACCAAATACTTCAGAAAATACCTTTCGAAAGGTGAAATCGGTGAATCCCTGAAGGGGGGCCTGATAGATTTTAACTGTATTTTGAGACATGGATATAAATATTAATGATTTCGCCTGACCTAAAGGCAAAATGGAAGTTATTAATCGTTACTTTTGTCCCCACAAACTTATACAATTGGCAGGCGGTATGCAATCGAATCAATTCAAATCAGACTCTACAGTCTTAAACCTGAATTTGAATCAGACTATTTTGGAGACCAAAACCTTCCGGTCCGGTCCTGAATTAACAACATTAAACCTGCTCGATTCAACTGTTCTGGATTCGTTGAATGCCAATTACATTGCCTCCGACAGTATTATTTATTTTGGCTATAAACCGGAATGGTCACAGTTCAGAAAAGAATATACACCTGAATTCGATTACCGGAAAGACCTGGTTCAACCCATTCCTTACGATTCGCTTCATACCGTGCTTCAAAAAGTAGAAGTTGTTTTCCCCGGAAAAAAAGTTCTCCGGACGAATCCTGACTGGCTCGTTGGAGTGTTGATCCTGTCGTTTATGCTGTTTGCTTCAGTCCGGTTGATTTTTAACAAATATCTGAGCCAACTCTTTCAGTCAACCATCAATTATTCGACATTTTCGCGCTTATTTCGCGAACGATATTTCAACCTGTTTCATGCTTCTTTCAGGCTCGATCTTGTTTTTAGCCTGGTTATGGCACTTTTTAGTTACCAGTTGCTGAACATCTTCAAAATCAGCCTTGGAGCATCCAGGACCTATTACACCTATCTGCTATGCCTGGCCATTGTAATTGGCTATTTTACAGCAAAACGGATCGCTTATTACCTGGTGGGCATCCTGACTGAAAGCAAAGCGGAAGTTCAGGAATACCTGTTCAGTATTACTGTTTTTAACCGCGTTTCAGGCTTATTTTTATTGCCCGTTACCGCTGTAATTGCCTTTGTTCCTTTGCCTCAAGTTGAATTTTTATTGTTTACCGGTCTTGTAATCACCGGCATTTTCTACCTGATGTCGCTGGTTAGAGGCGGAAAAATTTTTCTGAAGAAACATTTTTCTATTTCATATTTGATTTTGTACCTTTGTACCCTTGAAATTTTACCACTACTTCTTATTTACAATCTATTGTTGATTTAAAGTTTGGAAGAAATAAACTAAAAAGTTACTACCTTGAAAATCAAGAAAATATTAGTTTCGCAGCCCAAACCTGAAACGGCCAAATCACCCTATTTTGATTTGGCTGAGAAAAACAACGTACAGGTTGATTTCCGCCCCTTCATTCAGGTTGAAGGAGTTTCGGCCAAAGAGTTCCGCCAAACAAGAGTGCAAATTGCTGATCAAACAGCAGTTATATTTACCAGTCGTACCGCGATTGATCATTTTTTCAGAATCAGCGGTGAACTGCGGGTGAGCATTCCTGATTCCATGAAATACTTTTGCATTTCGGAAGCAACAGCTTTCTACCTGCAGAAATACATCGTTTACCGTAAACGAAAAATCTTCTATGGCGCCGGTAAATTTACGGATCTGATCGATGTGATGAAAAAGCACAAGGAGGAAAAATTTCTTTTACCCATGTCGCAGGTGAATCAACCGGAAGTTATTGCATTGCTCGATAAGACAGGATATAAATATACCAAGGCCATTATTTACAATACAGTAAGCAGCGATTTATCGGATCTGACAGAAGTGAATTACGATATCCTGGTATTTTTCAGTCCATCGGGAATTCAGTCGCTGATTAATAATTTTCCAAATTTCGAACAGGATAGCACCAAAATCGCCTGCTTTGGGCCTTCAACTGCCAAAGCGGTAATCGATGCAGGCCTTCGACTCGATATTGAAGCGCCAACTGTTGACGCTCCTTCAATGACGATGGCTTTGGAACAATACATCAAAAAGCACAATAAAGGACTTTAGGAATTATAGATTTAAAAACACAATATACAAAAAAGGGGGAAATCGATTTCCCCTTTTTTGTTGTATTTTAGTTCCATGGAAAGATTCACATTTCATAAGGAAGAAAGGCTTTGCAGCCAGAAAATTATCGGAGATATCTTCACTTCCGGTGAATCTTTTTTGTCCTATCCGATCAAGGTTGTTTTCCGGAAAACTGAACTGCCGGAGCCTTATCCGGCACAGGCAGCTTTTACTGTTTCGAAACGTAATTTTAAGCGTGCCGTCAGGCGGAATCTGTTGAAACGTCGCATGCGTGAAGCTTACCGGTTAAATAAACCGGGATTTTATGCTGAAATAGCCCGGAAAAACGTCCAGTTAGCCATCATGTTCATTTTTATTGGCAAAGAGATTCTTGAATATCCGGCTATCGAAAAAGGCATAATTTCGGCCCTTAAAAAGATCCTGGAGAAAATTTAGCGATCCATAATATCAGTCTGAATCCTGACTGAATCTTCGTGAATGTGCTGGAATAAAAGTTGAACAAAATTTCCATCGAGATTCAGGTTTTCACCCAGTTTAACGCGTTGATCCATCAGTTCGGCAAAACGTCCGATCTGAAGAGCAGTTACGTTATTGTCTTTTTTATACTGACCAATTTGTTTGACAATTTCCATTCGCGACGACAAGGTTTCAAGTAGTTCGGTATCCATGGCATCAATACGGTTACGAAGTAATTCGAGCTGATTTTCGAACAGTTTGTTGTCAATCGTCACACTACGAATCACCAGGCGATCAAGCAATAAAGCCAAATCAGCCGGGGTAAGCTGCTGTTCCTTGTCGCTCAGAGCACACGAAGGGTCGCGGTGCGATTCGATCATCAGTCCTTCCAGGCCCATATCGAAGGCTTTTTGCGATATGTCGTACAAATATTCACGTTTACCACCAATATGACTCGGATCGCAGATAATGGGCAGATTCGGCATTAAACGGCGCAATTCAATCACTGTTTTCCAATTGGGGTAATTGCGGTATTCTGTTTCGCGGAAAGGTGTAAAACCACGGTGAATAGCCACCAGATTTTTTATTCCGGCCCGGCTTAAACGTTCAAAAGCACCAACCCATAACTGAACATCCGGATTGACCGGATTTTTAACCATAACCACTGCATCAGTTCCTTTCACGACATCGGCAATTTCCTGAACAACAAAAGGACTGGCCGTTGAACGGGCTCCTATCCACAGAACATCAAGACCTGCATTCAAAGCCTCTTCGGCATGCTGGGCATTCGCTACTTCGGTACCCACCGGCAAACCGGTTTCTTTCTGAACTCTTTGCAGCCATTTTAATCCGATGCTTCCGATACCCTCAAAGCTTCCGGGCCTTGTGCGTGGTTTCCAAATCCCACCACGATATACGAATACACGATGATCTTTTGCAAGCAAGCGGGCAGTTTCCATGGTTTGTTCCTCGGTTTCGAGGCTACACGGACCAGCAATAATAAGCGGGTTGTTTATTTGCGGCAACCAATGCTTAATCGGGTTAATTTCTAATTGTAATCCCATGACTATTTGGTATAAAATTTAACTATTGTCTTTTCATTTTTAACAAGCGAACCGTTTTCTCCGGCAAGAACTCCACGAATTCGGTTGGCATTTTTCATCAAAGCCATCATTTGATCCGGATCAGATTCAATGCTTTTCCGGAATGCTTTCAGGTGTTTGATATACACGTCAAGCGATTCAACAATATATTCCTTGTTTTGTTGAAAAATTGGTCCCCACATTTCAGGTGAACTCTTGGCCAGGCGAACAGTTGAATTGAAACCGCCACTTGCCAGATCAAAAATAATTTCGCGGTCTTCCTTATCGAGAACGGCATTAGCCAAAGCAAATGCAGCGGCATGAGGAAGGTGTGATATAAAAGCAGTGCTGTGATCCTGTTCGTCGGCGGTCATGTAGGCAATATCCATCCCCAGTATCTGAAACACTTTTTCGGAGAAAGCCAAATGTTGTGGTCCGATCTTGACCTGATCACAAATAATGTTTATTTTTCCTTCAAACAGCCCTTCAAGTGCTGCAGAAGGGCCCGAATTTTCAGTACCCGACATCGGATGAGCAGGTACATAATTTCTCCGTTTGGGATGGTTTTCAACGGCTTCGCTAATCACTTTTTTCGTCGATCCCACATCAATTACCGTTGTCTGGTCAGAAATCAGATCAAGCACCCTGGTCAAAGTATGTAAAATCTTATTTACCGGAATGGCTATAATTACCATATCGGCTTTCGAAACTGCAGTTTCCAGCGTTTCAATACGGTCAACGATTCCCAGTCGCAAGGCTTCTCCGGCATTCTCAGGATTGGTGTCAACCCCAGTAATTTCGCTGGCAAATCCAGCTTTCCGAAGATCGATGGCCATCGATCCTCCAATAAGTCCCAATCCAATTACGGTAAGTTTCATATCTGATTTTTTTTCTACTGAAAAGGTAAAAAATAAAAAGGGTCCCGTATATAACGGGACCCTTTTGCAAAATATCTTTTGTAACAACAAGATATTACCAGCCGATCCCGATATGAGAAAAGAAGTAATAAAACCAATAAAAATAGATGTTGTTACTAATACGTTTCATTTTACTTTCAATTTGGTAGCAAATATAGATATTTTATTTTAATCCAAATTTTTGATTGCTTAAAAGAAATCACAAATACCAGTTAAAGATACTAATCTATTTATTTACTGACACTTACCGATTAAAGCTATCCAAATAATTAAGGTTAAAGACCTTGTTTGTACTTATTTAATCAGGATTTTTCGGGTAATTGCCGGTCCGTTTTCAGGTTCAATCGCAAATAAATAAAGTCCGGGTTTGAAACTACGAACATCAAGTACTGTCTGAAACAGATTGGATTCGACGCGAAAAACCTGTGTGTATAACTGTTTTCCGGAGGAATTGTATATTTTCAGGAAGAACGGCTGAATTTTACCGGTGGTCTGAAACTGAATATTTACCTGGTCTGTTGCCGGATTCGGATATAGCAATACTTCGCCTGAAGAAAGATACAACGGGTTGTTTCCTGTTCCTAAATCCTGAATATTCAGGTTATCGATAATCCAGCCCCAGCCATTGGAATAGGGATCAGAAAAGAGCCTGAACCTGATTAGTATGGTATCACCACCTTTAAAATTACCATTGGCAAGCAAATCAATTTCGCGTTTGACAAATAAATCTTTGGTTGGCACTGCAGTACTGTTATTTCCCGTCATTGCACTGTTAAACAGGTTAAGCCAGGAAGGCATGGCATTGCTGTCGTATCCGTCAGTTAATGGTTTCCAGATCATTCCACCATCCTTTGAACCTTCAGCAATCACATAATCCCAAAAATTCCCGTCTCCAAATTTGGTTCCTGCCTCACCCGGCTCAACCAGTACGATTTCATCGTAACTCATCTTGCCACCAGCTTTCAGGATAACTGGGTATTTCAGGATTGCACTGAAATTAAAATTCATGTTGTCAGTATCCGGACTCAGGTAGGGATGTGCTGAATTTAATGCCGGACTGTCAAATCCGGAAACTGTTGTGATTTGAAAATCAGTACTGATGAAATCAGATGTTGCGGTATTGAAATTATTCACGTACCGATCAACCGGGTTATGGAATCCTTCAATTTTAAGCGTATTGTAACCACTCAAAGGAATTCGTCCCATGTTACTTTGTGATGAAACGTCAACGGCAACAATCCGGTAACTGATCAGATCACCATCTTTTACAGTTCCTTTTGGAAAAACAAGCACTCCGGAATAGTTATCGGCTGAATCATTTTTCAGTGGCAGTTCCTTTATTAGTCCTCCGTTCACAAAATACTCGAGCGTAACCGATTTTATACCCATGTTGTCAGTTGCCTGAACCTCAATTTTTACCGAAGGATTTGTGGTTAACATGTATTTGACAGGTTCATGAATCAATACCGGAACTTCCTTGTCAATTCCAATTTTAAAGCTCAGATACCGGGAAGGAGAGTTCGACGGATAAACAAACCTTCTGTTTTTTACATCGGTTGCTGTAAAATAATACTGTATTTCACCGCTTAGATTCTGAGCTAATTTTGCATTAAATTGTGTTGGTATGCCGGTTGCCTTTAACAATACCGAATCGCTTCTTAAAAACTTGCTGGAAGAGTACTTCAAATATAACCGGGTAGAGTCCAGATCGAAATCACTTGTAATCTGAACATCAAAACTGATCGGATCAGAAACAAATTCAATATCCCTGAGTTTTTGATGTTTTATGGAAACAGTTTTCCAGCCCATTTCATATAGGATTGAAAGCGTATTCGATCCCGGATCATGGATCGCTTCTCCCAAACCTGTAAATGGAGTCATCAGTGAATTGGGGTTTCCAGCCGGGTAGGTCGAATCGTCAAGGTGATAAATACTTGATCCCAGATCCCAGGTCGCGGGTGCATAAAGCCTGGGTAACTGACTTTCAACTAACCTGGTATCAAAGTTAAGCCAACCGGAAGTTAAATTCTGATTTAATTTAATGGACGGATTAATAAATAGTTTTGTATTAACCAGTCGTTCACCGTTTTTATTCTCAACAAACTGATCAAAAGCTGCCGACAAACCATCATCACCGTAACCTCCCCTCCCCCGGTCGGAATAAAAAAATCCGGAAAACCCGAGCCCATGAGCCAACTCATGCAAAACGGTTGAAACAAAATCATATTGATTGGCCGGTGTTTTGCCATCGGTTCCAAAATACCAGTTATCGATGTACTTGTTGAAGGAAGCAATAATCTCATAGTCGCCGGGCGAATTGACCTCCTCACCCAACATTTTTTCGACCATTGCAATCGGATAATAACAGTTCCAAATCTGGGTAGAGTTAAAATTATTAAAATAATTAGCTGAACCACAGCTGCCTAAAACCTCTTTACTCAGACTCTCCCAGGTCGCCTTTACGTGAATAGGAACCGGAGAGTAAATCAGATTTTGCCAGATTTCGACTGCATACTGAAACGCAAGCTGTGCTTCAACTGGAAAACCAATATAATTTACTTCAATCCTGGCCTTCTGAAGCGAACCTGCCTTAAGAATTCCTGCAGGAGGAGGTATAAAAGACGGGTAAGATTCATGAGACCCATAACAAACCGGAGGTGTCATTTTAATTCCTTCCTTCTTCCACAATTCCTGCCCAAAACTCAAATCAACCGACATCAGGAATAAAATTAAAAACAGTTTTCCTCTCATTATTGAAAACAATTATATGCCAACAAATTACCAATTAAAAAAACAAATCACTTCAGCAGAAAAACCTGATCGGTTGACGCTGATATCAGTCAATAACAATACTTTCAGGCTTATCTGAATTCAAAAGTAGAACAAATAATTACTTTTTTTAATCTATATTTGCCTGAACTACGATGTCATTAACAATTATGCTATGAAGTTTACTTTTTTTATTGCCATTTTTTTTATTGCCTCATTTACATCCTCAGCTGAAAAGCCACCAAAAAATTTTAATGAACTTCACCGTCCACAGTTTCATTTCACTCCTGAAAAGAACTGGATGAATGATCCCAATGGTCTGGTTTTCTATAAAGGTGAGTATCATCTTTTTTACCAGTACAATCCGTTTGGAAACAAATGGGGATACATGCACTGGGGACATGCGGTAAGTTCTGACCTGGTTCACTGGGAACACTTGCCTATAGCCCTTTTTCCCGATAATGACTCAAAAGATTCGGTTGAATGTACTGCTTTTTCCGGCAGCGGAATTGTGGATGAAAATAATGTTACCGGCCTACAGGCCGGAGAAGAAAAAACTATCCTGTTATTTTACACCAGTCAGCATTGCGGACAGCGTTTGGCCTTCAGCAATGATAAAGGCAGAACCTGGAAAAAATACGATAAAAACCCGGTCATTGCCTACGATGCAAATGACGATGCGCGCGATCCGAAAGTATTCTGGCATGATGGAAGCAAACAGTATGTTATGGTTCTGTACCGCAAACCGGATAACAATGAAAAACAAAAAGGGATTTCCTTCTATACTTCAAAAAACCTGCTTGACTGGGAATTTAAAAATCACCTGCCGGGTTTTTATGAATGTCCTGATTTGGTTGAACTACCCATTAACCGCCGTCCGGATGATAAAAAATGGGTGTTGTTTGACGGTGACGGCAGTTACCTGATCGGAACGTTTAACGGTGAAAAATTCATAGCTGAGTCACCGAAAATGCCAGGCGATTATGGGAATAACTACTACGCAACCCAAACATGGAGCAACATTCCGGAGTCGGATGGAAGAACCATTCAGATTGCCTGGATGAAAGGCGGGGAATTCCCCGATATGCCGTTTAAGGGACAAATGACTTTCCCCTCTGAATTATCGCTTAAAAAATTCACTGAAGGAATAAAACTCATCCGAAAACCAGTTCAGGAAATTGAACTTCTTCATCAAAAAGGTGAAGTATGGGAAAATAAAAACCTGATCCCAGGCCTCAATAAAAACATGACTCGCGGTATCAAAGGTGATTGTTTGCATATCATCGGAAGTTTTAATCTTAAAACAGCTGACAGCTTTGGATTTGTGGTTCGTCTGGATAAAAAGAATAATGGTACTGAAATTATGTATAACACAAAGACAAGTACCCTCACTTGTATGAACAAATCAGCTGTAGTAGAACCAGTTGACAATATTATAAAACTCGATATATTACTGGACCGCAGTTCAATTGAAATTTATGCGAATGATGGGAAAGTGGTTATGAGCTCCTGCTTTGTACCTGATGAAAATGGCCTGGGTTTGTACCTGTTCAATACCGGGGGAGAAATCCTGGTTGAAAAACTTGAAATCTACCCGCTTGAATCAATCTGGCAAACTGAAAAATAAATTTCAGCAAAACTAAGCCCACAGAAAGCCGCAGGTCAACCCATGATTTGCGGCTTTTTCTTTTCCTGAACAGCATTTTTACTGAAGCTTAAACATGATTTTACTTCTTTATTTTCAGTTCAGATCGTTTTAATATTGCATTACTTATCCTTCAATCAGAAACAATGAAAGCAATTGTAAAAATTAAACCTGAAAAAGGCATTTGGATGGCCGATGTGCCCATGCCGACAATAGGTCCAAATGATGTACTGCTGAAAATTAAAAAATCAGCTATTTGCGGAACCGATCTTCATATCTACAAATGGGACGAATGGGCACAAAACACCATTAAAACACCACTGATCATCGGTCACGAATATATGGGAATTGTTGTCGATAAAGGTTCCGAGGTTTCACGGGTACACCTGGGTGAACGCGTAACCGTTGAAGGCCATATATCCTGTGGATTCTGCCGCAATTGCCGCCGGGGACGCCAGCACATTTGCGACCATACGTTAGGGATCGGCGTAAACAGGGACGGTGGTTTTGCCGAATACATTTCAGTACCCGCATCCAATGTGCTGAAAGTTGATGACCGTATTTCGGACGAATTGATGTCAGTTATGGATCCGTTGGGCAATGCAACTCATACTGCCCTGTCATTTCCCTTACTGGGCGAAGATGTGCTGATCACCGGAATCGGGGGACCTATTGGAGCGATGGCTACAGCCGTTTGTAACTACGCCGGAGCCCGTTACATCGTTGGCACCGACCTGAGCGAATATCGAAGGAACCTGGCCCTTAAAATGGGCGCTACCAAAGTAATTGATCCACGGAAGGAAAACATCAGAGACGCGATGAAAACATTGGGCATGGTAAGCGGATTCGATATTGGTCTTGAATGCAGCGGATCTCCGGTCGCTTTCAGCGATATGGTCGATAATATGTACAACGGTGGTAAAATATCACTGCTGGGACTATTACCTTCATCAACCACGATCAATTGGAGTAAATTAATATTTAAAGGCTTGACGCTGAAAGGAATATATGGGCGTGAAATGTATGAAACCTGGTACCAGATGGAAATGATGCTGTCACACGGATTAAATATAAATCCGGTAATTACGCATCGCTTCCCTGCCGATAATTACCTGGAGGCCTTTCAGATTATGGAAGAAGGAAATTGTGGAAAAATTATTCTGGACTGGGAATAAGACACTGAAAACGATTGTTTGCAAAAGCCTTCCGGAATGAGGGCTTTTTTTATTTCCCAACGGAAAATCTTTTCCCCAGGGATACCTGCATAAAATTGGTTCCGTGACCAATACTCAAATCGTTAATTTTCAAATTGGTGTATTGTGTTGAGCGGATGACGGACACACGTGCATTATACGTATTCAAACGATAACCAATTCCAAATCTTCCGGTATGTTTAAAATCAAAAGCCCACTGGTGCGTTCCGGTATCCGACACACCTTCAAAAGAATTATCCTGAAATCCGGCGCCTAAAAGGTATGACATCGTGAAAATTCCGTTTTTCAGGAATACCAGTGAATAAGCATAACCTAAATTCGCGTTGAAGGCAATAACACCGGACCTGGAAAGATCACGGGTTTTAATGAAATATTTTGCATCAATTCCACGTGGAACAAATGAAGAATCAGCCTTGGTCTGATACGAGTAAATGCTCCCTCCGGCAATTAAGGAACCAGCGCTTTTCTTTTGCTTTTCAGTATCACCCAAAGCCGCCTTGTATGAAAACCTGGAATTGTTAAAAATGTAATTAACACTAATCCCGAAATTTAAAGAAGATATGTCATTTCTTTGATATTCAATGTCTTTTGAAAATGAATGAAGATACAAATAGGAATTATTCAGGTAATAGCCCTTCAGGTAAGAACTTAAAATATCAATTGACAATTTATTGGTATAGATATAACTTTGGAGGCCAAACCGCCGGGTTTCACCCTTTCTGATTTCACTGTTAAGAAAGAAAGGTACTTTTGATGCAAGACTAAGGCCAAACCATTTGTAATTGACCCCAACTCCCAGGTTGAAATATCCATTTGGCTGATACAGAATATGATATGGATTATTTAAATCAGATAAGTCGAGTGAATGTGTTTTTTCTCCTGAATATAATCTTACAATCAAATCATTGTAGTAACTTTCAATGTAACTGCTGTCCTTCTTTACATTGATGTTATTTTTTTGTGATTTGCCCAAAGCTGAAAGACTAAAAATAATACAAACACTTATGGTTAAATAGGTGCGCATGTCAGATATCTATATCAAGCCAAACCGGACAATGATCGGAATGAACAGCATCAGGAGAAATTCCGGAATCCAGTATCTTATCTTTCAGATCAGAGGTAACGATATGGTAATCAATCCGCCATCCTTTATTATTCTGACGAGATCCCGCACGGTAACTCCACCACGAATACTGATGCGGTTGCTGGTTAATCTCACGAAAACTGTCTACGTATCCATCCTCCACAAAACCGGCAAACCATGCCCGTTCTTCCGGTAAAAATCCGGATGTTTTTTGCTGCTTTTCGGGATTATGAATATCAATCCACAACCGGCAGATATTGTAATCCCCTGAAATGATGAGTTTTCTACGGGTTTTCTTCAACTCGTTCAGGTAATGGTGAAAATCTTCCAGAAATTCCATTTTAAAACTTTGCCGCATATCACCTGTTGTTCCGGAGGGAAAATAAGCATTGATTATCGAAATATCACCAAAATCAGCCCGCATCACATGACCTTCACGATCATATTTTTCATTATCCATGCCGTATACAACCCGGTCAGGCTTGAGTTTGGAAAAAATAGCCACCCCACTATAGCCCTTTTTGACCGCTGAAAAAACAAAACAATGATAACCCAGCGCCTCGAATTGCTCTTCCTGCATCTGCCCGGGCTGTGCTTTTGTTTCCTGAAAACAAATTACATCAGCACCAGTCCCGTTCAAATATTCAAGCAATCCTTTACTCAGGGCCGACCGAATTCCATTTACGTTGTAGCTTAAAATCCTTTTCACAATTTTTATTACTTTTGGTTCCGATTAAATGAATTGCTAAAGTATAACGAATTAATTTAAAGCAAAAATATCCATTGAAAAAAGGTATTGTAATCAAGTCGACAGGTAGCTGGTATACCGTAAAAACTGAAGAAGGAAACCTGATCGAAAGCAGAATAAAAGGAAATATACGACTAAAAGGTATCCGCAGTACCAATCCGATTGCAGTTGGTGATCATGTTGAACTCACTGAATTAAAAGAAGATAGCATGGAAGGCGGACTGTTGGTTGGATTAATTTACGCCATTTTGCCCCGAACAAATTACATTATCCGCAAGTCTCCCAACCTCTCGAAAGAATCACATATTATTGCTGCAAATATCGATCAGGCCTTCCTGGTAGTAACGATTCAATATCCCGTTACCACCACCACTTTTATTGATCGTTTCCTGGTTTCTGCTGAAGCCTACCGGATTCCCTGTCACCTGATTTTCAATAAAATTGATCTGTACAATGAAGAACAAATACGGGAGATGAATTCGCTAATTGAAATTTATGAGAAAATCGGTTATCAGTGTTTAACACTTTCAGCCAAAAAAAATGTTGGATTCGACGAGCTTAAGAAAATGATGACGAATAAAACCAATGTTTTTTCAGGTCATTCCGGGGTCGGAAAATCAACGATCATCAATTCATTGCAACCTTATATGATGTTAAAAACAGGCATTATATCAGAAGCTCACTTTTCAGGAAAACATACAACAACCAATTCAGAAATGTATGCACTTGAATTTGGCGGTTACATTATTGACACTCCGGGAATCAAAGGATTTGGTGTCCTTGAAATGGAAAAAGAAGAAATATCACATTATTTTCCCGAAATGTTTAAACTGCTCGATGGTTGTCAGTATTACAATTGCACTCACACGCACGAACCAGGATGTGCTGTTAAAAAATCGGTCGAGGAAGGTCAGATTTCACAAAGCAGGTACAATTCATACTTGGGATTACTCGAAGGAGAAGAAAAGTACAGGAATTGATCTAACCGGATCAAAATAAGAACTAAAAAAAACTTAAATATAACCTGTTTAAGCTTTTTTAATTCAATGTGTTAGCTTGTAAAAACTGAATATTAACCGTGCTTTAGAATCCCCTATTTCATTCGCCACCTGCTCGTAGCCTTGATTTTTAATGTTCTCAACGCTCTTAAAACGCTTCAAAAGTGCCGTAATGGTCTTTTCTCCTATTCCGGGAATACTTTCCAATTCTGATTTAATAAAATCACCCGACCGTTTGTTCCGGTGAAATGTAATTCCAAACCGGTGGGCTTCGTCGCGCAATTGCTGAATGACTTTTAACGATTCTGAATTTTTATCGAGATACAAGGGAACCGGGTCGCCCGGAAAATAGATTTCTTCCAGTCGCTTGGCAATTCCAATGACAGCTATTTTTCCACGCAGGTTTAATTTTTCAAGGGCATTCAGGGCGGCACCCAATTGCCCTTTTCCTCCATCGACCACAATAAGCTGGGGTAATGATGTTTCTTCTTCGAGCAAACGTTTATACCTTCTGTAAACAACTTCTTCCATCGATGCATAATCATTCGCACCCACTACTGTTTTTACATTGTAATGACGGTAATCTTTTTTTGATGGTCTGGTGTTTTTAAAAACCACACACGATGAAACCGGATTTGTTCCCTGTAGGTTACTGTTATCGAAACATTCAATGTGAACAGGCTGTGCTTTAAGTTGAAGATCCTTTTGCATTGTTTCAAGAATCCGGCCGGCATTTTTTTCAGTTTTCGAAATCATCTGATGTTTCTGTTTTTCGAGCCGGTAATATTTTGCATTTCGTTCTGAAAGTTCAAGAAGCTTTTTTTTATCGCCCTGTTTCGGAATCTGAAATTTCACGCCTTCCAGTTCAATATCCAATTTAAACGAAACCAGAATTTCTTTTGCATTACTGAATATCTTTTGCCGAATGTCCACAATGGCAAATTCAAGAAGTTGCCCGGGCGATTCATCCAATACTTTTTTTATCTCCAGGGTATAGGTCTGCATGATGGCACCATGAATGATTTTCAGATAATTTACATAGGCGAAAGATTCATCCATATCAATGGTAAAAACATCCACATCACTAATGGTATTACTGACAACGGTTGAACGTGATTGAAATTTTTCGAGTAAATCCAGCTTCTCTTTCACAAGACCAGCTTCTTCAAATTTTAAATCAGCCGCAAATTGCCGCATTAAATCCCGGAGGTATTTGATAACTCCAGAAATATTTCCCTTCAGAATCTCTTTGATCTGGTCGATATTTTTCATGTACTGGTCGTGATCAATTTTGCCAATGCATGGGGCCTTGCAATTCCCGATGTGATATTCAAGACAAACTTTAAATTTTCCCTGCCGAATATTTTCTTCCGACAAATTCAGTTTGCAGTTACGCAGTTTAAAAAGTTTTCGAAATAACCCGAGTAACATCCGAACAGTTAAGATTGATGTGTAAGGACCAAAATAGGATGATCCGTCACGAATGACATTCCGGGTTTGAAAAACTTTCGGAAAGTGTTCGTTTTTGATCACGATCCACGGATAGGTTTTGTCATCCTTCAGACGAATATTATAACGAGGCTGGTACTTTTTAATCAGGTTATTTTCGAGCAATAAAGCGTCCTGTTCAGTTTCAACCACCATGTGTTTGATGTCAGCAATACTCCTTACAAGTATTTCTGTTTTCCGGTTTTGCTGGTTTTTCATGAAATAGGAAGAAACACGCTTCCTGAGATTTTTAGCCTTTCCTACGTAAATAATCTTACCCGTAGTATCAAAATACTGATATATCCCGGGCTGATCAGGAAGAACAGAAACAAGCGACCGGAGATATTCAGTATATTTTAATACCATCAAAAATGTATCGTTATTAAATTAAACTAAAACTGCATTACTGAATGAGTTTCATAAGCAGCCAATTCTTTTTTGTTATCGGTCTGGATAAAGGTTAAATCACAAATAAAAGAGAAGTAAATTTTTCGGACATTTAACTGTTTTACCAGATTGAGTGCTGCAAGTGCAGTGCCACCGGTAGCCAATAAGTCATCGTGAATCAATACCACATCATCTTCGGTTAAAGCATCAACATGTATTTCAATCGAATCAACACCATACTCCAACTCATACGATTCAGAAAGGACTTCTGCAGGCAATTTTCCCTTTTTGCGTATAGGAACAAAACCGGCATCAATGCAATAAGCTACTGCCCCACCCACAATAAAACCGCGCGATTCGAGCGAAACAATTTTTGTTATTCCTTTACCTTTACAAAATTCAGAAATCTGATCCACCACATTTTTAAATGCTACCGGCTCTTTCAACAAGGTTGTAATATCTTTAAAACTGACACCCTCAATCGGGTAATTTTCAATAACACGTATAAATTTTTTGAGTTCCATAATTGTATAATTAAAGTTCCACGTGGAACATTACCTGCCTAACAAAACCAGTAATACATTAATATCGGAAGGACTAACACCAGATATCCGGCCTGCCTGACCAATAGTATCAGGTAAAATTTCAGTAAGCTTTTGTCTTGCTTCGGTACTAATTGTTAATATTTTATTGTAATCAAACCGACCGGTAATGGTTATATTTTCCAGTCTGCGGTACTTATCCGCAACCAATTTTTCACGTTCAATGTATCCGGCATATTTAATCGCAATTTCAGCAGCCTCCAAAATTTCTGTTAAACGATCGGCAGCAAATTGTCCCAAAAAAGATTTAAACGGAGTTACATCTTCTGTCAAATCGAAAATCGAAATCTGAGGACGCAAAATAACATCAATCAGTTTCACTCCCTGTTTTAAAGCCGCAGAACCTTTTTGTTCCAGAATATGATCGATGAACTGAGGTTTAATGGAGAAACTGGTCACGAATTCAATAACACTTTCCACTGCTGTTTTCTTCTCCAGATACAAATCGAAACGATCCTTTTTTGCCAAACCCAATGCATACGCCCTGGCCGTTAACCGGAAATCTGCATTATCCTGACGCAATAAAATCCTGTATTCAGCCCTTGAAGTAAACATCCGGTATGGTTCATCAACTCCTTTCGTAACCAAATCATCGACCAATACGCCGATGTATGCTTCATCCCGGTTCAAAATAAAAGGGTCAAGTCCATGGACTTTCTGATGCGCATTAATACCCGCCATCAATCCCTGGGCAGCAGCTTCTTCATAACCGGTAGTTCCGTTAATCTGACCGGCGAAATAAAGGTTTTCAATCAATTTGGTTTCGAGTGTATGGTGCAATTGTGTCGGGTCAAAATAGTCGTATTCTATCGCATATCCCGGTCTGAAAATACGTACATTTTCCAGGCCGGGTACATGCTTTAATGCTCTCAACTGTATATTCCAGGGTAAAGAAGAAGAAAATCCGTTCAGATAATACTCAATTGTATTTTCCCCTTCAGGCTCCAAAAATAACTGGTGAGATTTCTTTTCTGCAAAAGTAACCAACTTCGATTCAATACTGGGACAATAACGAGGTCCGGTTCCAACAATAGTTCCATTGTACATGGGCGAATCCGAAAACCCTTCCTCCAAAATGGAATGTACCGTTTCATTGGTATAGGTAAGCCAGCAACTTCTCTGTTTCAGAGTAGATTTTACTTCAGGAAGAAAAGAAAATTTCTGTATATTTTCATCGCCCTTCTGTTCTTCCAATTTTGAAAAATCAATGGATCTGCCATCAATCCGCACAGGAGTACCTGTTTTCAGTCTGCCTGTTTTAAAGCCAACACTGAACAACTGGTCTGAAATAAAATACGAAGCATTTTCACCGATACGGCCGCCTTCCATTTGGGCTTTGCCGATATGCATCAAACCGTTTAAAAAGGTACCATTGGTTAAAATAACCGATTTACAATAAAAATCAACGCCTATTTTTGTTTTAACACCCGTAACTACCTTATCTTTAATATGTAGCGAAATTACAGCATCCTGCCACAAGTCCAGATTATCAGTATTCTCCAACACGTTGCGCCATTGTTCTGTAAAACGAAAACGATCATTCTGGGAACGGGGACTCCACATCGCAGGTCCTTTGGATTGATTCAACATCCGAAACTGTATACTCGTGGTATCAGTTACAATCCCGGAATAACCACCCAACGCATCAATTTCACGAATGATCTGACCTTTGGCAATTCCACCCATCGCCGGATTACATGACATTTGAGCATATTTGGTCATATCCATTGTAATCAATAATGTCTTTGAACCCAAATTTGCTGCAGCTACAGCTGCTTCACATCCCGCATGACCCCCACCAACTACTATAACATCGTAAAACGGTAACATTTATACTATTTTATATTGTAACTAATTATCTGTTAATACCTTAAGGTAATAATCTTCCTTTTCGGTCATCAAAACCTTGTCCTCTTTAATTTTATCCTTGTATCCGAGCAAATGCAACACACCGTGCACCAAAATCCGGAGCAATTCATCCTCCGGACGATGACCAAATTCGATTGCATTTTCTTCAATACGATCCACACTGACGAATACATCACCGCTGACTAACTTTTCTTCAGAATAGTCGAAAGTAATGACATCGGTATAATAATCGTGATTTAAATATTTTTTATTGACCTCCAGCAAATATTCATCCGAACAAAAAATAAAGCAAATATCTCCTACCAATTTTCCTTCTGAACCAATTACTCTTTTAATCCAACGGGTAGTTATTCTCTTCGTTAATTTTGGAAAAGGAACATCTTCACTAAAATATTGCACACTCATACTTAAGCTGTATTTACTTCAAACTTTTCTATACTTCAAACCAAATAAACAGCCGGCAGTTCACTCCCCTGTTTAAAACTTAATTCTTTATCTGATTTAAAAACTGATTATACTTTTTATCATAAAATGTTTTCAATTTAAAATTACTTCGTTTAATCAGTTCATTTTCATTTTTCTGTTTATTCTTATACTCAAAATAACCTTCCGGATTTTCCTTCTTTATATCCACTGCCGTTTTTGATTCACGCTTATCTTCAAAATCACGTTCAATTTCAGATTTTTCAGCTTCAAGTAATTTAGACATGATTAAATTCTGGCGGTTGATCAATTCATTACTTACCTTTTTATTGATCAAATCAATTCTGGATTGATCCAACAACTGATCAACAGCTTTCAGGTGTTCTTTCGCCTGTGATCCCACGGAACTGCTGTTAAGCATCTCACGAATCAATTGCTGCATGATTTCCTGCTGGGCTATGGTCTGACCAATACTCCTGCTCATTTTACCCATGTCGCCTTTTTTCATCTGATCAATCATCTGCTGCAGCTGGTCTTTAATTGAACCCTGGCTATCTTTCAATTTTTTCATTCCCGGTTTGGAACCTTTACCACCCGGCTTATCACAATCTCCATCACCCTCCTGTCCATTCTCCTGCTGCTTTTTTATGTTTTCAAGCGCTTCACTTAAAAATAACGCCAGGTTATTAGCCGCTGTAATCCCGTACTGCTGATACATACGTGATCCGCCAATATTGCCGGATTCCATATTATCGAAAGAATATTTTACGCTATTTTCAAGCGCCAGCATCTCTTTATTAATAACTGAACCGATTTCAGGAGCACGCTTTGACAAGGTGTACAAGGAATCTTTTACGAAATCAACCTGACCTGCAAGATTACGTTGCTTTACTTTTAGCTCATTCATTAAAGGATTATTGTAATCAATTATGGAAGTTTTATCAAGAATTTTCTCCTGGTCAAAGGAAACGATAATCAGATTATCCAGAATCTGTTTCATATCTTCGATATTTGCTTCATTTTGTTTCTTCTTATTCTTATCCAGCATCTGTCCCATGGCAAAAATAAGCTGATCCATGTTTTTGATGTTATTCTCCATTTCTGAAGAAGTTTTCCGCTTGTTTCCCTTCTCTGAATCATTCAGAATTTTGGAATAGCTATCTTTCAGATCTGAAAATTCACTGTCAAAATTGAATAAGTTCATGGGTTTTTCAAGCGTTTTATTAAACTCCAATGTTTTCTGATAATCCATTTCTATATTTTTCAGAAAAGATAAATTTTCCTTTTCGACTTCATTAGTCCGTTTCAAATCTGAATTACGTTCCAACTTTTGCAAAATTGATTTTTCAGATTCAGCCAATTGTTTAAGTTCCCCTATTATTCTTTCCAGCTTTTGTTCAACCTTCATCTTCTTTAACAGCTGCATATTCTTATCGAGCTGCTTGGATAAGTCCTCCATTTTTGAATCCATTTCCCTTGACAACTGGTCAAACTTTTTTAAATCAAATTGTTTAGCCAGCTCATTGAATTCATCAAAAAGCTTCTTCAAATCATCACTAAAAACTTCATTCAGCAATTCTTCAATCTGTTTCTGCTTATTTAATATTTCTTCCTTTTCCTCTGAAAAAGAATTCTGAAAATTATTTGCATCCTTATTCTGCTGACTGATTTGTTTCAATACATCCTCCAGTTCTGTCTTCTTCTTCATGATATCTTTTACAGCCTGAAATTTTTCAAATTCCGATAATTCAGCATTAATTTGTTTCAACCTGAAATTTTCAAGTTCCTTTTGAATGTCTTCGGTTAGTTTGGAACTTTTATCAAATAAATGGTCCATTGAATTCAAATCGTTGTTTTCTTTTGAAAGAATTTCCAGGTAGTCCGGAAAATTAAATGTGAATGTCTCGCTTATGGAACGTTTAAAATGATTGATGTAATCATTATCGGAAACTGAAAAATAATATTTAAACGACTTTCCCAAACTTTTAACAGATTCAAAATCGAATGAATAATAAAAGTCCTGGTTCAGAAAAAATGGCGTAAACGGAATTTTAAGCACACTATCTTTTCCTTCCACGCTGATATTAAAAGCGAGTTGGCTAAAACCGTAGTCATCCATTATATTTCCTTTAAAATGGAAAACCTTAAAATCGATAGAATCTCTAACCTGCACCACTTTAATTTCAGGATATAAATCAGCAACAGTCAGTATTTTATAAACCATACTGTTTTCATCCTTCAGTTTCGAATTCTGAATATTAACCGAATATTCAAAATCGTTATAAATAGTTTTAACAGCCTCAAAATTATTTCCATTTCTTTTAGCAACAATTTTACTGCTGTCGTTCAATAAAAGAATTAAACTATCGGTGTCAACGGTATTAAATGTCCATTTGACAAGAGTTCCTGAAACAACCTTTAAATCGCCGATATTTTGAAGTATTTCTCCCGAAAGACCGGTATAGGATGGTGGCTGCACATCAACGGTGAATGATGAAATAAACGGTTTATTAATAACCGTTATTTTATAAATGCCTGAAACATATTTTTTATCGGTAAAATAAATTGAAACTGAACTGTTTACATTTTCAATGGTATAGGTAAATAAATTATCTTCAGTTTTCATTAGAAAATTATTACCGCTGATATTCATATACATCAATTCAGGCAATTCTTTACCCTGACAATTTAATTTCAAATCAACCGACTCACCGGTAACAATTTTCAAATCCGTAGTTTCAAGTTTAAAAGTATAAGGAGCCGGCTTTTCGTATTTTTGTTGATAATGAATTAGCCTGACCGTACTTTCTTTAAAAAAGTCAGGTGATTGCGAATAGACAACGAAAAAAATAAGAATAACACCAGTAAAAATTCCAAATACAACTTTCAAATCTTTGTAACGAATAGCATCTGAAAAACGGAATATTTTCAATTCATCAATTTTTTGATCAATACTTGCCTTTTTCAGTTCATTGGAATAGAATCCATTTTTTTCATTAGCCAGTTCTATAATATTGATAAGCTTATCTTTGATTTCAGGATAAGTTTTACTTAAAAATGATGAAACATCGTAATAGGAAATCAGCTTTCCGATACCCATAAGTTTAATTAAAGGTATAAGCAGAAAATAAATAAAAATGAAAAAAGTAAGAAAAACCGTTACAAGAACGATCGATATTTTAATTTTAGGATCAAAATAATTGAAGTATTCAAGAGCGGAAATACAACTGTAATAGCCCGTAACAAGTAAACCAAAGAAGATAAAACCCCTTATCAACCGGTAAAGGTAAAACTTCCGTATATAAGAATTTAGCTTATCAACAAACTGTTTATAATTTTCATCCATATTAGTAATAAATTCATTATAAATTACTTACATATTTACCTTTTAAACATTTCACCTTACTTCTTGTTTATAAGTTACGCTAAAATATCTAAAAGTTTTGGCAAAGATATTCAATGAAATTTGTAATAGATATTTATTTCTATTCCTGCAAGAATAATTAATTACAAGTAATCAGATAGCCTGTTAACAGAAATGTAATTGTTTTGTACCATCTATTTATTAATAATTAAAGAAATTAACCATTGTTATTATAAATTCTACCAGCTTTATTACCATCAATATAGTATGTAAATAACTGGTTTATAAAAAAAAATAAAAAATACTTTTACACTTATACAAGTAAAATTTTAAAAAGATATCAAGTGTATTAACAGGACATATACATATTCATTATCTTTAATTTTATTTAAAAACAATATATATACTAATACGTATAAAAAAAAGTGAATTTCAGGGGTTACCTTTTGTTGTTTTTTAGAATTAACTAATTTAGGGGGAGAGAACTGTTGACATGGGAGAGATACTTAATATATTGTTGGTGGAGGATAATCTATTAAATCAGAGGATTGTAACTTATAGTTTGAAAAAATTCAATTACATCATCGTTATTGCCAACAATGGCGTTGAAGCTATAGAACGCTTTCGTGAGCAAAAATTTCATGTTATTCTGATGGATATCATGATGCCGGTTATGGATGGTCTTGAAGCAACTGTCAAAATAAGGGAAGAAGAAAAAATCAATAAAATTGGAAAACGAACCCCGATCATTGCACTTACAGCCAATACCATGGATAACGATCGGGATAAATGTATCTTATACGGCATGGACGAATTTATGTCCAAACCCTTTGACATTGAAAGGCTAAAAGTAATTTTTAACGAACTCGAGATTACTCACTGATATTATCAGTTTCTTATTTAAAACCACAGTACTTTATTTTTTTTACTTTTGGCTGGTATTAAAAGCTACCAATGAACGAATTTTTTGATTTCAGAGAGGAATCTTTTTCGGATAATGAAAAAGAAATAGATAAACAATTGCGACCATTGGAATTTAATGATTTCAGCGGTCAGTTTAAAATTGTTGAAAATCTGAAAATATTTGTAAAAGCAGCAAAGATGCGCGGTGAAGCCCTGGATCATGTTTTGCTGCACGGACCTCCCGGTCTGGGAAAAACAACCCTTTCCAACATTATTGCCAACGAATTAGGTGTTTCGCTAAAAGTAACTTCAGGCCCGGTTCTGGATAAACCAGGCGATCTGGCGGGCTTGTTAACCAATCTGGAACCCAATGCAGTTTTATTTATCGATGAAATTCACCGGCTGAGTCCCATCGTTGAAGAATATTTGTATTCGGCCATGGAAGACTATAAGATCGACATCATGATCGATAAGGGACCCAGTGCACGTTCCATACAGCTCGAATTAAACCCTTTTACATTAATTGGCGCAACGACACGCTCCGGTTTATTAACAAGTCCCCTGCGGGCTCGTTTTGGTATCAAATCGCATCTTGAATACTACGACGTGGATATACTCACCGGAATCGCCAAAAGATCGGCCCATATTCTGAATGTAAAAATGGAAGACCAGGCTGCTGTTGAAATTGCCTCAAGAAGCCGCGGCACACCCCGGATTGTGAATGCCCTTTTACGGCGTGTACGCGATTTTGCCCAGGTGAAAGGTAACGGTAAAATAGACCTTGAAATTACCTTGTATGCCTTGGATGCACTCAATATTGACAAGTTTGGACTGGATGAGATGGATAATAAAATTCTGACTACCATCATCGATAAGTTCAAGGGTGGACCGGTTGGTGTTTCAACCATTGCAACTGCAGTTGGCGAAGATTCAGGAACTATTGAAGAAGTTTACGAGCCTTTTCTGATAAAGGAAGGTTTTATGAAACGCACTCCGCGCGGAAGAGAAGTTACTGATTTAGCTTATAAACATTTGGGAAGAATCCATTACGGCGACTCTCCTAGTCTTTTTTAACCGGTTTGATTTCGAATAATTTTGGATAAAGTTTACCGGTTACATACATTTTCTGAGTAACCGGATCGATGGCAATTCCATTTAAAACGTCAACCTGATGATCCTGACTTGACATGGTTAGAATACCATCGAGGTCAATTTTTGCAAGAACCTTTCCGGATTTAGGATCAATTTTTACAATCAGGTTTGTTGTCCATACATTGGCATAGATGTATCCTTCCGAATACTCCAGTTCATTCAGGTACAAAACAGGATTTTTATCATCGTAAACCTGAAGTTTTTTTACCGGTTTATAAGTTTCAGGATTAATGTAAGTTAAACTGTTTGTTCCATCACTCATAATCAGGTTTTGTTCATCATGAGTCATTCCCCAGCCTTCGGTAGATTCGAACCTGAAACTGTCGACCAAAGCCATGTTTTCAAGATCATAAACAAATCCAATTTTGGTTTTATAGGTCAGCTGGTAAATACGATTTTTAAAAATTGTAATGCCTTCACCAAAAAAGCGGTCAGCAAGTTTCACCGATTTTACTGTTTTACCTGTTTTTAAGTTAACTTTTAAAAGCTGTGATTTTCCATTTTCTCCGGTACTTTCGTATAAAAATTCCTGATGAATTTCCAATCCTTCGGTAAATGATGTTTCGTTGTGTGGATAGGCTTGAACCAGTTCATAACTGTATATTTCCGGAACCACATCTGATAAAACTTCGATTGTTTTATAATATATACCTTCTACCCCATCGGTTTTAACCGACACGGCTTTTAACGTGTGTTTACCAATATTTTCAAATTTTTTCAGGCTGTGGTTAAATTCTGATTTTTTGCTTGTAATTAGCAAAACGGAATCCATATAGAGTTTTGTCTGATCGAGTTCACCGTCTTTTATTTTAATCGAAATTCCGATGTTGATATCGTCGCCATAAACGATTTTTTTGTTCAGCGTTTCAATTTTAAATTGAACAACCGGTTTTCGTGAGCGGTTTGATTGATTGGAACAGGAAAAAGAGCCTGTAAAAAGAGACAGAACTATAAAGCCGGAAAATAGTCTTAAATTCATTTGATGTCTTTGATATTTGTTTTTAACAGACTTCAAATATAAAACAAAATAAAAATCAATTTGCTTACAGTTCAATTTTTGAAGCAGGCAATAAGAATTGGTTTGTATATATTTGGAAAAATTTATTTTTTGTGGGAGCTTTAAAAAAACTTGCCGGCGAAACTGCCATTTATGGCATGAGCAGTATTATCGGGCGTTTCCTTAACTGGTGGCTGGTCCCCTATTATTCCCGTATTTTTCTTCCTGAAGAGTACGGAGTTGTTACCAATTTATATTCGTACATCGCCTTTTTTCTGGTTTTGCTCACCTTTGGTATGGAGACCGGATTTTTTAGGTATGCCAATAAAAGTCCGCAAAAGGATAAAATATATTCAACCAGTGCATTTTCGTTGTTTGCCAGTTCACTGCTTTTTGTGCTTATCACCTTTGTTTTTTCGGGATATTTTTCCGGTTTTCTGGATTATCATAACAGTGAACAATACATCCGCCTGCTTGCAGTAATTGTGGCGCTCGATGCCGCAACAGCCATTCCGTTTGCCAATTTACGCCTGGAAGGAAAAGCGGTCAGGTTTGCGACGCTGAAAATGGTGAATATCTTTTTCAATATTTTTTTCAATGTATTTTTTCTCACGGTTTGTCCTTATCTGCTGAAATCAAATCCCGATAGTTTTGTTCAATTGATATACCGACCTGAATTTGGTGTAGGTTACGTGTTTATTTCAAATCTGCTGGCCTCGGTAATCACACTGGTCATGCTTATTCCTGAAATCAGGAAAATAAAACTGGTGTTTGACTGGGGTCTTTTCAGGGAAATGTTCTGGTACTCCTTCCCTATCCTTCTGGTTGGAATTGCCGGAATGATTAACCAGAACATCGATAAGATTCTGATTCCGGAACTGATCCCTGCCAGCCAGAAACCCATGGAACAGCTCGGAATATACGGGGCAAATTACAAACTCGCCATATTGATGAACATGTTCATCCAGGCGTTCCGGTATTCGTTCGAACCGTTCTTTTTCAGTCACCAGAAAAACAATGATTCGCGGCTTATTTATGCCCGGGTGATGAAATATTTTATCATTTTCGGATTGTTCATCTTCCTTGGAATAACCTTGTTTATCGATGTTTTTAAAATTATCATCGGTCCCGAATATCATTCCGGATTACGAGTCGTTCCATCTGTTTTGATGGGAAATTTGTTTCTTGGAATTTATTTTAACCTCTCACTCTGGTATAAATTATCGGATAAAACCTGGATGGGTGCATGGATAGCCGGAATCGGGGCCGTTTTAACCATTGTTTTGAATGTAATTCTGATTCCGGTAATCGGATACATGGGTGCAGCCTATGCCACGCTGATCTGCTTTGTTCTCATGACTGTAATTTCGTATGTGATTGGTCAGAAATATTATCGGGTCGAATACGATTTAAAACGAATCATGTTTTATTTTGCAGTAGCAGTTGGATTTTATTTTCTCTCTGATTATCTTCACTTTTCGACCTCAATAATCCAGTATGGGTTTAATATAAGCCTCTTTATGCTTTTTTCAATCGTTGTATTTTTTGTTGAAAAAAAGGATATTCAAAGTTTATTGAAGTGATAGGCCAATAAAATACTTTTAAGTATTATTTTTGAATTTTATTTTTAACGGATATGGACAAACTAAAAATAGCTGTAGCAAGCGATCATGCCGGTTTTGAAAGGAAACAGGCTGTTTTGCAATTTCTTCAGGAAAAGGGGATTGAATACAGGGATTTTGGCGCTTATTCTTCGGAAAGCAGCGATTATCCTGATTATGCCCATCCATTGGCTATTGCAGTCAGCATTGGTGAATTTGATATGGGAATAACTTTATGCGGCAGTGGAAATGGCATTAACATGACAGCCAACAAACATGCCGGAATACGGTCGGCAATCTGCTGGCTTCCCGAAGTTGCAGCTTTTGCGCGATTGCACAACAACGCCAATGTTTGTGCCCTTCCGGCACGTTTCATTACCGACAGCCAGGCCGTTGAGATCGTAAATATATTTTTGACTACCGGATTTGAAGGTGGCCGCCATACAAACAGAATCAACAAGATACCGTTATAAGATGCCGGAACAGAAGGATTTATTTATACAAAAATCAGAAGAGATTGCTTTCGACCTGAAGCATCGGGCAACCATCAGATTCAACATATCAAAATATGATGCCGCTGTTGAACGTGGCAGGAACAGGTATTCCAATCCGGACCTGGCAAAATCCCGTGCATCGTATATCAAATCGAAGGCAATAAATCATTTGTATGACTATTTACTTGAGTTCGAAACCAGGATTACGGCTAATGGTGCCAAGGTAATCTGGGCAGAAAATACCGCTGAGGCCGTCGATGCAATCAAGAAGATTCTGATCGAAAACAATTCGAAAACGGTAGTCAAAAGCAAATCGATGACGACCGAGGAAATTGAATTAAATCATCATTTGGAAGAGATTGGAATTGAATCGCTTGAAACTGATTTGGGAGAATACATTGTACAGTTGGCCGGTGAAAAACCGTACCACATTGTAACACCCTGTATGCACAAATCGCGTCAGGATATAGCAGAACTTTTCACGGAAAAATTTAATACTCCCGAAGGCAGCGAACCGGAATACCTCACCGAATATGTCCGGAAAAAACTGCGTGAAAAATTTACGGTGGCCGATGTTGGCATCACCGGGGCTAATTTTCTGGTAGCCGATGCCGGTGGAATTGCCCTTACCGAAAATGAAGGAAATGCACTGATGTCAGTATCATTTCCGAAAATTCACATTGTTATTGCAGGGATAGAGAAAGTGATACCACGAATGCAGGATCTTGGACTGATGTGGCCGATACTGGCAGCTCACGGAACAGGACAGCAAATAACGGTATACAATTCACTCATCACCGGCCCCAAAAAACCGGGTGAAACGGATGGTCCTGAAAAAATGTTTGTCATTCTTCTGGATAACAAACGGTCAGAACTTTTCAACAATAACGAACAATATGAGGTACTCAAGTGCATTCGCTGCGGAGCTTGTCTGAATGCCTGTCCGATTTATAAAAACGTTGGCGGCTATACCTATGATTCAACCTACAGTGGTCCGATAGGTTCTGTCATAACTCCGTTTTTTAAGGGATTGAAAGAATATAATCACCTGAGTTCAGCCTGTTCGGTTTGTGGAAAATGTACCGAGGTTTGCCCGGTTAAAATTCCACTGCACCATATGTTGCTGGTTAACCGTCGTGATGCGGTAAGGGAGGGAGCCGGCGGATTTATCTGGAATACCGGAATGAAAGGTTTTGAATTTACTTTTTCGAAACGGGGAAGGCTTGATTTTGTTGGCGGAAAAACAAAAAATACCTTTGCTTTGTTAGGAGCTAATGCCCTGGGGGTGAAAAAACAAATTCCAAAACTGGCTGATCAATCATTTAGCAAACAATGGATTACTAAAAAATAGAACTTATGCTATCCAATACATGTAAGTATGCAGTACGGGCGCTCATTTATCTGGGAAAGTATTCCACAGACGGAACGAAAATAGGTATAAAAAAAATCTCAGCCGATTTAATGATTCCTACTCCTTTTTTAGGAAAAATTCTTCAGAACCTGGTGAAGCAAAAAATACTGGTATCCACCAAGGGACCGAACGGCGGTTTTGGTATGGGGAAAAAAAATGACGAAATATCGTTGTACGATATTGTCCGGATTGTTGATGGTGACGACTTTTTTAAAAATTGCCTGATAGGCCTTCAACCCTGTTCAACACATGACAATGAAGAAAGACCATGCCCTGTTCATGGCAGGTTTGGCCCAATCCGTGCCCAATTATTGCTTTTCTACCAGGAAACCACCATTGCCGGAATTTTAGGAGATATGTCAGGCTTCGAAGATCTGATCAGACTTTAACCTGATTGTTTTTTTTATGTTATAAATCAGTTAGTTCATCCTTCAATATTTCATTCAGTCTCTATGGCCGGAATCTATATTCATATTCCTTTTTGCCGAAAACGATGTCATTATTGCGATTTCTTCAAATCCACCGATTTTAGTTTTAAATTCAGGATTCTGGCAGGCCTAAGAAAAGAATTGGAAGACCGGGCTTTCGAACTGGCTTCAGAAGAAATTAATACCATTTACCTGGGGGGCGGAACACCTTCCGTTTTGCTTGTCGATGAACATAAAGACCTCCTGGATAGCATCCGTCAGAATTACCAGGTAGCTGCTGATGCTGAAATTACCATGGAGGCTAATCCGGATGATTTAAGTCAGGCTATACTGACAGCCTTCAGGCAGATCGGATACAACAGGCTAAGCATGGGTGTTCAATCCTTTGCAGAAGCTGACCTGAAGCTGATGAACCGCCGGCACGGTGTAATGCAGGCCATTCAATCAGTTAAGTGGGCAAAAAAGGCGGGTTTTTCAAACATCAGTATTGACCTGATTTACGGTTTGCCCAATCAGAACTTGGAGGAATGGGAGCGCAATGTCAGAATAGCTGTTGAGCTCGACGTGCAGCATATTTCGGCCTACAACCTGACCTATCATGAAGGCACTGTATTTTATGACCGGCTAAAAAAAGGAGAATTGAAAGAGTTGCCTGATGAACTAAGTCTTCAGCAGTTTGAGCTGCTTATCCGGATATTGAAGGAAGCCGGCTTTGAACATTATGAGATTTCGAATTTTTGTAAACCGGGACTTTATTCACAGCATAATTCATCGTATTGGGAAAGTAAAAAATACCTGGGTATCGGCCCCTCTGCCCATTCGTTCGACCGGGTGAGACGTCGCTGGAATGTTTCTTCCATTGCCTGGTATCTGCAGGGTCTGGAGAACGGTGAATCATACAGTGAATCCGAAATTTTAACTGAACAGGATCGCTACAACGACTACATCATAACCGGATTGCGAACCCGGTGGGGTGTTTCGGAAGAAGTTGTTAAAACAGCATATTCTTCCGGTTATTTCGTTCATTTTCAGAAAATCAGGGATAAATATTTGCAGTCAGGCCATCTGACCGGAACGTCTTCAGGGATATGTATCAGTCCGGGTGGTTTGTTTATATCAGATAAAATCATGGCTGACTTTATGGTAGTGGCATGACCGTGCCAAAACCAGGAAATCATTATGATATAAATGGTTTAAACTCATGCTGTTTTACGATACACCTTTGCCTTTATGCTTTTACTTTGAAAGTCGTTGAAACATGCTAAATATTGTTAACATGACCGTCTTGTGTAGTTCAGTCAGCTATAAATCCATATCTTAGCGGTTTGAAAAAAACGGTTTGAAAATGAAATCCGGAATGTGAAAGTTTCAGGAAAAACAGCTTGTTAGTGAATACCAAAAAAAGTAAAATGATCGTTAAAATTGTTAATCAATCAAATAATCCGCTGCCGGAATACAGTACCGTTCATGCTGCCGGAATGGATTTGAGGGCCAATATTACTGAACCCATTGTATTGAAATCACTCGAACGGGTTTTGGTTCCTACCGGTTTATTTATCGAATTGCCGGTTGGTTATGAAGCCCAGATCAGGCCAAGAAGCGGACTTGCATTGAAAAAAGGAATTACGGTGCTGAATACACCCGGGACTATTGATGCCGATTACCGCGGTGAAATTGGTATTATCCTGATTAATTTATCGGTTGATGATTTTGTTATACAACATGGTGAACGTATTTGCCAGATGGTGATTGCCAGTCATGAACATATCGGATGGGAATCGGTTGATATTTTGGAAGAAACCGATCGTGGCACAGGTGGCTTTGGACATACAGGAAAAAACTAAAACGAATGAAGAAAAGATATTTAGCATACATTGCAGTTGTTACGATACTGGTTTCGTCCTGCGGGACAGCAAAAAAACAGGTAACTTCTGCTGTCGGGCCCAAGACTGAAGTGAAGGAAGCAGGTCTTTCGGATGATGATCAAAATGAATTTGAATACACCTTTATCGAAGGCCTCAAGCAAAAAATGATCGGGAACCAGCAGGCTGCTGTTACCCTTTTTTCGAAATGCCTCCAGATCGATCCCAACTCATCTGCGGCCATGTTCGAACTGGCCAAGATTCACAGCGGAAACGGCGATTACACCAGTTCATCGCTCCTGCTCGAGAAAGCCATTCATCTTAATCCGGATAACAAATGGTACAAAGTATTACTGGCACAGTTGTATCAGCAGGGAAAACAATATAAAAAAGCGGCTGATCTTTATAAACAACTCTATGCTCAGGATCCGGATAACATGGAATACCTTTACATGAATGCTGCTTTGCTTTCTTCGGCCCAAAAATTCGACCTGGCCATCGATGCCTATAACGAGCTGGAAAAAAAAGTTGGAATTAACGACCAGATTTCGGTTGAAAAGCAACAGATCTACCAGGCAGCCGGAAAGAAAAAGGAAGCGCTGGCTGAACTTCAGAAACTCATTGATTTAAACCCTAAGGAGCCACGTTATTATGGTCTGATGGCCGATTATTACCTTTCCGAAAAGGATGAAGTGAATGCACTTAAATATTACCATAAAATACTCGAAATTGATCCCGACAATGGTTTTGTGATGTTTTCGCTGACATCCTTTTACAGGGAAAAAGAAGATAAGGTGAAGGCCTGGGAGTATATCCAAAAAGGTTTTCGAAACACCAGCATTGAGGTTGAAACCAAAATACAGTATTACCTGATGATTACGTCCGATGCTGAAAAAGGATTTTTCACGGATGATCAGATCGGCGAACTGGTTGAAATACTGGTAAAAACAAACGGTGATGATTACCGCGTTTTTACCGTTTATGCCGAATACCTTATCAGCAAGGGCAAGTTGTCCGAAGCCCGCGATCAACTCCGGAAAATACTTCAGACCGAAAAAGACAATTACCTGATATGGGAACGGATGCTGATGATAAGCAATGATTTGCTTGATTTTAAAAGTATTTACACGGATGCTGCACAAGCCATTGAATTGTTCCCCAATCAGCCTATTCTTTATGGCCTGAGAGCTGTTGCCTGCCTTCAACTCGAAAAATATACCGAAGCGCTCGATATCCTGAATGAAGGTGATGTCTATTTGCTCGATAATAAACCCATGAAAATTCAGTTTGATTTATACCGCGCTGAAGCGAATTATAAACTGGATAGGGTAGAGGATGCATTCAAGGCTTTCGACAAGGTGATCAGTATCGATCCCGAGAACTGGCTGGCCATGAATAATTATGCCTATTACCTTTCCGTACGGAACGAAAATCTGGAAAAGGCTGAACAGTTAAGCAGTAAGGCTGTACGGGCCAATCCTGAAAATGCGACTTACCTGGATACCTATGCCTGGGTATTGTTCATGCGGGCAGATTATAAGCTGGCTAAATTTTACATGGAGTCAGCCATCAAAAACGGCGGTGAAAAGAACGGTGTTATCGTGGAACATTACGGCGACATCCTGTTCAAACTCGGACAAACGGATGAGGCTTTGCAACAATGGAAAAAAGCGCTTGAGACGGGCGAGGGCTCTGCTTTTCTAAGCGAAAAAATCAAACAGCAACGCTACCTCGATAAATAAAAGAACGTGAGAAGAATAAGCAGAACAAAATATTCATTCCTGATACTTATCTGCATTGTTTTGCTGGGCCTTTCATCGTGCAGAACAACACGGGTCGTTCCAACCACAACGGCAAAGCCAATGAGCACCGGCAAGCTGATCAGGAATGTGGAAAGCAATGTATTTGATTACAAGCATTTAGCGATAAAAAGAATCAATTGTCAATTCGATAACGGAAAAACAAAAACTTCGTTCAGAGCCAGTTTACTGGCCGAAAAAGATAAACGGATAACCCTGATGCTGACGAAATTAAACATTCCTGTCGGACGGCTTTGGTTAACGCCTGACAGTGTGAAATTTATCAATTACCTCGAAAAAACCTATTTTATCGACGACTATAAATACCTGAGTTCGGTACTCGGTTTCGATCTTAATTTTGCAGCGATACATGCAATTATTTCGAATGATGCTTTTCCGCTTCGTGACGAAAATAATGAGATGGAAAACCGGGAATATGAATCCGGAATCGATTCAGGAATGTATGTCCTGGAATCGGTTAAAAAAATGAAATCCCCGAAAGACAAGCGGAAAACGGATGATAAACGGCGGATTCGGAAGTCAAAGATAAATCCCGCTGAAGTACCTGTACGTCAAATCCTTTATATTGACCCGGAATCCTATAAAATCCGGAAAATACGGATGGAAGACTCCGTCAATTCACGTTTTCTGAACATCGGATTTTCTGACTTCACGGATGTTGAAAAACAAATCTATCCGGGCGAAATCTCACTTCATTTTGTAAGTCCTGAAACCAATGTACAGCTGAGTATCCGACTCAGTGGTTTTTCGATGGAAGAAGAAAATGAAATCGGGTTCAGGGTCCCCGGAAATTTTACCCGGATAAATACGAATTAGAATGAGGATCTTTTCACTTTTTATGGTTTTTATACTTGTCGCGGTTTGGGCTAACGGTCAGTCGCTGGACGATCTGCGCAAAAAAAAGCTGAAAACCAACGAGCAGATCGAATACACCTCCCGATTGCTGGAAGAAGCCAAAAAAAACGAAAAGAAAACCCTGAACAAATTCAATATTCTGAACAAACAAATCGAACTGCGTACCAGTCTGATTACGGGAATTAACTCTGAGGTAGGCGTTTTGGCTGATTTTATTGACCAAAATGCATGGTTGGTAAATTCATTGAATACTGACATGGAAGAATTAAAAAAGGAATATGCCGGCATGATTCAGTTTGCACAGAAAAATCAGACCAATTACAGTAAAGTGCTTTTTATCCTTTCTGCCAATAATTTTAACCAGGCGTATAACAGGCTGATGTATCTGCGCCAGTATACCGAATACCGTAAGAGGCAGGCTGAACTGATTCAATGGATTCGTGACCTGATTCAGGCAAAAGTCGGTAATCTGGAGAAACAGCGGTCTGAGAAGGAAAACCTGCTTCAATCTAAAAAACAGGAGGCTGATCGGTTAAACAAGGAGAAAAAACAACAGGGACAATACCTGACTACCCTTCAGCAAAAACAAAAGGAATTTGAAAAGAAACTGCGCGAACAGCAGAAGATCGAGGAACAATTAAGCCGCGAAATACAGCGTATTATTGATGAAGAAGTCAAAAAAGCCAGAGAGAGCGGAAAATCTACTTTCGAAATGACCCCGGAACAGAAACTGGCTTCCGGCCTGTTTGAACAGAATAAAAGACGGCTTCCGTGGCCGGTCGAACGGGGTTTGATTACCGATCATTTTGGTGTTCATGAGCATCCGGTATTAAAAAACATACAGGTTAAAAATAACGGCGTCGACATTACCACCGATAAGGGATCCACTGCCCGCTCGGTTTTCGCGGGTGAAGTGAGCCGGGTATTTAAGGTCAGCGGAGGAAATGTGGCTGTCATTATACGCCATGGTAAATACCTTACCGTGTATTCCAACCTGGTCGATGTGCTGGTTAATTCAGGCGATAAACTGGCGATTAAACAAGCGATTGGAACGATTGGCACCGATAGTGGCGACGACGATAAAACCGTACTCAAATTCCAGATCTGGAAGGAAAATGTAAAACTTGACCCGGAAGACTGGATAGCGAGGTAAAAGGCCGGATTCAGATTGGAGTCCGCTTCGAAAAATTAAGATTTGAAGTAATTGATCGTGTTTGTCTCCTCCTCAAGTAAAAAGTAAAAATCCTGTCAAGTTATTTTAGGGAAGGTCAGTGGGGAAACAGGAAGATTATCTTTACAGTTCGGCCCTGTGTATTAAAAAAAAATCATATTTCCGATTAAATTCGTGGTAGAACCAAAAAATCCGGTTCATTTAGAACCAGCTCAACTGGACATTTACAATAGCTGGCAGCCGCTGCTACAGATTTGCAATCTGCACCAACGAAAAAAGAGGTCGCTTCATCCACTGAAACGACCTCTTTTTATTTATCAAATGGTTGTTTTACAGCAAGTTGGCCACTTTGGTCAAACCCTGAACATTCATGAATCTGATTTTGCGTCCCTGCAGGTCAATCAACTGATCCTGTTTAAATTCGGAAAGCAACCGGATGACACTTTCGGTGGCAGTTCCTACCATATTGGCCAGTTCTTCACGGGTAAGCGAAATCTGAAGGGTATTGGCATTGTCGAGTTCAAAATTTTCCTTCAGCAGTAAAAGTACTTCGGCAAGCCGTTCGCGTACTGTTTTTTGGGCAATGTCGGTAATGTAATCGTTTGCTTCGCGCAGTTCCTTGCATACAATCTGAAGCATGTGATGCGAAAACTGCCAGTTGTTCTGAATCAGGTATAACAGCGTTTGATACGGAATATGGCTCAGTACGGTCTCTTCAATCACCTTGGCGGTGGTACAGGCCAATTCCTGACTTAAAAGCGAACGATAGGCTATTATATCACCTTTTTTGGCAAAGCGGATTATTTGTTCCTTTCCATCGATACCCGTCTTGAATATTTTCAAAATACCGCGCGTTACACAGTAAAAACCGGTTAACCGGCTTCCTTCCCGGTAAATGATACTTCCCTTCTTATACAACGAACAGGTCTTGTCGTAATTGAGCTGGGCAAATTCCTGTTCAGTAAGTTTTTTAAATAAATGAAACCCGCTCAGATCGCATTCATCATCTGTCGGCCGTTTAATTGAACTTCTCATCGGGTTATTTTGTTTTGTTAGCGATAAAACAACAATCAGGAAAAAATATACATTGAATTTTTCGTTTCGAAAATAAAATGTACTACTTACGTCATCGTAATTCGATTGTAAAATTAGAACTATTATTCAATTTGCAACAATATAAAAAGTTGATATGAAACATGTACTTGACTTAGCCTGGAAACAAAATATGGCCTTTGAATGTGATATGGACGGTCATAAACTTGTAATCGATGCCTCCAAAGAGGGCGGAGGAGATGATTTGGGTCCCCGGCCCAAAAAGCTCATGCTTACAGCCCTTGCGGGTTGTACCGGTATTGATGTGATCATGATTCTGCGGAAAATGAAGGTTGAGCCGGAAGCTTTTAACGTGATCGTGGAAGGTGATTTAACCGAAGAACATCCCATCCGGTATCATAAGATGAAAGTGATCTACCAGTTTAAAGGAAAGAATTTGCCCCTTGACAAGCTCGAAAAAGCCGTAAAACTTTCGGAAGAAAAATATTGTGGTGTTTCGGCCGCCTACCGGCAGGCCATGGATCTTTCGGTTGAAATAAGGGTAGTGGAATAATCCGGCCATGAAAAATCTCCGCCTTTTCGACGAAGAAAATGTAAAGATCTTTACCATCCGTAAGATCTGTGATTTTAATGATGAGGAAATTGAGCATAACCTCATGCCTCATCTTCATGATTTTTATTCCATTTTCTGGATCGATTCGGGCGAAGCTATTCATGCCACCGAGTTTGTGGAATACAGCCTGAAGGCCGATACCATTTTGTTTGTTCCTCCGGGTTTAAAACACCGGATGTACATCGACAAATCGGTCGAAGGTACTTACATCCTGTTTAACGACGATTTTATACAGTATAACCGTAAAAACCATGTTCCACTTGCCGAATATCGTCTGTTCAATAATCCTGACTTTAAAAGCCTGATACAGGTTGCTCCGGAGAAGCGCCAAAAGTTGAAGAATATTACTGAACTTATTTTTGGTGAACTTCAGATGCCGGACGATTACAGCCAGGATATTGTTCTGAATTTGCTGCACCTCTTTTTACTTGAATCACGGCGCATTTTTGATCTTCAGTCCAGCGAACCCCGGGAAGAAAAGGATTCAACACCCGATGCCACGATTATTAAGTTTAAACAGTTAATCGAGGAAAACTATACGACTCAGAAAAATGTTTCCCCGTATGCTGAAATGCTGAACATGACCCCTTCGTGCCTGAATGAACTGACCAAACGAACTACCGGAATTACAGCCGGGGAACTCATCCGGAACCGGGTTATTGACGAAACCAAAAAGCTTTTATTTTCCAGCAGTATTTCCGGGAAAGAAATAGCCTTTCAACTCGGATTTGACGATCCGGCTTATTTTAGTCGCTTCTTCAGGAAGTATACCGGCATGACTACTAAAGAGTTCAGGGAGCATAGCCGAAAAAAATACCATTAAATCCTTTTTTAGTCCATTTTTTCACCCCTTTCCCCTGCATATCTTTGTAACTGTAAAAAACAATTAAAATTTATACAGTTATGAAAACTATTAAATCACTGGCCGTGTTCGTATTGGCACTTTCGTTAACAACATCGGTATTTGCAGGATCACAAAAAGTCAATACCTCAAAAAGTTCAGTAAAATGGTTGGGTAAAAAAGTTACCGGCGAACATTCAGGTACCATAGGAATCAAGGAAGGTAACCTGGTCGTCGAAAATGGCAAAATTTCCGGAGGAAAAGTCGTGATCGACATGCAGTCGATTGTCGATACAGACCTGACAGATGCTGGTATGAATGCCAAACTGGTTGGTCACCTGAAATCGGATGATTTTTTTGCAGTGGCATCTTTTCCAACAGCTGAACTCGCTGTAAACAAGGTTGAAAGCAGTGGCAATAACCATACCTTCAGCGGAAATCTGACCATTAAGGGAATTACCAATCCGGCAAGTTTCACCGCAACTTCAGCAGCTGACGGAAAAAGTACCCTTTACAAAGGAACGCTGACCATCGACCGCAGTAAATACAATGTTCGTTACGGTTCAAAATCATTCTTCGACAATTTAGGCGACAAGGTCATTTATGACGAATTTACCCTCGACTTCACCCTGGTTGTTGAGTAATCTACCTGAATTACAACTATGGTACTCATACAGAATCACATGAAACTGACCATTCACCGCGCAGGATGCAGGGGACATGCCGATCATGGATGGCTAAAAACCTGGCATTCTTTCAGTTTTGCCAGTTATTACAATCCCGACCGAATGCATTTTGGTGCACTGCGGGTACTCAATGACGATACGATTCAGGCCGGTATGGGTTTTGGAACTCATCCGCATGATAACATGGAAATCATTACCATCGTTTTAGAGGGAGAGCTTGAACACCGCGACAGCATGGGAAACGGGTCGGTAATCCGGCCCGGCGAAGTACAGGTGATGTCGGCCGGAACCGGCATTCAGCATTCGGAATTCAACCATTCGGAAAAGAATGAAGCCAGTTTACTTCAGATCTGGGTGTTTCCTGATGAGAAAAACGTGGAACCCCGTTATGGTCAGGCTAAATTTTCGGAGGAAAAAATGAACGGGAATTGGCGAACGGTAGTTTCTCCTGATGGTGTGGAAAATTCGTTGTGGATTCATCAGCAGGCATGGTTTTCACTCGGGATTTTTGAATCTGAAACCACCATGAACTACTCGCTGAAAAAGGCTGGAAATGGCATTTACCTTTTCGTGATTTCAGGTGAATTAGAGATAGGTTCAGAAACTTTGAATGCCCGCGATGCCATTTGCATCGAAGAAATTGATTCAGAAATTACACTGAAACTGAATAAAAAATCAAAGGTACTTGTTCTGGAAGTTCCGGTATAATGCCTTTTTAAAAGAGCTATCGAATAGGGAACCGGGAAACTGATTCCCTATTTTTATTCCAGATGATTTTTTCAGACTTTTCTGCTTTAGGTTTTGTATTTTTGTTTGTCTTGACAAATAACTTTTTCAATAGATAAATCGCGACATTTTGTCTTTTAATTACTCAAAACAACCTATCAACATGCAATCTATCAATCCTTTTTCAGGCAAAATAGTAGGCAATTATCCGGAACACTCTCCGGCAGAAGTTGAACAAATCATCCGCAAAGTTGATCAGGCACATAAGAAATGGAAGCTGACCGATTTTGAATACCGCGCGGTCCGGATGAAAAACCTTCAGGCAAAATTACTAGGCAAGAAGGAGGAGCTGGCCGATATCATGGTTGCCGAAATGGGGAAGGTGAGGAGGGAGGCCATTGGCGAAATAGAAAAATGTGCCTGGGTTTGCTCCTATTATGCCGAAAATGCGGAAGCTTTTCTGAAAAATGAACCGATCAAGACCGAGGCTTCTGAATCCTATATTTCCTTTCAACCCATTGGAACTGTTTTGGCCGTGATGCCCTGGAATTTTCCGTTCTGGCAGGTATTCCGGTTCCTGGCCCCGGCATTGATGGCGGGCAATACAGGCGTTCTGAAACATGCATCGAATGTTCCGGGTTGCGCGTTGGCCATTGAACAGCTTGTTCGCGAAGCGGATTTTCCTGAAAATGTTTTCCGCACGCTGTTGATTGGTTCATCTCAGGTAAAATCGGTTATTGAGAATCCGCTGATCAAGGCGGTGACCCTTACAGGAAGCACTCCGGCAGGCAAAGCAGTGGCTTCGGCAGCAGGCTCTGTCCTGAAAAAATCGGTACTCGAACTGGGTGGGAGCGACCCTTACCTGATTTTAGAAGATGCTGATATTAAAAATGCAGCAAGACTTTGTGTGACCAGCCGTTTGCTGAATGCCGGGCAAAGTTGTATTGGCGCCAAACGGTTTATCGTGGCCGATCAGATATATGATCCATTCAAAGCTGAATTTGTACGTTTGATGCGTGAAGCGACATCTGGTGATCCGCTTGACCCGCAGACCAGCATTGGCCCTCTTGCCCGGCCCGATCTGCGCGACGAACTTCACCAACAGGTGGAGAAAAGCCGCGAAATGGGAGCAACTGTTTTGCTTGGCGGTTTCATTCCTGAAGGAAAAGCGGCTTTTTACCCACCCACGGTTTTGGAAAATGTGATTCCCGGTATGCCGGCTTATCACGAAGAATTGTTTGGGCCGGTCGCTGTTTTGTTTCGGTTTAAAGCGGAAGAAGAAGCCATACGGATAGCCAATGATACGGTGTTTGGATTGGGCGCCGGTGTTTTTACAGCCGATGTGGAAAAAGGCAAAATGCTGGCCGAAAAAGGACTCGAAGCCGGTTGTGTGTTTGTGAACGATTTTGTAAAATCTGATCCGCGGCTACCCTTTGGCGGAATCAAAGAAAGTGGTTATGGCCGCGAACTTTCCATGATCGGTATTCGTGAATTTATGAACGTGAAAACAGTGGTGGTTCAGTAAAGTTCTGAAAACGGTGCTTGCCGGCGAAGAGGTTTATACGGCCAAACCCTGAGATGCAACTGATGATTTATTGTTCCTCACCGGTCTTCTTCCATTTGGCCCAGTTGATTGAAGTGAAATAATTCCGGAACATTCCATCGTATAAGCGTACTGCCTGTAATTTGGTATAGACTAAACTGATCTTTTGAATTTCATCCGGAAGGTGTTGAATTCGCTGATCCAGAAAGTCATTAAAATCCGATAAGGTCTGTGTATAATCAGTGACCGTCTTTTCTTCAGCAATAAAATGTATGTTTCCCGGAATTTGAATGTTTTCCATCATCATATCAGGAATATACCTGGAGAGTAGTTTGAAGGTATTCTCAGGTAAATTATACTGCCAGTCAGCATATTTACCGATTATACCTACCAGTTCGTCTTTGCTTTCCTTAGTCGCCAGCGCCGGAAGTTTACCGAGCTGATCACTGAGTTCCTTTACCAAAGGTTCGTATAAAATCCAATTGTTTTTAATGGTGGCAAAGACACTGATGTGGTTGTTTGGATTATCACTGGGAAGGCCAACAAAAACGATGCTGATCTGATATTCAGGTTTGTCCATTTTAACTTCATCGATGGTTGATTTTATCGAATTCACTGCTGCTTGAAGGTTCTGGACCGAATGCTGAACAGCTAAAAGCTTCATCCGGTAAAAATTGTCTTCAATGCTGTCGCTGGCTGCCTGGAAGGCAATCAGTTTTTCCTGAATCCGGTCGTTTTTCATTCCACCTGCCTGGATACTGGGGCTCAAAAACCAGCGATCAGACGATCCGGCAAGCTTTATGTAAACCATGCTCCCGGCGAAGTTTTCCTCCTGCATAGTTTTTCCGTCCTGACTGAATTGCCAGGATGTGTTAGCTGTAACGTTAACTGATGTTTGTGTGAATTTTTCGTTTGAAATGGTAATTTCACATTTCGACTGATTCGCCTGCGAATTTATCCGTGCAAATTTGCCAGCCAAAAACGCTGTCTTTTCATTCAGAAGTTTCCATTCCGCTTTTTTGCCGTTCAACTGATAGGCAAGACCATTACTGCCTCTCGACAAAATCTGGGCAGTGCCGGCAATATCGGCATAAGTATCCGGAAATTTGCAAAAATCTCTCCTGCCACCTTCCATTTCAACTCCCATCATCAATTTCTGTCCGGCTTGTACCGTCAGAATTTCCCCGCTCTTGTAAGGTTTCCCGTCAATCGTAATTAGTAAAAATGGTTTTCGGACAGGTTGAACAGCATGCACGCCTTCAAACATAAAAACCACTACCAGGAAAAGGAAAAATATTTTCATATCTCCAGGTATTAAAGTCAATCAACGGCTCAAAATTAATCAAAAAAACAGGATGATTGAAATGATTTTAGTTCTTTAACATCTTTTCAGTATAAAGCATAGTGTTGGTTTGTACCTGAATAAAATACATTCCTGGTTTCAGATTGTTGATATTCAGATTGATATTATTTTGCTCCGGAAAAGACTGATGTACGACTTTTCCATCAGCAGAGTATATCAAAAGCGTATGAATGGTATGTGCAGATTCGATTTGGATCCTGTCAGCAGACGGATTCGGATAAACCCGTACCGAAGCCTTTTCGGAAACCGGAGAAATTTTGGTGGCTAATTCCTTAAATGCGGGTAATTTCTGATCGCTGAACAAACGGAACTCTCCTGCGCTCAGTAGAAGGGAAGTGTTTACATCTGTAACATCCAGCTCATTACCGCTAAAGAATTCGTACCAGATGCCTGTATGTTGAAAATTAGGCGTAACTGCCTGTAAAACCATTCCGAAATTGCCGATTAGCGTGATGTTGTGATTGTTCAGTTTGAGTTGAATTTTTTTTATGGAACCATATGCAGATAGGGTTTCCTTTCCTGAAGTAAATACGTCGAACTGGTCACGAAGCCGAAGCATTGCCGAATAGACATCGAACAATTTCAGGCGTTTGGGATCGTCGAGGTAATTCCAGAGCACAGGTTTTTCACCCACACGTCCATTTTGATCTATGGAAATATCGTATCCCAGTTCGCCAAATTGCCAGATCATTTTTGGACCGGTAAGCGACAAAAAGAAAGCGGTTGCAAGCCTGCTTCGGTCGAAGGCAGTATCAAAGTCTTTTGTATTGTATGTTCCGAGAGAGTTTCCGTAGGTGAGAGTATTATACATTTGTCGTTGTTCGTCATGGCTTTCCATATAAGCAACCACTCCGGGCTTCGAAAAGCCTCTCTGTTGCCAGGATGCCCCGCTGAAATCGGATTTGCCTGATTCGTTGTATCCCTGAGCAGCCTGAGAGAAATTATAGTTGGCGTTTCCCCAAACCAGCATTCCGTTTCCGTATTCAGCAAGTTCTTTTTCTTCGGCAGTAGCCGCAAAGTGTTCCAGAATAACCAAAGCTTTGGAATTTACTTCCCATATTTTTGTCGCCATCCTTTCAAGTATGGCAATCCTTGAAGCATCGTATCCTCCTCCGTCTCCCGGAGTGTTGGTGAACCCTTTGGTAAAATCGAAGCGGAAACCATCAACTTTATATTCGGTCATCCAGTATTTCGTAACCCGGTCAACAAAATCTTTGGTCGCCTGGCTTTCGTGGTTGAAATCGGACCCCCAGCTGTATGTTGTATTGGGAGATGTCTGGTTGAACCACGGATTGTCGGCTGCCGGCCTGTTCAGAACCTCATTCCAGTACATTTTTACCATCGGGCTCGAATTGTACGAATGGTTCAGGACCATATCCTGAATCACGATAAATCCTTGTTTGTGGCATTCATCAATCAGGTTTTTCAGATCGTTTTTAGTGCCGTATGCTTTATCGGGAGCAAAATAGAAATTCGGGTTATAGCCCCAGCTGTTATTGCCTTCAAATTCGTTGAAAGGCATCAGTTCAATGGTGTTTATGCCCAGGCGTTTCAGGTAACCGAGTTTTTCCTGAACGGCTTTATAGGTTTTATCCGTAGTAAAATCGCGGATCAGCAATTCGTAAATCGAAAGTTTGCCTGCCGGTGGTACAGCGTAAGTTGGAGTACTCCAGGTATAGGGTGTCTGGCCGGTTTGGAGGTAGGAAGCCCGGTCAACTGCTTTTGCTTCAGGATAAGGCAACAGGTTTGGATAAACGGTTGAAGAAATATATTTATCGTCATACGGATCAGAAACCTTGTCGGTATAGATGTCGGCAACTTTCAGCTTGCCGTCGATCAGGTACTGAAAAATATATTCTTTCCGGGGCGCCAGGTTTCCGATCGTCAGCCAGAAGTAGTCACCGTCTTTTTTCAACTGGTAATTATTTTCGGGGAGCCAGTTGTTAAAATCTCCGGTAACGAAAATGTATTTTTTAGCCGGTGCCCAAATGACCAGGGTTGCTTTCTGGTCATCGATATAATTGATGCCGGCCTGTAATCCGGCAGGTATGGTTTCTGTAATGTTGGTTTCGCGAATACAGATAAAAACAGAGTCGAGCTTAACGGTTGTACTTTGTGTGGCTTTTACTTTGAGCCAGTAGCTGCCCGCATCGGGTATTGTAATGTTTTGGGTGATTGTTGTTCCGCTTTGGGAAGCGATTTCCAGATTGTTCTGATATAGTTTCAGATCAGCTGTGGCGCTGGCTGAGGCTGTAAACGTAAAAGATTCATTTTTTTCGAATACGTTTATTCTTTGAGGCGATGAGATACTGACATTGAGACCTTCAGTATAAACAGCTGCAAAAATGTCTTTTCCTCCGGTGGCTTTTCCTTCTTTGGTCCCATCGGCGCTACGGAAGACGAAGGCCATCTGTTTAATGGTTTCTCCGGCAGAGACGCCATAGAAACTCCGGATATCAGGAGTAATTTCGAGGGTATAGGTGTTGGTTGTGACACGGGTAAGTTTGGCCTTTGGCAGATTTGAACTCCAGGTTGCAATCACATATTTCCAGTCAGATGTTGAAGTACTTTTATCGGTAATAACTCCCGTATGGGCATAAATTTCACCGGGATAATCTTTTAATCCTGCCGTTCCCTGGGTGGCATCATAAGTTAGAATAACTGATTTATTTTCGTTGGGCAGGGCCGGATTGGTGGTAACCTGTGCAACGCTTAGCTGACAGACAGCAATAAGCCAGAAAAGCAGATGGATTTGGCGGATCATGATGAGGGGTATAAAAAGATAAAAAAAAGCTCATCCACCGTTACAGGTGGATGAGCTTTCAGTATTAAGCAATTAGTTTTTCGTAATGGTTGCCTTAAGCGCCCATGGATCGAAAGTAATGGTGTAATTCCCGTCGGATGGAACGCTAATATTTGCGCCACCGGCTGAAAGTGCACCAAGATCACCGCCATAATTAATATCCCAGGCATCATTTGCCCTGAATTTAAATGAGGTAGCGCCAGATTTCATTTGAAGGGTAACAGTGAAAACCTTTTTCACTGCGTCCCATGTCATGTTGGTATCAGTATCCCAACCACCAGGAGTAGCATCACCAATTAAGCCCCAACGGTTTGCACTGTAGGTGTATACGTTTGGATGACTTAAATCTAAAGAAATGAAATAATCAGATTCAATATCCACTTTTATGTTGTCACCTCCAGCATTTAGATTCGCGTCTTTTGACGAACTACCATAATTGAAATCCCAGGAATGATTCGCCCTGAATTTGAATTCAGCTGCAGTTATGTGCATAACTCCTTGCCATGTTCGTGAAGATGGATTATAAGTCAAAGGCGTTTCATCGTCCCAACCTTTGGGCGAAGCAGATCCGATAACTCCCCATGAAGTTGCAACAGCAGTATAAGTCATGGCCAGGGCATCAGCGTTTATTTTGTAATAACCGGCAGGCGACTTGAAATTACCACCATTGGCATCTAGTTTACCTGCGCCGCCATCACCATAATTAGGTCCGTCCCAATTAGCTTGCGATGCAAATTTCCATTCGTTCGTTGCTTTTGCCATATAGACATAACCTTCCAGATTGTCAGGAGCAGAAACCAGGCTTATCACCTGAGGTGATTTGTCGGGTGACCAATCAGCCAATAAAGAACCGGGATAGCTGGCAGCAACATAGTCGCCGGGAATATTCCAGGTACGAATGTTGGCTAAAGTAGTAAACGAAACATCAGCACCATAAGCTGTACCAACACTGTTTGTAGCATAAGCACGAACGTGATAGGTAGTGAAAATGGTCAATCCGGTAAGATTGCTGACAAATGCACCAATTCCGGCGCCACCTTCAATTTTATTATTCGCGATGGTTGGATTCGCGTTGGTTCCCCAGGCAAGACCTTTGGCGGTAACAGTACCACCACCATCATAGGTAACTTCACCACCCGATACCGCGGCAACTTTTGTAACACCCGTAACTGCTGCAGTTGTAACAACCGGTAAATCAATTAGAGTCTTGAATGAAACTTCGGGACCATAGCCAGTACCAGCGCTGTTTGTAGCATAAGCACGTACAAAATAGGTAGTATTTCCTTTCAATGCGGTCATTGCACTTACAAAAGTACCGGTTCCTTTTCCGTCGGTAGTTTTGCTGCCAGCAACAGTGGGTTTGGTCGTTAAACCAAAACATACACCACGAACAGTCACTTCAGCACCACCAGTAGCTGTAACATTACCACCACCACCGGCTGAATTACCGGTTATGAGTGAAATTGCTGCAGTAGTCAGGGTAGGAACATTGGGTAAAGTAGTAAAGGAATACTCTTCACCGTATATTGTGCCAGCCGAACCAGTTGCATAGGCTCTTGCATAATATTTGGTAACCTGGGTAAGACCGCCTAAGGTCACATTAAAAGTTGCTGCTGTACTTGTTCCGGTATAGGCAACTTTATTGTTTGCAACTGTAGGAGCGGTTGCAGTATTATAACAAACACCTTTTTCAGTAAAACCATCTCCCTGAGCTACAACATACCCAACAACGGTTGCTGCGTTTGATGTAACATTCAATAATTGAGAGGTTGCGAGCGTCGGAGTTAATCTAACATCCGAGTATTCCTTTGTACATGCGGCAAACAGGAATGTCGCAGTTACAAGGATGGCCATTATTCTATATAACGTTTTTCTTTTCATGTGAAATTATTTTAAACGATTTAAGGAGCTGGAGTTAAAACAACCTTCATTGGTGTAGTTTCCAGATACAGTTTGATATTATACTTTCCGGGTGCAACGTCTGTAATATCCTTGCTATCTGTTTTGCCATCATTTTGATACAAATTGTTCAAACTTGGACTGGCAGGATTGTATGCAATATTTACAGCAGCCCAACCACCATGCGTTCTGAATTTGAAACCTCCGGCAGTAATAGTTTTGGTTATATTCCAGGTACGATCGGTGAAGTTGAAAATCATTTTAGTGTCATTATCCCATCCGCCAACTGCATCGCCAATAATTCCAATGGTAACATCTTTAGTGGTCATCTTTATTTGGGTTGGATCACTTAAATCTACCGTAACATTGTAAGCACCGGCTTCAAGCTCAATGGCAGGTCCGTTTTCAGTTAGAATACCACTAGCCGCATTTCCTCCATAGATTTTGCCATTATCCTTATTTGTGAATTTGAAGGCTGTGCCATCAGTATAAATCCAACCTGCATACTTTTTATTGTCAGTAGGAGAGGTAATTCCCTGCAATGTTCCTGCAACAGTTAATGACAATGTTGGAGGGCCATAAGTAGTAACGCTCACCGCTTTAGCATCCGAAACGGCAACGATTGGTGTGGCTCCGGAAGCTTCAATAGTTAATACAGCCCTTACCCTTAATTCCATTGCTGAGGTTTTATCCAGAGGCAATGTTTTGATTAATATGGTATTAAGTCCAGTAACTGAGATTTTAAAAGTATCTACTCTGCCTGAAGCTATGGCAATCGGGTTCTTAAATTGGTTTCCTGCTAAATCGGCTTCCAAATTGTACGTAACTGAACTTTGGAAACCGAAATCGGCTTTAGTTCCAATAAATTCGAGTGATTTCGATGCTTCTAATCTTTTTAATACAAGATCAGGCACCGTTGTTATTACAGGTGCAATTGGGCTGGCCAGCATAATTGCTTTTGTTTCATCCTTTTCACAGGCTGAGAACAAATTTACCAATCCAATGATGGCTAAAAATATTATTATGTAATTTCTCATTGTAGTAAATTTATAATGATTAATTATATCCAGGGTTTTGTTTGATATTTGGATTGGCTGAAACTTCATCGCCCGGAATCGGGAACAGATTCAAGTGACTGTCTGTTTTAGCCCCGGCAAATACGTTTCCTTTCCATGCCCATTTATAGGTTCCGTCTGAGAATTGTCCAAAACGAATTAAATCAGTACGTCGGTGGCCTTCGTAATAGAATTCACGTCCAAGCTCATCCAACATAAATTGATTGGTTAACTGTGCTGCAGTAATATTATGAGTAGCGGCTCCAAAAGCTCTGGTCCGGATTGTGTTTATATCAGTTACGGCACTTGCAGCATTACCCGATTTAAGTAAAGCTTCGGCTCTCATTAAATAGGCTTCAGAAAGTCTGAAAATAGGAAAGTCGGTGCTTGTGAAGTCAGAATTGTAATTCACAATTGGGCCACCATCAGAGCGGTTATTTGTGAATTTATACACTCCGATACCTTGAGAAAAAGTAGGAATATTTTTAATATCCCAGGCATCAAGTCTTTTAATGAATATTCGTTTGTCCTTAACTTGAGTAAACAATGGGTCGTTTGCACTAACAACTGACACATTTCCATAAACTGCCAATGTATCGATCAGAACATTTACAAATTGTCTTTTTGTTCTGTTTCCACCCCAGTTTCCTGGTAATCCAAGAGTTGCAGCGTCAATGTTCGTTCCGTTCGAAGATGAGTGGATGATGAATGAAACCCCTGTTGGACCTTGGATATTTATACCATCAGCAGCAAGAGAGAAAATCATTTCAGGACTTACATCATTATCCGAACTGAAATTTTGTCTGTAATTTGAGGCCAATGAATAAGTGCCGTTATTAATTACTTTATCACAATACGTTTTACAATCAGCCCATCTGGCAGAACCAGAGTAAACTTCAGCATTCAGGTACAGTTTTGCAAGTAACATCCAGGCAGCAGCTTTATCAGCACGGTAAAGCTCGAATTTTGGATCGCCCAATTTGTCCTGAATCTCTAAAAGTTCTTTCTCTACGTAGTTAAACAATGATTTTCTATCCGTTTGCGGAGGGAAAAAGTTACCCGCTTTATCAGCTTCAGTAATAAATGCCGGATTTCCAAATAAATCGATCGCATAGGAGTATGCCAGCGCCCTTAAAAAACGTGCTTCCGCATTGTATTTTACAATTTCAGGATCAGTGTCGCCGGTAGTTAAACGAATATAATCGTTGCTTAATACTGCGAGCCAGATTATTCGGGAATATACACCTGTTAAAAATGGATTATTTGGGGTCCAAGTTTGTGTATTCAGATCCGCAATACCTGGATCACCCCAGGCGCATATTACTTCATCGGTGGTCAATTCCTGAACATTCCACCAGGCACGGATAAAAGTGGTAAAGTTAGCATCAGATGAATTGATATCATTATCATTACCATCCTGACCGCGGGTTATGAATCCGGCATATATTTTAGCCAAGGCCTGTTTCATTGCACCCGGTCTGTCTTTTAAGTTGGTTGATAAAAGCAGATTCGGATCTATGGGTTTTACATCCAAGTCTTTCACGCAGGATGTAATTAACATCGTTGTTAATACAACACCTAATGTCAATATCTTTATATTCATAATATTCATCTTTATTGAATGTTAAAAAGTTAGGTTTACACCAAGTATGAAGGTTCTTGGGCGTGGATAGAAATTATTATCAACACCGTCTTTAACTTCAGGGTCAATTCCATTGTATTTTGTAATTGTAAATACATTTTGGATAGTAAAGCTAACACGTGCACTCACCTTATTCATAAGGTTGTCAATATTATATCCTGCGTTTAAGTTGTCCAATTTAAAGAAAGAGGCATTTTGAACGAAATAATCGGAATATGGCTGACGCGTCACAAATTTAGTGTCTTCCAAATATTTGGGAGCATTGGCCCAATAACCTAAAGCATAACGGATATCATACGAGGAGCCGGATGCTACAGAATTGTAAACATAGTTGCCAATGCTAATACGTGAAGAAGCTGCAATGTCGAAATTCTTGTATGAATAGCGTGCAGACAAACCCATTAAATAATCTGCTGCAGGGCTTTTATAGGTATATTTGTTTTTGTCAATTCCATTAATTGCACCACCTTCTCCGGAAAGATCAACGTAAACACCTTCAATCGGATTGCCGTTGGTGTTGTAAACCTGCTGGTTCACAAAGAACGAATTTAAAGGAGACCCAACTTGCTGAATCTGGCTGTTTCCTGAAAAAATACCACCACCAGTGGGAATACCTATATAATTAGGATCGTCGGTACGCAGTAATTTGGTGATTTCATTCTGGTTATAGGAAATATTAAATCCGATAGACAGACTCTGTTCCTTGGTAGAGATAGGTATTGCGTTCAGAGAAAATTCAGCTCCTTTATTTTCCATGCTTCCAACGTTTGTCAACAGGACGTTTGAGAAGTTACTTCCGTTTGGAATTACAATGCGATTCAATAAATCATCAGTAACACGTTTGTAAACATCAATCGAACCTGTAATACGGTTGTTCAGGAATCCAAAATCCAGACCTGCGTTTTGAGTGGTTGTCGATTCCCATTTGATATTCTCATCATAAGCATTCGGACGTAAAGTTTGGATAAATTCGTTTCCAAACTGATAGGAATATCCGCTCAATGAAGCACGGTATTGAGCCATAGCCGGATAATCATTGTCCTGAATATTTTGCTGTCCGGTTATACCCCAGCCTATACGGAGTTTCAGGTCAGAAACAGCTTTTACATCACGTAAAAAAGTCTCGTCTTTTATCTTCCAGGCAAAAGCAGCCGACGGAAACAGACCCCATCTGTTCGCTTTTGCAAAGCGGGACGATCCGTCATCACGCAGGGTAACTGTAAGCAGATACCTGTCGAGAAGGGTGTAATTTAAACGACCAAAGAAAGAAACCAAATAGCTTTCAGTTGCCGTTGCTGCACTGTCTGAAGCAGGTACCCTTGGGTGCATGGCATCCACAATGCTAACCTGTAATCTGTCTTCATCTCTTCGGATGTGATTCCATGAATAACCGGCTGTTACATCAACCTTGCTCGAAATTTGTTTTAGATCTTTTGTGTAATTCAAATAGAAGTCAAGCACTTTGTTTGAATATTCACCGTTGTAGTCTCTAATCTGACCCCAGACACCACGTCTTTGCCATGAAGCGATGGTATCGGTATTGTCGTGTCCTTTTGTTTTGGTATAATCTATACCCACGTTTAAGTTAGCACGCAATTCAGGAATTGCTTTGAATTTATAATCCAGTTGTACATTCCCAATTATACGTTTTCCGTTGGCTTTGTTGTCACGAATATTTGCTTGGGCAACAGGATTACTTCCAAAACCAGTTGCTTCTCCGTTTGGAGTGCCATCAATTGTCCAGGTATAATATCCACCATAACGGGTATTCCCGTTCATTACTGGTTTTGTTGGATCCATCGTTACAGCGCTTCCAATCGCATCTGTATTTCCGTAATTGTTGTCAATATTCATGGCCTTGGCATTTACGGTAACTTTCAGGCGATTTTCAATGAAAGTAGGATCCAGGCCAACAGAAAGAGTTGTTCTGCTCATGTCAGTGTTGGTCAAAATACCATTCTGTTCAGTATGTCCGACAGAAACCCGGTAAGGCATAGTTTTATAAGCGCCGGTAAGACTTAAGTTATGGTTTGTACTCACAGCTGTGCGGAAAATTTCTTTTTGCCAGTTTGTATTTTCCTGACCTAAACGGGAAAACCCATTTATATCATAAAGGTTTTTATGATCCCATGCCATTTTCCTGAATTCGTCACCAGAATAAACATCAACATATTCAATAGGAGCCGCAACAGAAACATTCCCATCGTAAGTTATCTTCAAATCGCCTCCGACCTTACCCCTTTTTGTGGTAATAAGAATTACCCCATTGGAAGCCCTTGAACCATAAATAGCTGTTGCAGAAGCATCTTTCAGGACAGTAAAAGTCTCAATGTCATTTGGATTAACAGCTGCCAGTGGATTGCCCATTCCGGATAATCCCCGGCTGTCAAGTGGTACACCATCAACAATTATTAACGGGTCATTGCTTGCCGAAAGCGATGAGCCCCCACGAATACGGATTGTTGCATTACTTCCCGGTGCTCCACCATCACTGGTAATTACTACCCCGGCACTTTTCCCCATTAATAAATCCTGTGGCGATGTAATCGCTCCTTTATTAAAATCTTTGGAACTTACTGTACTGATAGAACCTGTAGCATCAGATTTTTTAACCTGACCGTAACCGATTACAACAACTTCTTCCAGTTGTTCGTTGTCAACAACAAGTGCTACATTAAGGGTTTTTTGTCCCTGAACTGTAATTTCCTGAAGTTTATAACCGACATACGAAAACTGGATTACGTCACCCTGATTCACACTTAGGGTAAATACACCATCTACATTCGTGATGGTTCCGTTTGTAGTTCCTTTTACTACAATAGAAACACCCGGCAAAGTTTCTCCCGATGAACTATCGGTCACCTTACCCGTTAATACTGTCTGTTGTGCCATTGCGAAATTTCCAAGCAAAAGCGACAGAATCAATATTAATACATTTAGGTTTTTACGAATAATCCTCATGTTTTAATAATTATTGGTTCAAATACTCGTTTTAGATTCATTCATCCAAAATTGTTGGTTAATTCCGTTAAAGTATTCCGTTAAGACTTCATAAAAATTAATTCCGTGACGAAAGTATGGAATCTGTTATGATTTAGTTAAAAAATGTTATAATCGATTTACTGCAATCGTTTGCGGTGTCGTTTGCATCGCAAGTGTTATAAAACAGGTAGTAACTGGTAGGTATGTCTGGAGAATTAAACGCCATTTTTTCAGGATGAAAAAATTAAGTAACCCAAATGAAAATCCGGACTCTCCCGGGAACTTTTCCGGACTCAAAAGGATTCGTTTCACGAATGACCGGGCGTGATAATAAATGATTATCTTTCGTGATTGAATCCAAAAATATGACCAGCAACCAACAATTTTATGCGAAGTAATCAGATCACCATAAAAGATATTGCTCGAATATTGGGTATTTCGCCTTCAACGGTTTCAAGAGCTTTGAAGGATCATCCGGATATCAATGTAGATACCAAAAAAGCGGTGAATGAACTGGCTCAAAAGCTTAAATACCAGCCGAATGCAGTAGCTCTTAGTTTGAAGAACAGCCGCAGCTACACCATTGGCGTGATCATACCGGAAATTGTACACTATTTTTTTTCGTCCGTCATCAGCGGAATTGAAGATGTGGCTTCACAAAAAGGTTTTACGGTAATCATCTGCCAGTCGAACGAAAGTTATGGCCGTGAAGTAGCCAATTCCCGCACACTGCTCTCTCACCGCGTCGACGGGATTTTGGTTTCCATCTCCAAGGAAACGCATTCGTTCGATCACCTGCTTGATTTACAGGATGGTGGAATTCCCCTGGTGTTTTTTGACCGTATTGCTCCTGAAATTAATGCTGACCAGGTGATTATTGACGATATGGAAGCCTCGTACAAAGCGACCCGGCATCTGATTGAAACCGGGCGGAAAAGAATTGCTCATTTTGCCGGTCCACAGAACCTGCTGATCGGAAGAGACCGGCTTCAGGGTTACCTCAATGCCCTTGCCGAAGCCGGAATGCCTGTCGACAACCGACTGATTATAGAAGCTGATACCTTTGAAAAGGCCCGCAATGCCGTGGTGGAGATGCTTGATGCCGGTATTGTTCCCGATGGTGTATTTGCTGTAAATGATCTGACGGCTATTGGCGCCATGCAAACCATTCAGAAAAAAGGGTTTAAAATACCCGAAGATATCGCGATCGTGGGATTCTCGGATGGTCGTTTATCCGGAATAACCGATCCAAATCTGTCATCGGTCGACCAGCATGGTTACGAAATGGGGATTTTAGCCGCGGAAATACTTTTCCACCGGATTTTATCGGCCGGGGAAGAATACATTCCTGAAGTCAAAGTGTTACAGGCTGATTTGATTGTTCGGGGGAGTTCGGTGAAGGAGTAAAGGAGTTTCTGAAGTTATATTCCGAAAATATTTCCGGTTTTGAAATTGACAGTCGACAGCTAAATACTTCGAATCTGCTTTTTACTTTTTCGACCTTACAGGTTCCGGGTGTTCTGATGCTGTTTTAGCCCTGTGATAAAACCACCACAAAAACAGAATGGCTATGATCTGGAAAACAACCGAAAGAACTGAACCTTCGAAGCCAAACTTTCCTCCGTTCCAGATATTGTCTGCCAGCCGTGTCTGGGCAATTAAAGAATAAGTGATATGGCCGCTGACATTATACCCGAAAACGGTTCCCTGGAAAAAATTCCAGCTGAAATGCATGGCAATGGGAAGCCAAAGACTTTTGGTATAAATGTAAGGCAAGCTGCTGTCGTTAGGATAAAATGGTTCATATCCGGGATAAAATTTTAAACCTTTTATGAGTCCATGATCCAGGTATTCACTAATTTCCCTTATGTCCCTATAATCATAATGAAGAAAACTAATCCCAGACACCACTCCCAGATTTTTCCTTCCTTTAATGGCCTCAACGACTTGAATTGTGCTGGGTCGATTTTCATTAACTTTATCTTCGTGGTAATTGTTAACATGGGTGTTTAAATCGCAAGTTACGTCCCTCAGCTGCACGCAGGGTGGGATTTTCCCGATGAATCCGCCATTAGGCGGAAGTTGCTTTTCATCCCGATTTATCGGGGTCCTGTCAATGAAGCTGGTTGCCCGGCTTGACGGGTAGCATACTATTAACAACCGGAATTCAATTTTGGTTTGATATTCGTTTCAATATATTCTTCGAGTTCCGTTTCATAGTCCATACGAATAACTCGTCTCAGTCTGTTGCTATTAAGTCTTATGTCCAGAAACCTGTTGCTAAATTTTTGGTTTAAGGTTCCGTCAGGAACCAAATATTGGTAGAAAGTACAGATTGATACCAGTCTTTTATCCCGGACGTGATAAAACCCGGATTGTAATTCGACATTTCTACTCCCATGTTTTCCCTACGGGAAAAATTTAAACAGTGTCTAAAACCCGATTCAAAAAGTCCGCTTATATCTGATCGTTTAAAGAATTGTTTTCATTCCGCTAAATGTATACCGTATAAAGGAGGTCTGGAAACAGACCTCCTTTATACGGTATCGGTTTTCTTCTTCGTAAATTTCGGATTACCAATACAAATCAGGCTAAATCAAAGCGATCAAGGTTCATAACTTTATTCCATGCCGCCACAAAATCCGTAACGAATTTTTCCTGAGCGTCTGAGCTTCCATATACTTCGGCAAGGGCTCTAAGCTCAGAGTTTGAACCAAAGATAAGATCTGCCCGGGTTCCTGTCCAATTTAGTGTGCCGGTTGCGCGATCACGTCCTTCAAAGGTTTCTTTAGAATCGTCGTTCGGCATCCAGGCGGTATGTATCGAGCAGGTTTACAAAGAAATCGTTGGTAAGAACTTCGGGACGTTTCGTGAAAATACCATGTTTAGAGTTGTCAAAGTTTGTGTTCAATACACGCATACCGCCCACAAGAACTGTCATTTCAGGAGCTGTTAATGTTAGCAATTGGGCTTTATCAACCAACAGCTCTTCGGTTGGTATGGTGTATTGCGTTTTTAAATAATTGCGGAAACCATCGGCTGCCGGCTCCAGCACTCCGAAAGAATCCACCTCGGTTTGCTCCTGCGATGCATCCATACGTCCCGGTATGAAAGGAACGGTTATGACATGACCTGCGTCTTTTGCTGCTTTCTCAACACCTGCGCAACCAGCCAATACAATAAGGTCGGCAAGAGAAACCTTTTTACCCCTGGATTGGGCGCTGTTGAATTCTTGCTGGATACCTTCCAGTGTTTGTACTACTTTTTTCAGTTGAACAGGATTGTTAACGACCCAGTCTTTTTGAGGTGCAAGACGAATGCGGGCACCGTCAGACTGTCTAAAAACCTTACACTTTGTTTATAACTAAAACAGTTATCAACACCCCTGAGAACTAATGTTTTGTATCTTCATGCATGAAGTATATCAAAGGACAAAACAGGACACAAACCTACCTTTTCCCGGTTTCGCTCGATGATGCGGTTGATGCCGAAAACGAAGTCCGACTTATCGACCTTTTTGTTGACAGCCTGGATTTGGGAGAATTTGGGTTTAAAGTTGAGTACATTGAAAATGGCAGACCTGCTTATCACCCTGCCGATTTGTTGAAACTCTACATTTACGGATACCTTAACCGAGTGCGTTCATCGCGACAGTTAGAGAAAGAATGTAAACGGAACATCGAAACAATGTGGTTACTCAAAAACCTTCATCCCGACAAAGAATGCTATAAGCAAATCGAACAGCAAATACTCGAAAGTGGCCAGCCACAGATTTCAACTTCAGACCCCGATAGTCGCCAAATGATTACCCGCAATAATATTACCGAAGTTGCATACAATGTACAAACCACGGTTGATGCCAAACACAACATACCAATAGATTATGATGTTACAAACACAAATGATGCAAAGGCAATGGGAAACATGTTGCAACGAGCCGAAAACATTCTTGAATCAAACGATTTTATTGCATTATACGACAAAGGCTATCATACCGGAAGCGAATTTAAAAAAGCCGCCGATTTGGGAATTAACGTCATGGTTGCCATTCCGGCCGTGGCTGCCAATGCACCAAACCCGCAGTACAATGTCGAAAAATTCGTATTCAACAAAACAAACGACTGCTACACCTGTCCACAAGGTGCGATACTGAATTCAAACGGAAGGTGGCACAAAGCCGAAACCTACCTTTTTAAACGTTATACAACAACAGCCTGCAAAACATGCCCGGTAAAACCCGAATGTTCAAAAGCCATTTGCGGGAAAGCAATACAACGCAGCGAATATCAGGAACTGGTGGATATGAACAAAGAACGTATTAGTCAAAACAAAGAACTTTACCGCAAGCGGCAGCAAATTGTGGAACACCCATATGGGACCATAAAACGACAGTGGGGGTTTAGTTACATACTCACAAAAAAAGGAATTCCACGAGCAAGTGCCGATGTCGGGATGATAATGTCAGCATATAACATTCGCCGAATTATAAATATTATAGGGATAAAAGAGCTAATTAAGTACCTAAAAAGTGCTTTGTTTTTGATTTTCCGAAAAACAACCCTATCAAACCCATTTTTAAGCAAAATAAGCCCTTCAATTTTACT